>NZ_LXJP01000059.1:0-40910 GCF_001728855.1 Pseudomonas sp. AP19 | reverse complement strand
TGACAGTGCTTAATCCCGTCCTTTCTATGCAATGGCCTTATGCATGGCTATCATGCGTGCCTCATTGTGAGGCGATACTTGCATGCTGACGTTGTTAGAACTTCTGAAAGATGGCCGATTCCACTCTGGAGAGGCGCTGGGGGCTGCCCTGGGCGTCAGTCGCAGTGCTGTTTGGAAGCAGCTCCAGCATCTTGAGTCTGAATTGAACCTGCCCATTCATAAAGTCCGTGGCAGGGGGTATCAGCTTGCGTCGCCGTTGGTTTTTCTGAACGCTAAAGAAATTGAAGCGAATGCTGCTTCTTTGGTGTGGCCCGTTTACATCTCGGATTCCATTGACTCCACCAATGCCGAAGCTTTGCGTCTTGTCGACGCTGGCCGTACCGCGCCATTTCTGGTACTTGCTGAGCAGCAAACCGCAGGAAGGGGTAGGCGAGGCCGTAAGTGGGTTAGCCCGTTTGCTCAGAATGTCTATTACAGCCTTGTCTTGCGCATTGACGGGGGCTTGCGACAGTTAGAGGGGCTTAGTCTTGTTGTCGGCTTGGCGGTCATGCGGTGCCTTCGCGAACTAGGTGTCCAGGGGGCGGCCTTGAAGTGGCCAAATGACGTCCTGGTTGGGCACAAGAAAATTGCCGGTATCTTGCTGGAGTTGGTGGGAGATCCCGCAGATATTTGCCACGTTGTGCTTGGTATAGGTATCAACGTAAACATGCAAAAGGCTGCAGAGGTCGATCAGGAGTGGACGTCAGTACAGCTGGAAACAGGATCTACTGTCGATCGCAATTACCTGGTTGCACGCCTGGGGCTTCAATTGCAAAGTCATCTGCAGCGACATGCAGCTTTCGGCTTTACTGCGCTCCAGGAGGAGTGGGAGCACAATCATTTGTGGCAGGGGCGGGCCGTATCGCTGATTGCGGGCGTTAACCAAATTGATGGGGTTGTGCTAGGGATCGACCACCAAGGCGCGTTGCGCTTGGATGTCGATGGTGTTGAGAAAATATACAGCGGTGGTGAGTTAAGCCTGAGGTTGCGTGATGATTCTTGAGCTCGACTGTGGGAATAGCTTTATCAAATGGCGTGTACTTGATTCGCACATGGCCCGGGTATCTGCCGAAGGTATTGTCGGTTCGGATCTCGCATTGATTGAGAGTCTGGTAGCAATACCCGAGCTTTCTCTGACGCGCTGCCGTTTGGTGAGTGTTCGTGCTTCGCAGGAAACTGGGCAGCTAGTTGAGGCGTTGCAGGGGGCTTTTGGTGTCGTAGTGTCCTGTGCGGCTCCAGCGCGAGAAATGGCGGGTGTTCGTAATGGCTACGAAGAGTATGAGCGCCTCGGGCTTGATCGTTGGTTGGCAATGCTGGGGGGGTTCAAATTAGCGGCAGGCGCTTGTCTGGTGCTCGATTTCGGTACGGCGGCGACTGCAGACTTTATTGCTGCTGACGGCGAGCACCTCGGCGGCTTCATATGTCCTGGGATGCCCCTTATGCGCAGTCAGCTGCGAACCCACACGCGTAAGATTCGCTACGACGACGTGGCGGCCGAGCAAGCTGTGGAGCGTCTCTCGCCGGGCCGGACGACTGTGGAGGCCGTTGAGCGGGGTTGTACGCTGATGCTCAGGGGGTTTGTATTGACCCAGCTCGAGTTGGCTCAGAGCTATTGGGGCGATAATTTTACGGTTTTTCTAACCGGAGGGGATGCTGACCTGGTCTCGGATGCTGTGCCGCAGGCTCGCCTGGTTCCTGATCTGGTTTTTGTTGGTCTGGCGATGGCGTGCCCCTTGTCCTGAGGTATTTATGCGTTGGCTGTTTTTGCTTTTGCTCGTTCTCAATGCCTTCTATTACATTTGGCATCAACAAGAAGCGCCGTTGCGCGCTAAGGATGTAACGCCCCTGAGTCTCTATAAGGGGTCTCAGCAGGATATTCGCCTGTTGAGTGAGTCTTCTGACCCTATGGTTCGGCGTGATCGAGCAAAAGCCCCTGACGCACAAAATACCTGCTTATACATAGGTGGCTTTGCTGATCAGAGGCAGGCCCAGTCAATGGAGCAGCGCCTCACCAGCCTGGATATAAAGGTCAAGGTGCAGTTGCTCAATACGGCTGAGGCCTCCGGCTATTGGCTTCGCGTAGCCCCGGAAAGCAGGCGCTTGGCTGACGATCTGCCGTTTGAAAACCTTGCTAAGGAATTCAATGAGTTAAAACATAAAATAATGTTGTGCGAAGGCGTTGCAACTGTCGAATAGTTTGCATAGAATGGCGCCCGCTTCGCAGTGAAGACCTTTACGGTCTACAGCGTGAAGCGAAGGTCAACGCAGCTAACCTCATATTTTTAATGAGAAAATGCTTGACAGAAGGCCGGCGTGATGTAGAATGCCGGCTCGCTTAGGAGGGGTTCCCGAGCGGCCAAAGGGATCAGACTGTAAATCTGACGTCTACGACTTCGAAGGTTCGAATCCTTCCCCCTCCACCATTTTTAGCGTGAGCTGCAAGCTCCGCGGGTATAGTTTAGTGGTAGAACCTCAGCCTTCCAAGCTGATGATGCGGGTTCGATTCCCGCTACCCGCTCCAAGTTTGCAGGTTGTGCACGGTGTTTTGCTCTTGTAGCTCAGTTGGTAGAGCACACCCTTGGTAAGGGTGAGGTCAGCGGTTCAAATCCGCTCAAGAGCTCCATATAACAAGGCAGATATGAAAATATCTGCCTTTGTTTTAACAGCTGCCTCGGCTTGATGGTGTTGTATCTGGTTTTGTCGCCAGGTGATTTCAAGTCTGTTGGGGTTGGTTGTTGTAATGTCTTTTTCAGGCCTGCATAATGGTCGGCCTGATTTTGTTTTAGGTCAGTAGCTCAATTGGCAGAGCGACGGTCTCCAAAACCGTAGGTTGGGGGTTCGATTCCCTCCTGACCTGCCAGATTCACGTGGTGTATCTGGCTTTCTTTTCACAGGATCTTCATAGATGACTCCTAAGGCTGAAGCTCAAAGCTCTCGTTTCGATCTCGTCAAGTGGCTCGCCGTAGTCGCGTTGGTGGTCGTAGGCGTTGTCGGCAATCAGTATTATTCTGCTTCGCCGATCCTGTACCGTGTCCTCGCTTTGCTGGCCCTTGCTGCTGTAGCTGCCTTTGTAGGCCTGCAGACTGCCAAAGGCAAGTCTTTCGCGGTCCTGGTAAAGGAAGCTCGCACCGAAATCCGTAAAGTCGTTTGGCCGACTCGCCAAGAAACCACGCAGACCACGTTGATCGTTGTGGCTGTTGTTCTGGTTATGGCGTTGCTGTTGTGGGGGCTTGATTCCCTGCTCGGCTGGCTTGTTTCCTTGATTGTTGGCTAAGGGTGTCCCGTGGCTAAGCGTTGGTACGTTGTGCATGCTTACTCGGGTTACGAGAAGCATGTTATGCGCTCTTTGCTGGAGCGCGTAAAGCTGGCAGGCATGGAAGATGGCTTCGGCGAAATTCTGGTTCCCACTGAAGAAGTGGTTGAAATGCGGAATGGTCAGAAGCGCAAGAGCGAACGCAAGTTCTTCCCTGGCTACGTGCTGGTTCAGATGGACATGAATGAAGGTACTTGGCACTTAGTCAAGGATACCCCTCGTGTCATGGGCTTCATTGGCGGTATTGCCGATAAGCCTGCTCCTATCACTGACAAAGAGGCGGAAGCAATTCTGCGTCGTGTTGCTGATGGTAGCGACAAGCCTAAGCCGAAGACGTTGTTCGAGCCAGGTGAGGTTGTTCGTGTCACAGATGGTCCGTTTGCTGATTTCAACGGTACCGTCGAAGAAGTTAACTACGAAAAGAGCCGGATCCAAGTGGCAGTGCTCATTTTCGGTCGCTCTACTCCGGTAGAGTTGGAGTTCAGCCAGGTCGAGAAGGTCTAGCTGAGCAAGCATCCCAACCCCGCAGCCTTAGGCTGTGGGGTTTTGTCGTCACTGGGATAAACGCGCAAGTAACCGGGGAGCCTTTCGAGGCGTTTGAACCCGTAATTGGAGTGCCTCATGGCCAAGAAGATTACCGCTTACATCAAGCTGCAAGTGAAGGCCGCTCAGGCCAACCCAAGTCCACCTGTCGGCCCGGCTCTGGGTCAGCACGGCGTGAACATCATGGAATTCTGCAAGGCCTTCAACGCCCGTACTCAGGGTCTTGAGCCAGGTCTGCCGACTCCAGTGATCATCACTGTATACAGCGACCGTAGCTTCACTTTCGAAACCAAGTCGACCCCGGCTTCGGTTTTGCTGAAGAAGGCTGCAGGTCTGACTAGCGGTTCCGCTCGTCCTAACACCGTTAAGGTTGGCACCGTAACTCGTGCTCAGCTGGAAGAAATCGCGAAAACCAAAAACGCGGATCTGACTGCAGCTGATATGGATGCAGCCGTGCGTACCATCGCCGGTTCTGCTCGTAGCATGGGCCTTAACGTGGAGGGTGTGTAATGGCTAAGCTGACCAAGCGCCAAAAGGCTATCGCTGGCAAAATCGAAGCAGGCAAGGCCTACAACTTTGTAGACGCTGCTGCCCTGCTGACCGAGCTGTCGACTGTCAAGTTCAGCGAGTCCGTTGACGTTGCTGTAAACCTGGGTGTTGACCCACGTAAATCCGACCAGGTCGTTCGTAGCGCTACTGTGCTGCCACACGGTACTGGCAAGACTGTACGTGTTGCTGTCTTCACCCAAGGCCCAGCAGCTGAAGCTGCTCTGGCCGCCGGCGCCGACCGCGTTGGTATGGACGACCTGGCTGCCGAAATGAAAGGCGGCGACCTGAACTATGACGTAGTTATTGCTTCCCCGGATGCAATGCGCGTTGTAGGTCAGTTGGGTCAGATCCTCGGTCCACGTGGTCTGATGCCTAACCCTAAAGTCGGCACCGTAACGCCAGACGTAGCTACCGCGGTTAAAAACGCCAAGGCTGGTCAGGTTCGTTATCGCACCGACAAAAACGGCATCATTCACACTTCCGTTGGCAAAGTCGGCTTCGACGCCGTCAAGCTGAAGGAAAACGTTGAAGCCCTGATCGCTGATCTGAAGCGTATCAAGCCAGCTTCCTCGAAAGGTATCTACGTCAAGCGCGTTACCCTGAGCACCACTATGGGCCCAGGTCTGGTCATCGACCAAGGCTCGCTGGACGTATAAGACACAAGTTGTCGCGAGAGATCGCGACAATTGAAAAAATTGGGGTCCCTGCCTGGCGGGGGCTATCCAAGACCGTAGGCGGCGCAAGTCTTAAACCACAAGCCTACGCAGATGGTGCTCCCGGTTCCTTACCGAATCAGACACCAAAACGACATCCGGCTTCGGCCAGATGAAACGGTAACAAGCAGGAGTTAAACCCGTGGCAATTAATCTCGAAGACAAGAAGGCCATCGTCGCTGAAGTCAACGAGGCTGCCAAAGCTGCTCTGTCCGCTGTCGTGGCTGATGCCCGTGGTGTGACAGTAGGCGCTATGACCGGACTCCGTAAAGAGGCTCGTGAAGCTGGCGTATACGTACGTGTAGTACGTAACACCCTGCTCAAGCGCGCTGTTGCTGACACTGAATACAGTGTCCTCAACGACGTGTTCACCGGCCCGACTCTGATCGCGTTCTCCAAAGAACATCCAGGCGCTGCTGCCCGTTTGTTCAAAGAATTCGCCAAGAGTCAGGATAAGTTCGAGATCAAGGCAGCTGCGTTCGAGGGCAAGTTCCTCGCAGCTAACCAAATCGACGTACTGGCAACACTGCCGACCCGTAACGAAGCTATTTCTCAGCTGATGAGCGTGATTCAAGGCGCTACCAGCAAGTTGGCTCGTACTCTGGCTGCAGTTCGCGAGCAAAAAGAAGCTGCCGCAGCCTAAGGCTGAGCATCTCCTTTCGCGTATTTTTGTTTATTTCGATGGCCGCGTAGGCCGTCCCCCAATTCAGGAAATACAGTAATGTCTATCTCCCAAGAAGATATCCTCAACGCCGTAGCTGAAATGTCGGTTCTGCAGGTTGTTGAGCTGATCAAAGCTTTCGAAGAAAAATTCGGCGTTTCCGCTGCTGCTGCTTCCGCTGGCCCAGCTGTTGCTGCTGTTGCTGCTGAAGAGCAAACCGAATTCAACGTCATGCTGCTGGAAGCTGGCGAGAAGAAAGTAAACGTGATCAAGGCAGTTCGTGAACTGACCGGTCTGGGCCTGAAAGAAGCCAAGGCTGTAGTTGACGGCGCTCCTGCCCAGGTTCTGGAAGCAGTGTCGAAAGACGCAGCTGACAAAGCCAAAGCAGTGCTGGAAGAAGCAGGCGCTAAAGTCGAGCTGAAGTAAGCATCGACCTTGCGTCTCCAGCCCAAGCGTTAAGCTGAAGGCTGATGGCTGGTGGCTCATGCCACCGGCCTTTTTCCGTTCTTGGCTGTCGACTCGGTCGCCGCCATTAACGCGCTGTAGCCACCCGATGCGGTGGTGCAAACCATGGGGTTTGCGAGATTTTCTGGCTGCTCCCGTCGGGAGGGGCCAAACAAGCAGGTGACCAAGCTGGGGAACGCTGATGGCTTACTCATATACTGAGAAAAAACGTATCCGCAAGGACTTTAGCAAGTTGCCGGACGTCATGGATGTCCCGTACCTTCTGGCTATCCAGCTGGATTCGTATCGTGAATTCTTGCAAGCGGGAGCGACTAAAGATCAGTTCCGCGACGTGGGCCTGCATGCGGCCTTCAAATCCGTTTTCCCGATCATCAGCTACTCCGGCAATGCTGCGCTGGAGTACGTGGGTTATCGCCTGGGCGAACCGGCATTTGATGTCAAAGAATGCGTGTTGCGCGGTGTTACGTACGCCGTACCTTTGCGGGTAAAAGTCCGTCTGATCATTTTCGACAAAGAATCGTCGAACAAAGCGATCAAGGACATCAAAGAGCAAGAAGTCTACATGGGCGAAATCCCATTGATGACTGAAAACGGTACCTTCGTTATCAACGGTACCGAGCGCGTTATCGTTTCCCAGCTGCACCGTTCCCCGGGCGTGTTCTTCGACCACGACCGCGGCAAGACGCACAGCTCCGGTAAGCTCCTGTACTCCGCGCGGATCATTCCGTACCGCGGCTCGTGGTTGGACTTCGAGTTCGACCCGAAAGACTGCGTGTTCGTGCGTATCGACCGTCGTCGTAAGCTGCCGGCCTCGGTACTGCTGCGCGCGCTCGGCTATACCACTGAGCAAGTGCTTGATGCTTTCTACACCACCAACGTATTCAGCCTGAAGGATGAAACCCTCAGCCTGGAACTGATTGCTTCGCGTCTGCGTGGTGAAATTGCCGTCCTGGATATCCAGGATGAAAACGGCAAGGTCATCGTTGAAGCTGGCCGCCGTATTACCGCGCGCCACATCAACCAGATCGAAAAAGCCGGTATCAAGTCGCTGGACGTGCCGCTGGACTACGTCCTGGGTCGCACCACTGCCAAGGTCATCGTTCACCCGGCTACAGGCGAAATCCTGGCTGAGTGCAACACCGAGCTGAACACCGAGATCCTGGCAAAAATCGCCAAGGCCCAGGTTGTTCGCATCGAGACCCTGTACACCAACGACATCGACTGCGGTCCGTTCATCTCCGACACGCTGAAGATCGACTCCACCAGCAACCAATTGGAAGCGCTGGTTGAGATCTATCGCATGATGCGTCCTGGTGAGCCACCGACCAAAGACGCTGCCGAGACCCTGTTCAACAACCTGTTCTTCAGCCCTGAGCGCTATGACCTGTCTGCGGTCGGCCGGATGAAGTTCAACCGTCGTATCGGTCGTACCGAGATCGAAGGTTCGGGCGTGCTGTGCAAGGAAGACATCGTCGCGGTACTGAAGACCTTGGTCGACATCCGTAACGGTAAAGGCATCGTCGATGACATCGACCACTTGGGTAACCGTCGTGTTCGCTGCGTAGGCGAAATGGCCGAGAACCAGTTCCGCGTTGGCCTGGTACGTGTTGAGCGTGCGGTCAAAGAGCGTCTGTCGATGGCTGAAAGCGAAGGCCTGATGCCGCAAGATCTGATCAACGCCAAGCCAGTGGCTGCGGCGGTGAAAGAGTTCTTCGGTTCCAGCCAGCTCTCGCAGTTCATGGACCAGAACAACCCGCTCTCCGAGATCACCCACAAGCGCCGTGTTTCCGCACTGGGCCCGGGCGGTCTGACCCGTGAGCGTGCAGGCTTTGAAGTTCGTGACGTACACCCAACGCACTACGGTCGTGTTTGCCCGATCGAAACGCCGGAAGGTCCGAACATCGGTCTGATCAACTCCCTGGCCGCTTATGCACGCACTAACCAGTACGGCTTCCTCGAGAGCCCGTACCGTGTAGTGAAAGATGCACTGGTCACCGACGAGATCGTGTTCCTGTCCGCCATCGAAGAAGCCGATCACGTGATCGCTCAGGCTTCGGCCACGATGAACGACAAGAAAGTCCTGATCGACGAGCTGGTAGCTGTTCGTCACTTGAACGAGTTCACCGTTAAGGCGCCGGAAGACGTCACCTTGATGGACGTTTCGCCGAAGCAGGTAGTTTCGGTTGCAGCGTCGCTGATCCCGTTCCTGGAGCACGATGACGCCAACCGTGCGTTGATGGGTTCCAACATGCAGCGTCAAGCTGTACCCACCCTGCGTGCCGACAAGCCGCTGGTAGGTACCGGCATGGAGCGTAACGTAGCCCGTGACTCCGGCGTTTGCGTCGTGGCTCGTCGTGGCGGCGTGATCGACTCTGTTGATGCCAGCCGTATCGTGGTTCGTGTTGCCGATGACGAAGTTGAGACTGGCGAAGCCGGTGTCGACATCTACAACCTGACCAAATACACCCGCTCGAACCAGAACACCTGCATCAACCAGCGCCCGCTGGTGAGCAAGGGTGATCGCGTTCAGCGTAGCGACATCATGGCCGACGGCCCGTCCACCGATATGGGTGAGCTGGCACTGGGTCAGAACATGCGCATCGCGTTCATGGCATGGAACGGCTTCAACTTCGAAGACTCCATCTGCCTGTCCGAGCGTGTTGTTCAAGAAGACCGCTTCACCACGATCCACATTCAGGAACTGACCTGTGTGGCGCGTGACACCAAGCTTGGGCCAGAGGAAATCACTGCAGACATCCCGAACGTGGGTGAAGCTGCACTGAACAAACTGGACGAAGCCGGTATCGTTTACGTAGGTGCTGAAGTTGGCGCAGGCGACATCCTGGTTGGTAAGGTCACTCCGAAAGGCGAGACCCAACTGACTCCGGAAGAGAAGCTGTTGCGTGCCATCTTCGGTGAGAAAGCCAGCGACGTTAAAGACACTTCCCTGCGCGTACCTACCGGTACCAAGGGTACTGTCATCGACGTACAGGTCTTCACCCGTGACGGCGTTGAGCGTGATGCTCGTGCACTGTCCATCGAGAAGACTCAACTCGACGAGATCCGCAAGGACCTGAACGAAGAGTTCCGTATCGTTGAAGGCGCGACCTTCGAACGTCTGCGTTCCGCTCTGGTAGGCCACAAGGCTGAAGGCGGCGCAGGTCTGAAGAAAGGTCAGGACATCACCGACGAAATCCTCGACGGTCTTGAGCACGGCCAGTGGTTCAAACTGCGCATGGCTGAAGACGCTCTGAACGAGCAGCTCGAGAAGGCCCAGGCCTATATCGTTGATCGCCGCCGTCTGCTGGACGACAAGTTCGAAGACAAGAAGCGCAAACTGCAGCAGGGCGATGACCTGGCTCCAGGCGTGCTGAAAATCGTCAAGGTTTACCTGGCAATCCGTCGCCGCATTCAGCCGGGCGACAAGATGGCCGGTCGTCACGGTAACAAGGGTGTGGTCTCTGTGATCATGCCGGTTGAAGACATGCCGCACGATGCTAATGGCACCCCGGTCGACGTCGTCCTCAACCCGTTGGGCGTACCTTCGCGTATGAACGTTGGTCAGATCCTTGAAACCCACCTGGGCCTCGCGGCCAAAGGTCTGGGCGAGAAGATCAACCGTATGATCGAAGAGCAGCGCAAGGTCGCAGACCTGCGTAAGTTCCTGCACGAGATCTACAACGAGATCGGCGGTCGCAACGAAGAGCTGGACACTTTCTCCGACCAGGAAATCCTGGATCTGGCGAAGAACCTGCGCGGCGGCGTTCCAATGGCTACCCCGGTATTCGACGGTGCCAAGGAAAGCGAAATCAAGGCCATGCTGAAACTGGCAGACCTGCCGGAAAGCGGCCAGATGCAGCTGTTCGACGGCCGTACCGGCAACAAGTTTGAGCGCCCGGTTACTGTTGGCTACATGTACATGCTGAAGCTGAACCACTTGGTAGACGACAAGATGCACGCTCGTTCTACCGGTTCGTACAGCCTGGTTACCCAGCAGCCGCTGGGTGGTAAGGCTCAGTTCGGTGGTCAGCGTTTCGGGGAGATGGAGGTCTGGGCACTGGAAGCATACGGTGCTGCTTACACTCTGCAAGAAATGCTCACAGTGAAGTCGGACGATGTGAACGGTCGGACCAAGATGTACAAAAACATCGTGGACGGCGATCACCGTATGGAGCCGGGCATGCCCGAGTCCTTCAACGTGTTGATCAAAGAAATTCGTTCCCTCGGCATCGATATCGATCTGGAAACCGAATAACACGTGACGCGAATCGAGAGCGGGGCTGTTTAGCCCGCTCTCTGCTCCGCCAGGAGGAAAGGCCTTGAAAGACCTACTGAATTTGCTGAAAAACCAGGGTCAAGTCGAAGAGTTCGACGCCATCCGTATTGGACTGGCATCGCCTGAGATGATCCGTTCGTGGTCGTTCGGTGAAGTTAAAAAGCCGGAAACCATCAACTACCGTACGTTCAAACCTGAGCGTGACGGCCTGTTCTGCGCCAAGATCTTTGGCCCTGTTAAGGATTACGAGTGCCTGTGCGGTAAGTACAAGCGCTTGAAGCACCGCGGTGTGATCTGCGAGAAGTGCGGCGTTGAAGTTGCACTGGCTAAAGTTCGTCGTGAGCGCATGGCGCACATCGAACTGGCTTCGCCGGTTGCCCACATCTGGTTCCTGAAATCGCTGCCGTCCCGTATCGGCTTGCTGATGGACATGACCCTGCGTGATATCGAACGCGTTCTCTACTTCGAGAGCTATGTCGTTATCGATCCAGGCATGACCACCCTTGAGAAAGGTCAGCTGCTGAACGACGAGCAGTACTTCGAAGCGCTGGAAGAGTTCGGCGACGATTTCGATGCCCGCATGGGTGCCGAAGCTGTCCGTGAACTGCTGCACGCTATCGACCTGGAACACGAGATTGGCCGTCTGCGTGAAGAAATTCCGCAAACCAACTCCGAAACCAAGATCAAGAAGCTGTCCAAGCGTCTGAAGTTGATGGAGGCCTTCCAGGGTTCCGGCAACTTGCCAGAGTGGATGGTGCTGACCGTTCTGCCGGTTCTGCCGCCAGATCTGCGTCCGCTGGTACCGTTGGATGGCGGTCGCTTCGCGACTTCCGACCTCAACGACCTGTACCGTCGCGTGATCAACCGTAACAACCGCTTGAAGCGTTTGCTCGATCTGTCCGCTCCGGACATCATCGTGCGCAACGAAAAGCGTATGTTGCAAGAAGCTGTCGATGCCTTGCTCGACAACGGTCGTCGTGGCCGCGCTATCACCGGTTCGAACAAGCGTCCTCTGAAATCCTTGGCTGACATGATCAAGGGTAAGCAAGGTCGTTTCCGTCAGAACTTGCTCGGTAAGCGTGTTGACTACTCCGGTCGTTCGGTAATTACCGTAGGCCCGACCCTGCGTCTGCACCAGTGCGGTCTGCCTAAGAAAATGGCGCTTGAGCTGTTCAAGCCGTTCATCTTCGGCAAGCTGGAAATGCGCGGTCTCGCGACCACCATCAAAGCGGCCAAGAAAATGGTCGAGCGCGAACTGCCAGAGGTTTGGGACGTTCTCGCTGAAGTGATTCGCGAACACCCGGTTCTCCTCAACCGTGCACCGACCCTTCACCGTCTGGGCATCCAGGCGTTTGAACCGGTACTGATCGAAGGTAAGGCTATCCAGCTGCACCCTCTGGTCTGTGCTGCGTACAACGCCGACTTCGACGGCGACCAAATGGCCGTGCACGTACCGCTGACACTGGAAGCCCAGTTGGAAGCGCGTGCGTTGATGATGTCGACCAACAACATTCTGTCGCCAGCCAACGGTGAGCCAATCATCGTTCCGTCGCAGGACGTTGTATTGGGTCTGTACTACATGACTCGTGAAGCGATCAACGCCAAGGGCGAAGGTCGTGTGTTCGCTGACCTGCAAGAAGTTGACCGTGTGTTCCGTGCCGGCGAAGCCGCACTGCATGCCAAGGTCAAAGTGCGGATCAACGAAACCGTCAACGACCGTGACGGCGGCAGCGTGACCGGTACCCGCATCGTCGACACCACTGTCGGCCGTGCGCTGCTGTATCAAGTTGTGCCAAAAGGTCTGTCGTACGATGTCGTCAACCTGCCGATGAAGAAAAAGGCGATCTCCAAGCTGATCAACCAGTGCTACCGCGTGGTTGGTTTGAAAGAGACCGTGATCTTCGCTGACCAGTTGATGTACACCGGTTTTGCTTACTCGACCATTTCTGGCGTTTCCATCGGTGTTAACGACTTCGTTATCCCGGATGAAAAAGCTCAGATCATCGGTGCTGCTACCGATGAAGTGAAAGAAATCGAGAGCCAGTACGCCTCCGGCCTGGTAACCCAGGGCGAGAAGTACAACAAAGTGATCGACCTTTGGTCCAAGGCCAACGACGAAGTATCGAAGGCGATGATGGCTAACCTCTCGAAAGAGAAGGTTATCGACCGTCACGGCGTAGAAGTCGATCAAGAGTCGTTCAACTCGATGTACATGATGGCCGACTCGGGCGCACGGGGTTCTGCTGCGCAGATCCGTCAGCTCGCCGGTATGCGTGGCCTGATGGCCAAGCCGGACGGTTCCATCATCGAAACGCCGATTACTGCGAACTTCCGTGAAGGTTTGAGCGTACTTCAGTACTTCATCTCCACTCACGGTGCTCGTAAGGGTCTTGCGGATACCGCGTTGAAAACCGCTAACTCCGGTTACCTGACTCGTCGTCTGGTAGACGTTGCGCAAGACTTGGTTGTGACTGAAGTCGACTGCGGCACCGAACACGGTCTGCTGATGACTCCGCACATCGAAGGCGGCGACGTTGTAGAGCCACTGGGTGAGCGCGTACTGGGTCGAGTAATCGCCCGCGACGTATTCAAACCAGGCACTGAGGAAATTATCGTTCCTGCCGGCACGCTGGTAGACGAGAAGTGGGTCGAGTTCATCGAACTCAACAGCATCGACGAAGTGATTGTTCGCTCGCCGATCAGCTGCGAAACCCGCTATGGCATTTGCGCCAAGTGCTACGGCCGTGACTTGGCTCGTGGTCACCAGGTGAACATCGGTGAAGCGGTTGGCGTTATCGCTGCCCAGTCCATCGGTGAGCCGGGTACCCAGCTGACCATGCGTACGTTCCACATTGGTGGTGCGGCAAGCCGGACCTCCGCAGCTGACAGCGTTCAGGTGAAGAATGGCGGTACCGTCCGTCTGCACAACCTGAAGCACGTTGAGCGAGTGGATGGTTGCCTGGTTGCTGTGTCCCGTTCCGGTGAGCTGGCAATCGCTGACGACTACGGTCGTGAGCGTGAGCGTTACAAGCTGCCGTACGGTGCTGTGATTTCGGTTAAAGAGGGTGACAAGGTCGACGCTGGCGCAATCGTGGCCAAGTGGGATCCGCACACTCACCCAATCGTTACTGAAATGAAAGGTACCGTGACCTACGTGGGCATGGAAGAAGGCATCACGATCAAGCGTCAGACTGACGAATTGACCGGTATGACCAACATTGAAGTACTCGACGCGAAAGATCGTCCAGCTGCCGGTAAAGACATCCGTCCTGCCGTTAAGATGGTCGATGACAACGGCAAGGACTTGTTGCTGCCAGGCACTGACGTAATCGCTCAGTACTTCCTGCCAGCCAACGCCCTGGTCGGTGTAGCGGATGGTGCGAAGATCGCGATCGGTGATGTTATCGCTCGTATCCCGCAAGAAACTTCGAAGACCCGCGACATCACCGGTGGTCTGCCGCGTGTTGCCGACTTGTTCGAAGCTCGTCGTCCGAAAGAAGCGTCGATTCTGGCTGAAGTCAGCGGCACCATCGCGTTCGGTAAAGAAACCAAAGGCAAGCGCCGTCTGGTCATTACCCCGAACGACGGTAGCGATCCGTACGAAGAGCTGATTCCGAAGTGGCGCCACCTGAACGTCTTCGAAGGCGAACAGGTAAATCGCGGCGAAGTTATCTCTGACGGTCCGAGCGATCCACACGACATCCTGCGTCTGCTGGGTGTGAGTGCGCTGGCCAAGTACATCGTTAACGAGATCCAGGACGTTTACCGTCTGCAAGGCGTGAAGATCAACGATAAGCACATCGAGACCATCCTGCGTCAGATGCTGCGTAAAGTTGAAATCGCTGAATCCGGCGATTCCAGTTTCATCAAGGGCGACCAGATGGAACTGACTCACGTACTGGTAGAAAACGAACGTCTGAGCGCGGATGACAAATTTGTCTCCAAGTTCACTCGTGTGTTGCTGGGTATCACCAAGGCGTCGTTGTCCACTGAGTCGTTCATCTCGGCGGCCTCCTTCCAGGAGACCACTCGCGTACTGACCGAAGCAGCGGTAACCGGCAAGCGCGATTACCTGCGCGGCCTGAAAGAAAACGTGGTCGTGGGTCGTCTGATCCCGGCTGGTACCGGTTTGGCTTACCACAGCGAGCGCAAGCGCCGCCGTGATGCTGACAAGCCGCTGCGCGTAAGCGCCAGTGAAGTGGAAGCTGCACTGACCGAAGCGCTGAACTCAAGCGGTAACTGAGTTCTGCGATAAATAAGTCTGGGCCCTGGCAGCCCCCATTCGTCGGATCGAGGCAAATTTGCCCCGGTTCGATGAGAGGGGAGGTCGGGGCCTTGCCTTGACTGGGGGCAAGATCCTCTTTAGACTCTTGTACCCCTAAATTTGGCGGGAATTCGTTCCTGCCATTTTGCTTTTCTTGCAAGACAATAGCGTCGCAAGACAACAGTGGAGCTAGTAGATGGCAACTATCAACCAGCTGGTACGTCAGCCGCGTAAGCGTATCGTCGAGAAATCCGACGTGCCTGCGCTGCAGAACTGCCCGCAACGTCGTGGCGTATGCACTCGCGTGTATACCACTACGCCGAAAAAACCTAACTCGGCACTGCGTAAAGTATGCCGTGTGCGTCTGACCAACGGTTTCGAGGTTTCCTCGTACATCGGCGGTGAAGGCCACAACCTGCAAGAGCACAGCGTGGTACTGATCCGCGGCGGTCGTGTAAAAGACTTGCCAGGTGTTCGTTACCACACCGTACGCGGCTCCTTGGATACTTCCGGCGTTAAAGGTCGTAACCAGGGTCGTTCGAAGTACGGTACCAAGAAGCCTAAGTAGTAGCGGCTTTTTGTAAAACTGAATCATCTTATTTTCTGAGTCGATAAGAGTAAGGTCGGAGGCGTCCCGAAAGGGCACTGATTCCGAGCGAACCTGAAGACCGTTTGAGGGCTTATCCATGCCAAGAAGACGCGTAGCAGCCAAGCGCGAAGTGCTTGACGATCCAAAATACGGAAGCCAAATTCTGGCCAAGTTCATGAACCACGTGATGGAAAGCGGCAAGAAAGCCGTTGCCGAGCGTATCGTTTATGGCGCGCTGGAAAAGGTTAAAGAACGCAAGAACAGCGACCCCCTGGAAATCTTCGAGAAAGCTCTCGACGCCATCGCTCCGCTGGTCGAAGTGAAGTCGCGCCGTGTAGGCGGTGCTACTTACCAGGTTCCGGTTGAAGTTCGTCCGTCCCGTCGTAACGCCCTGGCAATGCGCTGGTTGGTAGACTTCGCCCGTAAGCGTGGCGAGAAGTCTATGGCTCTGCGTTTGGCTGGCGAACTGTTGGACGCTGCTGAAGGTAAAGGTGCTGCTGTTAAGAAGCGTGAAGACGTGCACCGTATGGCTGAAGCTAACAAAGCTTTCTCGCACTACCGCTTCTAATCTTAGCTTCACTAATTTTGCGAGGGCTTTATGGCTCGTACTACTCCGATTAGCCGCTACCGTAACATCGGTATCGTTGCTCACGTGGATGCTGGTAAAACCACCACCACCGAGCGCGTACTGTTTTACACCGGCAAAAGTCACAAAATGGGCGAGGTGCATGATGGCGCCGCGACCACAGACTGGATGGTTCAGGAGCAGGAGCGTGGTATTACCATTACTTCTGCTGCTATTACCGCCTTCTGGAAAGGTTCCGAGAAGCAGTACAAAGACGAGCATCGCTTCAACGTAATCGATACCCCGGGCCACGTAGACTTCACCATTGAAGTTGAACGTTCCCTGCGCGTACTCGACGGCGCTGTCGTTGTGTTCTGCGGTACTTCGGGTGTTGAGCCTCAGTCGGAAACCGTATGGCGTCAAGCCAACAAATACGGCGTTCCACGTCTTGTTTACGTAAACAAGATGGACCGTGCTGGTGCCAACTTCCTGCGCGTGATCGGTCAGATCAAGCAGCGTCTGGGTCACACTCCGGTGCCAATCCAATTGGCAATCGGTTCCGAAGACAACTTCCAGGGTCAGATCGATCTGATCAACATGGAAGCGGTCTACTGGAATGATTCCGACAAAGGTATGGTTCCTGTTCGTAAGCCTATCCCTGCTGAACTGCAGGAGCTGGCTGACGAATGGCGCAACAACATGGTTGAGGCTGCTGCCGAAGCCAGCGAAGAGCTGATGAACAAGTACCTCGAAGGTGAAGAACTCACCAACGTGGAAATCAAGGCCGCTCTGCGTCAGCGTACTATCGCTGGTGAGATCGTCTTGGCTGTTTGCGGTTCCTCGTTCAAGAACAAGGGTGTTCCCCTGGTTCTCGATGCTGTGATCGACTACCTGCCTGCTCCAACCGACATTCCTGCTATCAAGGGTACCAACCCTGATAACGAGGAAGAGGAAATGGAGCGTCATGCAGACGACAGCGAGCCGTTCTCGGCCCTGGCGTTCAAGATCGCTACCGACCCATTCGTGGGTACCTTGACTTTCGTCCGCGTTTACTCGGGCGTGTTGGCATCCGGCGACGGCGTGATCAACTCGGTTAAAGGTAAGAAAGAGCGCGTGGGTCGTATGGTGCAAATGCACGCAAACGCCCGTGAAGAGATCAAGGAAGTACGCGCTGGTGACATCGCGGCCCTGATCGGCATGAAGGACGTCACCACTGGTGAGACTTTGTGCGACGCTGCTAAGCCAATCATCCTGGTTCGCATGGACTTCCCGGAGCCGGTTATTTCGGTTGCCGTAGAGCCTAAGACCAAGGATGACCAGGAAAAAATGGGTATCGCTCTGGGCAAACTTGCTCAGGAAGATCCATCTTTCCGCGTTAAGACTGATGAAGAGACTGGTCAAACGATCATCTCTGGCATGGGCGAGCTGCACCTGGACATCCTGGTTGACCGGATGCGCCGTGAGTTCAACGTCGAAGCCAACATCGGTAAGCCTCAGGTTTCCTATCGTGAGCGCATCACGAAGAACTGTGAAATCGAAGGCAAGTTCGTTCGTCAGTCCGGCGGTCGTGGTCAGTTCGGTCACTGCTGGATCCGTTTTGCTCCTGCTGACGAAGGTCAGGAAGGTCTGCAATTCGTGAACGAAGTAGTGGGTGGTGTTGTTCCTAAGGAATACATCCCTGCTATCCAGAAGGGTATCGAAGAGCAGATGAAGAACGGTGTTGTTGCCGGCTATCCGCTGATCGGCCTGAAAGCAACCGTTTTTGACGGTTCTTACCACGACGTCGACTCCAACGAGATGGCGTTTAAGGTGGCTGCTTCCATGGCAACCAAGCAACTGGCCCAAAAGGGCGGTGGTGAGTTGCTTGAGCCAATCATGGCGGTAGAAGTTGTTACACCTGAAGACTATATGGGTGATGTCATGGGCGACCTTAACCGTCGTCGCGGCATGATCTTGGGCATGGAAGACACGGTTTCCGGCAAAGTGATTCGCGCCGAGGTTCCGTTGGGTGAGATGTTCGGTTATGCGACCGACGTTCGCTCCATGTCTCAGGGTCGCGCAAGCTACTCTATGGAATTCAAAAAATACAACACAGCTCCGGCGCACATCGCTGAAACTGTATCCAAAAAACAAGGCTGATTCAGTCCTTTAGGCAAGGAGTTAATTGTCGTGGCTAAAGAAAAATTTGATCGTTCCCTACCGCACGTCAACGTTGGCACCATCGGTCACGTTGACCACGGTAAAACCACTCTGACTGCTGCTCTGACTCGCGTTTGCTCCGAAGTATTCGGTTCGGCAATCGTTGATTTCGATAAAATCGACAGCGCACCAGAAGAAAAAGCTCGTGGTATCACCATCAACACCGCGCACGTTGAATACAACTCGCTGATCCGTCACTACGCTCACGTTGACTGCCCAGGTCACGCTGACTATGTGAAGAACATGATCACCGGTGCTGCCCAGATGGACGGCGCAATCCTGGTTTGCTCGGCCGCTGATGGTCCGATGCCACAAACCCGTGAACACATCCTGCTGTCCCGTCAGGTTGGCGTTCCGTACATCGTGGTTTACCTGAACAAGGCTGACCTGGTAGACGACGCTGAGCTGCTGGAACTGGTTGAGATGGAAGTGCGCGATCTGCTGAGCACTTACGACTTCCCAGGCGACGACACTCCGATCATCATCGGTTCTGCTCGTATGGCTCTGGAAGGCAAAGACGACAACGAAATGGGCACCACGTCCGTTCGTAAACTGGTTGAAACTCTGGACAGCTACATCCCAGATCCAGTTCGTGTTATCGACAAGCCGTTCCTGATGCCAATCGAAGACGTGTTCTCGATCTCCGGTCGCGGTACTGTTGTGACTGGTCGTATCGAGCGCGGTATCGTTAAGGTTCAAGATCCACTGGAAATCGTTGGTCTGCGTGACACTACCGTCACCACCTGCACCGGTGTTGAAATGTTCCGTAAGCTGCTCGACGAAGGTCGTGCTGGCGAGAACTGCGGCGTTCTGCTGCGTGGTACCAAGCGTGACGACGTTGAGCGTGGCCAGGTTCTGGTTAAGCCAGGTTCGGTTAAGCCGCACACCAAGTTCGAAGCTGAAGTCTACGTACTGAGCAAAGAAGAAGGCGGTCGTCACACTCCGTTCTTCAAAGGCTACCGTCCACAGTTCTACTTCCGTACTACTGACGTGACTGGTAACTGCGAGCTGCCGGAAGGCGTTGAAATGGTTATGCCAGGCGACAACATCAAAATGGTTGTTACCCTGATCAAAACCATCGCAATGGAAGACGGTCTGCGTTTCGCTATTCGCGAAGGCGGCCGTACCGTTGGTGCTGGCGTTGTAGCTAAAATCATCGAGTAATTATCTCTTTTGAGATTGCCTTGATGTTTTGAAAAGGCCCCCGCTCAGCGGGGGCCTTTTTTATTGGGTTGACACCTATCTGGGCCGTCTATAGAATTGCGCCTCCTTTTAACGGGCGTATTGCGCTCGCTGGGAATAGCAGCCGGAGTCTGAAATCCAATGCAAAATCAGCAAATCCGTATCAGGTTGAAGGCTTTTGACCATCGCCTGATCGACCAATCCACCCAGGAAATCGTGGAAACCGCGAAACGTACTGGTGCACAAGTGCGTGGTCCAATTCCACTGCCTACCCGTAAAGAGCGGTTCACCGTTCTGGTCTCCCCGCACGTCAACAAAGACGCGCGTGACCAGTACGAGATCCGTACTCATAAGCGCGTACTGGACATCGTCCAGCCAACGGATAAAACCGTTGATGCACTTATGAAGCTTGATCTGGCGGCCGGTGTGGAAGTACAGATCAGCCTCGGCTAAGACTTGGGTCTTAGTCGTGTAACGCTCTGAAATGGGCGGCCATAGCGGGTGAAAGCCCCGTACACTCATGAGGTTTACAACATGACTATTGGTGTAGTCGGTCGTAAATGCGGTATGACCCGTATTTTCACCGAAGAAGGTGTCTCCATTCCGGTCACGGTCATTGAGATCGAACCGAATCGCGTCACCCAGTTCAAAACTGAAGAGACCGATGGCTATCGTGCAGTGCAAGTCACTGTCGGCGAGCGTCGTGCTTCGCGCGTGACTGCTGCTCAAGCAGGTCACTTCGCTAAAGCAAACGTTGCAGCTGGTCGCACTGTTATGGAGTTCCGTCTTGAAGATGGCGACTACCAGGCTGGCGATCTGATCAACGCTGAAATCTTCGCTGCTGGTCAACTGGTTGATGTAACCGGTCAGTCCAAAGGTAAAGGCTTCCAGGGTACGATCAAGCGTTGGAATTTCCGTGGCCAAGACAACACTCACGGTAACTCCGTTTCCCACCGCGTCCCGGGCTCTATTGGCCAGTGCCAGACTCCTGGTCGTGTATTCAAGGGCAAAAAAATGTCCGGTCATATGGGCGCTGAGCGCGTGACCGTGCAGTCCCTCGAAGTAGTGCGCGTCGACGCTGAACGCAATCTGTTGTTGGTCAAGGGTGCTGTTCCTGGCGCTACTGGCGGCAACCTGGTTGTACGTCCAGCGGCCAAGGCTCGCGGTTAAGGGGAAGCTGACATGCAATTAAATGTAAATGACGCTCAAGCGATCGAAGTTTCCGAACTGACGTTTGGCGGCGAGTTCAACGAGACGCTGGTTCACCAAGCAGTCGTGGCCTACATGGCCGGCGGCCGTCAAGGTAGCAAGCAGCAAAAGACCCGTTCCGACGTACGTGGTGGCGGTAAGCGCCCTTGGCGTCAGAAAGGTACTGGCCGTGCTCGTGCCGGTACTATCCGTAGCCCAATCTGGCGTGGCGGCGGTACCACTTTCGCAGCTCGTCCACAGGATCACACTCAGAAGCTCAACAAGAAGATGTATCGCGCAGCACTGCGCTCCATCCTTGCTGAACTCGTGCGTACTGATCGCCTGGTAGTGGTTCAGGACTTCGCTGTTGAAAGTCCAAAAACCAAAGATCTGCTGGGCAAACTGAACAACATGAGCCTGACCGATGTTTTGATCGTGTCTGAAGCTGTTGATCAGAACCTGTACCTGGCTGCTCGCAACCTGCCACACGTTGATGTACGTGACGTGCAAGGTTCCGATCCAGTTAGTCTGATCGCATACGACAAGGTGTTGATCACCGTGTCGGCCGTGAAGAAATTCGAGGAGCTGCTGGGATGAACCAGGAACGCGTATTTAAAGTTCTGCTTGGCCCGCACGTCTCCGAAAAGGCTACGGTTCTGGCTGACAAGAAAGGCCAGTTCGTTTTCAAGGTTGCAACTGACGCAACCAAGCTGGAAATCAAGAAGGCCGTCGAAAGCCTGTTCAGCGTGAAAGTTGAGCGTGTTACTACCCTGAATGTTCTGGGTAAGAGCAAGCGCACTGCTCGCGGTCTGGGCAAGCGTAATGACTGGAAGAAGGCAGTTATCTCCCTTCAGCCAGGCCAAGATCTCGATTTCAGCAGCAGTGCTGAGTAAGGAAGGGGTGCATCATGGCAATCGTTAAATGCAAACCGACTTCCCCTGGCCGCCGTTTTGTGGTCAAGGTGGTCAACCAGGAGCTGCATAAAGGCGCTCCTCACGCACCGCTGCTCGAGAAGAAATCGAAGACTGGTGGTCGTAACAACAATGGTCGTATTACCACTCGTCACATCGGTGGTGGCCATAAGCAGCATTATCGTCTGGTCGACTTCCGTCGCAACGACAAAGATGGCATCGCTGCCACTGTCGAGCGTATCGAATACGATCCAAACCGTACTGCTCACATCGCTCTGCTGCTGTACGCAGATGGCGAGCGTCGCTACATCATCGCCCCTAAAGGCGTGAGTGCTGGTGACCAGCTGATCGCAGGTGCTCTGGCACCGATCAAGCCGGGCAACGCTCTGCAACTGCGTAACATTCCAGTTGGTAGCACCGTACACGGCATCGAATTGAAGCCAGGTAAAGGCGCGCAAATCGCTCGTTCCGCTGGTGCTTCGGCTCAGCTGATCGCTCGTGAAGGTGTCTACGTGACCCTGCGTCTGCGTTCTGGTGAGATGCGTAAAGTGCTGGCTGAATGCCGCGCGACCCTGGGTGAAGTCTCGAACTCCGAGCACAGCCTGCGTTCGCTGGGTAAAGCTGGTGCCAAACGCTGGCGTGGCGTTCGCCCAACCGTTCGTGGTGTTGCCATGAACCCGGTTGACCACCCACACGGTGGTGGTGAAGGTCGTACCTCTGGTGGTCGTCATCCGGTATCGCCATGGGGCTTCCCGACTAAGGGCGCGAAGACTCGTGGTAATAAGCGTACCGACAAAATGATCGTCCGTCGTCGCAAGTAAATAGAGGGATACGACAGTGCCACGTTCTCTGAAAAAAGGTCCTTTTATTGATCTTCACCTACTGAAGAAGATCGAAGTGGCGGCGGAAAAGAACGATCGCAAACCAGTTAAGACCTGGTCGCGCCGTTCTATGATCCTGCCACAAATGGTCGGTTTGACCATCGCAGTACACAACGGTCGTCAACACGTCCCAGTTCTCGTTAACGAAGACATGGTCGGCCACAAACTGGGCGAGTTTGCCGGTACCCGCACATATCGTGGGCACGTGGCAGACAAGAAAGCCAAGCGTTAAGGGGTTAGGAAATGGAAGTAGCCGCTAAGTTGTCGGGCGCTCGAATCTCCGCCCAGAAAGCCCGCTTGGTCGCCGACCAGATCCGCGGGAAGAAGGTGGGCGAAGCGCTCAACCTGTTGGCTTTCAGCAGTAAGAAAGCCGCCGAGATCATGAAGAAAGTGCTGGAGTCGGCCGTAGCCAACGCCGAGCATAACGAAGGCGCAGACGTTGATGACCTGAAGGTCAGCACCGTTTTCGTCAACGAAGGGCGTTCGCTGAAGCGCATCATGCCACGTGCCAAAGGCCGTGCTGATCGCATCGTCAAGCGGTCTTGCCATATCACTGTCAAGGTTGCTGACAAGTAACGGAGTCGAAGAGATGGGTCAGAAAGTACATCCCATTGGCATTCGCCTGGGAATCGTCAAGGAGCACACCTCCGTCTGGTACGCAGACGGTCGGACTTATGCGGACTATTTGTTCGCTGATCTGAAGGTGCGTGAGTATCTCCAAGACAAACTAAAAAGCGCGTCCGTAAGCCGTATCGATATCCATCGTCCGGCGCAAACTGCACGTATCACCATCCACACCGCTCGTCCAGGTATCGTTATCGGGAAGAAAGGTGAAGATGTTGAGAAACTGCGTCAGGACCTGACCAAGCAAATGGGTGTGCCTGTGCACATCAATATCGAAGAGATCCGTAAGCCGGAGCTCGACGGTATGCTGGTTGCGCAGAGCGTAGCTCAGCAGCTGGAGCGTCGCGTAATGTTCCGTCGCGCTATGAAGCGCGCCGTACAGAACGCCATGCGCATTGGTGCCAAAGGCATCAAAATCCAAGTGAGCGGTCGTCTCGGCGGTGCTGAAATCGCACGTACTGAATGGTATCGCGAAGGTCGTGTGCCACTGCACACCCTGCGTGCCGACATCGACTATGCCAACTACGAAGCTCACACCACTTACGGTGTGATCGGTGTAAAGGTTTGGATCTTCAAAGGCGAAGTAATTGGTGGTCGCCAAGAAGAACTGAAACCACAAGCACCAGCGCCTCGTAAAAAAGCTGCTAAGTAAGGGGTACGCCAAATGTTGCAACCAAAGCGTACGAAGTTCCGCAAGCAGATGACAGGCCACAACCGTGGTCTGGCTCAGCGCGGTAGCAAAGTCAGCTTCGGCGAGTTCGCGCTGAAGTCTGTAGCTCGTGGTCGTCTCACCGCTCGTCAGATCGAGTCAGCGCGTCGTGCTCTGACCCGTCACGTAAAACGTGGCGGCAAGATCTGGATCCGTGTATTCCCGGACAAGCCGATCTCCAAAAAACCTCTCGAGGTTCGGATGGGTAAAGGTAAGGGTAACGTGGAATACTGGGTAGCCCAGATTCAGCCAGGCAAAGTCCTGTATGAAATCGAGGGTGTAACTGAAGAGCTGGCGCGTGAGGCTTTTGCCCTGGCTGCTGCAAAGCTGCCGCTCGCCACCGCCTTTGTTAAACGGACGGTGATGTGATGAAAGCGAATGAACTTCGTGAAAAATCCGCACAGCAGCTGAACGAGCAACTGCTCGGCCTGCTGCGCGACCAGTTCAATCTGCGTATGCAGAAAGCAACTGGCCAGTTGGGGCAGTCTCATCTGCTCTCGCAAGTTAAGCGTGACATCGCTCGCGTGAAGACTGTGCTCAACCAGCAGGCAGGTAAGTGATCATGGCTGAAGCCGAAAAGACTGTCCGTACGCTGACTGGCCGTGTTGTCAGCGACAAGATGGACAAAACCATCACCGTACTGATCGAGCGTCGCGTTAAGCACCCGATCTACGGTAAATATGTTAAGCGTTCGACTAAGCTGCACGCGCACGACGAAACCAATCAGTGCCACATCGGCGACAAAGTCACTATTCGTGAAACTCGTCCGCTGGCCAAGACCAAGTCTTGGGCACTGGTTGATGTTCTCGAACGCGCTGTGGAAGTCTAAGGACTAGGGGTCGGAGAAATTATATGATTCAGACTCAATCCATGCTCGATGTGGCCGATAACAGCGGCGCTCGCCGTGTTATGTGCATCAAGGTGCTGGGTGGCTCCCATCGTCGTTACGCTGGTATCGGTGACATCATCAAAGTTACCGTGAAGGAAGCAATTCCTCGCGGTAAAGTGAAAAAAGGCCAAGTGATGACTGCTGTTGTAGTCCGCACTCGTCACGGCGTACGTCGTGCTGATGGCTCCATTATCCGCTTTGATGGCAACGCTGCTGTTCTTCTGAACAACAAGCAAGAGCCGATCGGCACCCGTATCTTTGGGCCAGTGACCCGTGAACTTCGTACTGAGAAGTTCATGAAGATCGTCTCGCTCGCCCCAGAAGTGCTGTAAGGAGATCCGACATGCAAAAGATTCGTCGTGACGACGAGATCATCGTGATCGCCGGCAAAGACAAAGGTAAGCGCGGTAAGGTGCTTAAGGTTCTCGCTAATAACCGTCTGGTTATCGGTGGTCTGAACCTGGTTAAGCGTCATACCAAGCCTAACCCGATGTCGGGCGTACAAGGCGGTATCGTCGAAAAAGAAGCTCCACTGGACGCTTCTAACGTCGCCATTTTCAACGGCGAAACCAACAAGGCTGACCGCGTTGGTTTCAAAGTAGAAGACGGCAAGAAAATTCGTGTCTTCAAGTCGACCCAAAAAGCGGTTGATGCTTGAACACTGCTAGGTAGAAGACCATGGCACGACTAAAAGAGATTTACTGGAAAGAAATCGCACCGAAGCTTAAGGAAGAACTTAAGCTTTCGAACGTGATGGAAGTTCCACGCGTTACCAAAATCACCCTGAACATGGGTCTGGGCGAAGCAGTCGGTGACAAAAAAGTCATCGAGCACGCTGTTGCTGACCTGGAAAAGATCACCGGTCAAAAAGTCGTTGTGACTTACGCTCGGAAATCCATCGCTGGCTTTAAAGTCCGTGAAGGTTGGCCGATCGGCGTCAAAGTGACTCTGCGCCGTGAGCGTATGTATGAATTCCTGGATCGTCTGCTGTCGATCTCCCTGCCTCGGGTTCGCGACTTCCGCGGCCTGAATGCCAAGTCCTTCGATGGTCGTGGTAACTACAGCATGGGCGTGAAAGAGCAGATCATCTTCCCGGAAATCGACTACGACAAGATCGATGCTCTCCGCGGTCTGGACATCACCCTGACCACCACTGCCAAGAACGATGATGAAGGTCGCGCCCTGTTGCGTGCTTTCAAATTCCCGTTCCGCAACTGATTGGAGTAGGACCATGGCCAAGATGAGCATGAAAAACCGCGAGCTGAAGCGTCAGCTCACGGTTGCCAAGTACGCCAAGAAGCGTGCAGCACTGAAAGCAATCATCGTTGATCTGAACGCAAGTCCAGAAGCACGTTGGGAAGCGACAGTTGCTCTGCAGAAGCAGCCACGTGACGCAAGCGCTTCGCGCATGCGTAACCGCTGCCGCCTGACCGGTCGTCCACACGGCGTTTACCGCAAGTTCGGCCTCGGCCGTAACAAACTGCGTGAAGCGGCAATGCGTGGTGACGTACCAGGTCTGGTTAAAGCCAGCTGGTAAGTACTTCAACGTCCAGGTGGGCAGAATCGCAAGATACTGACCGCCGGTGACCTTGAATCTGGATCAAGCCCCTTTTGGGGCTTGTTTCATTTCCGGAGTATGTCTAAAATACGCGGCTCGCCTGAGCCCGTGTTTTTTATGCCCGGAGATTCTCGGCGACATATGTAGCCGCAAGGCTAATTTTTTTGTATTAGGAGCGTCTAGCCCATGAGTATGCAGGACCCGTTAGCGGACATGCTAACTCGTATCCGTAATGCCCAGATGGCTGAAAAGTCCGTCGTAAGCATGCCATCTTCCAAGTTGAAGGTAGCTGTTGCCAAAGTCCTGAAAGACGAAGGCTACATTGCGGGTTATCAGATCAGCAGCGAAACCAAGCCACTGCTGTCCATCGAGCTGAAGTACTTCGAAGGCCGTTCGGTCATCGAAGAAGTGAAGCGCGTTAGCCGTCCAGGCCTGCGTCAGTACAAGTCCGCTGAAGATCTGCCGAAAGTTCGTGGCGGTCTGGGCGTGTCTATCGTCTCCACCAACAAAGGTGTGATGACGGATCGTGCTGCGCGCGCTGCCGGTGTCGGCGGCGAAGTTCTTTGCACTGTGTTCTAAGGGGGGATAAGCATGTCTCGCGTCGCTAAGAACCCCGTTAAGCTGCCAGCCGGTGTCGAAGTAAAATTCGCAGGCCAACAGCTTTCGGTGAAGGGTGCCAAGGGCACTCTTGAACTGAACATCCATTCGTCCGTTGAGATCGTTGAAGAAGCTGGTGAGCTGCGTTTCGCTGCTCGCAATGGCGATCAACAAACTCGCGCAATGGCCGGTACCACGCGTGCGTTGGTAAACAACATGGTCCAAGGCGTAAGCCAAGGCTTCGAGCGCAAGCTCCAGCTGGTCGGTGTTGGTTACAAAGCGCAAGCAAAAGGCACGGTTTTGAACCTTGCCCTTGGCTTCTCGCACCCAGTGGATTACGAACTGCCGGAAGGCATCACCGCTGAGACCCCTAGCCAAACCGATATCCTGATCAAGGGTATTGATAAGCAGCTGGTAGGTCAGGTGGCCGCTGAGATCCGCGACTTCCGTCCACCAGAGCCGTACAAAGGCAAAGGTGTGCGCTACGCGGACGAAGTCGTCCGTCGTAAAGAAGCCAAGAAGAAGTAGGGCATAGCAAATGACCGACAAAAAAGTTACTCGACTGCGTCGCGCTCGCAAAGCACGCCTGAAAATGCACGAACTCGAAGTCGTGCGTCTCTGCGTGTACCGCTCGTCGCAGCACATCTACGCCCAGGTCATCTCGGCCGACGGCAACAAAGTCCTGGCAAGCGCCTCGACTTTGGATAAAGAACTGCGTGATGGTGCCACCGGCAACATCGACGCGGCCACAAAGGTTGGCCAGCTGGTCGCTACACGTGCTAAGGCCGTGGGCGTCTCGCAAGTGGCTTTCGACCGCTCTGGCTTCAAGTACCACGGTCGCGTGAAAGCGCTGGCTGATGCTGCTCGTGAAGCTGGGCTGGAGTTCTAAGTTATGTCAAATAACGACCAAAAGCGCGACGAAGGCTACATTGAGAAGCTGGTTCAAGTTAACCGCGTAGCCAAAACCGTTAAAGGCGGCCGTATCTTCACTTTCACCGCGTTGACCGTGGTTGGTGATGGTAAAGGGCGCGTTGGCTTCGGCCGTGGCAAGTCACGTGAAGTGCCTGCTGCGATCCAGAAGGCAATGGAAGCTGCTCGTCGCAACATGATCCAAGTTGATCTGAACGGCACCACGCTGCAGTACGCAATGAAGTCCGCCCATGGCGCTTCGAAGGTGTACATGCAGCCTGCTTCTGAAGGTACCGGTATCATCGCTGGCGGCGCTATGCGTGCTGTCCTCGAAGTTGCTGGCGTTCAGAACGTTCTGGCCAAGTGCTACGGCTCGACTAACCCGGTAAACGTGGTTCACGCCACTTTCAAAGGTTTGAAAGCTATGCAATCTCCTGAGTCCATCGCTGCGAAGCGTGGTCTGACTGTCAAGGAGATCTTCTGATCATGGCTACCGTTAAAGTAACGCTGATCAAAAGCATGACCGGCCGCATCCCTAACCACAAACTGTGTGTTAAAGGTTTGGGTCTGCGTCGCATCGGTCACACTGTAGAAGTCCAGGATACTCCCGAGAATCGCGGGATGATCAACAAGGCTTACTACATGCTGCGTGTAGAGGGTTAATCGATGAAACTCAATGATCTGAGTCCAGCGCCGGGTTCCCGTCGCGAAAAGCATCGTCCGGGCCGTGGTATCGGTAGCGGTTTGGGTAAGACTGGTGGCCGTGGCCACAAAGGTCAAACCTCCCGCTCCGGTGGCACCATCGCTCCAGGCTTTGAAGGCGGTCAACAGCCGCTGCATCGTCGCCTGCCTAAGTTCGGTTTCGTATCCCTGAAAGCCATGGACCGCGCAGAAGTGCGTCTGTCCGAGCTGGCTAAAGTGGAAGGCGACATCGTTACTGTGCAGACCCTGAAAGATGCCAACGTGATCAACGTCAACGTACAGCGTGTGAAAATCATGCTGTCCGGTGAAGTGACTCGCGCTGTCACTATCGGCAAGGGAATCGGCGCCACCAAAGGTGCGCGTTCGGCTATCGAAGCAGCTGGCGGCAAGTTCGAGGAATAAATGGCTAAGCAAGGTGCTCTCTCAGCGCTCGGCAAAGGCGGTATGTCTGAACTTTGGGCTCGTCTGCGTTTTCTGTTCCTGGCGATTATCGTCTACCGAATAGGCGCACACATCCCGGTTCCAGGTATCAACCCGGACCGACTCGCAGACCTGTTTCGACAGAATGAGGGGACCATTCTTAGCTTGTTCAACATGTTTTCCGGCGGCGCGCTGGAACGGATGAGCATCTTTGCACTGGGGATCATGCCGTACATTTCGGCATCGATCATCATGCAACTGATGACCGCCGTCAGCCCGCAGCTGGAGCAGTTGAAGAAGGAAGGTGAAGCTGGCCGTCGCAAGATTAGCCAGTACACCCGCTACGGCACTGTCGTCCTCGCCCTGGTTCAAGCTATCGGCATGTCCGTTGGTCTGGCGGGGCAGGGCGTTGCGTTCACTGGTGACTTTGGCTTCTATTTCGTCGCGGTATCCACGTTTGTGGCTGGTGCGATGTTCATGATGTGGCTGGGTGAGCAGATTACTGAGCGTGGTGTTGGTAACGGTATCTCGATGTTGATTTTCGCAGGTATCGTCGCCGGTCTTCCGAGAGCAATTGGGCAGTCTTTCGAGTCTGCACGTCAGGGTGATATCAACATCTTCGCTCTGGTTGCCATCGGTTTGCTGGCAGTAGCGATTATCGGTTTTGTGGTGTTCATTGAGCGTGGCCAGCGTCGTATTGCTGTTCACTACGCCAAGCGTCAGCAGGGCCGTAAGGTTTTTGCTGCGCAGACCAGCCACTTGCCGCTGAAAGTGAATATGGCCGGTGTTATTCCGGCAATTTTCGCGAGCAGCATTTTGCTGTTTCCGGCTTCGTTGGGTACCTGGTTTGGTCAGTCTGAAAATATGGGCTGGCTGCAGGACCTCTCTCAGTCGATCGCTCCTGGTCAGCCGTTGAATATTCTGCTGTTTAGTGCAGGGATTATTTTCTTCTGCTTCTTCTATACGGCGTTGATGTTCAATCCGAAAGACGTAGCGGAAAACCTGAAGAAGTCCGGTGCCTTTATTCCGGGCATCCGTCCAGGTGAGCAGTCTGCACGCTACATTGATGGCGTTTTGACTCGTTTGACCCTGTTCGGTGCTCTATATATGACGGCCGTGTGCTTGCTTCCCCAGTTCCTGGTGGTTGCAGCAAACGTTCCGTTCTACCTTGGCGGGACCTCGTTGCTGATCGTGGTCGTGGTTGTGATGGACTTCATGTCCCAAGTACAATCGCACCTCGTTTCGCACCAGTACGAATCCCTGATGAAGAAAGCCAACCTGAAGGGCTACGGCAGCGGCATGTTGCGCTGAGTACCCCATAAGGTTCGAGGAGTTGGTGATGAAAGTTCGTGCATCGGTGAAAAAGCTGTGCCGTAACTGCAAGATTATTCGCCGCGAAGGTGTTGTTCGAGTAATTTGCAGCGCGGAACCGCGTCACAAACAGCGCCAAGGCTGAGTGTGATCCGCTTGAAGCCCGGCAGCTAGTGCGCTGCCGGGTTGATTATTTGTTATTACAGCGATATTATCTCGCGCCCTATTTCTTGGCTTCCGGGGCGTAGGTAGCTGTCAATTGGAGTCCCACTGAATGGCCCGTATTGCAGGCGTTAACATTCCAGATAACAAGCACACTGTTATCTCGCTGACCTACATCTATGGTGTTGGTCGCACTACTGCGCAGAAAATTTGCGCAGACACTGGGGTAAACCCAGCCGCTAAGATCAAAGATCTGAGCGACGAGCAGATTGAGCTGTTGCGTGGCGAAGTGGCGAAGTTCACCACTGAAGGTGACCTGCGTCGCGAAATCAACATGAAAATCAAGCGTTTGATGGACCTCGGTTGCTACCGTGGTCTGCGTCATCGTCGTGGTCTTCCAGTACGCGGTCAGCGTACCAAGACTAACGCGCGTACCCGTAAAGGTCCGCGTAAGCCGATCCGCAAGTAATCGCCCACGCGAATCGACAGGAAAATTATCATGGCAAAACCTGCTGCTCGTCCTCGTAAAAAAGTTAAAAAGACAGTGGTTGATGGCATCGCCCACATCCATGCATCTTTTAACAACACCATCGTGACCATCACCGACCGTCAAGGTAACGCGCTGTCTTGGGCTACCTCTGGTGGTTCGGGTTTCCGCGGTTCCCGCAAGTCCACCCCGTTTGCTGCTCAAGTAGCTGCTGAACGTGCTGGTCAAGCTGCGCTGGAATACGGCCTGAAAAACCTCGACGTTAACGTCAAAGGTCCAGGTCCAGGTCGTGAGTCTGCTGTCCGTGCTTTGAACGGCTGTGGCTATAAGATCGCCAGCATCACCGACGTGACGCCAATCCCGCACAACGGGTGCCGTCCGCCGAAGAAGCGCCGCGTGTAATCCAGGAGATTGTAAAGAATGGCTCGTTACATTGGTCCAAAATGCAAACTCGCTCGTCGCGAAGGCACCGATCTCTTCTTGAAGAGCGGCGTGCGCGCGATCGAATCGAAGTGCAACATTGAAGCAGCACCTGGTATCCACGGCCAACGCCGCGGTCGCCAGTCCGATTACGGCACCCAACTGCGTGAAAAGCAGAAGGTCCGTCGTATTTACGGCGTTCTCGAGCGTCAGTTCAGCGGCTACTACAAAGAAGCTGCTGGCAAGAAAGGTGCAACCGGTGAAAACCTGCTGCAACTGCTCGAATGCCGTCTGGACAACGTTGTATACCGTATGGGCTTTGGTTCGACTCGTGCCGAATCCCGTCAGCTGGTATCGCACAAATCCGTCAGCGTAAACGGCCAAACCGTTAACGTTCCGTCGTACCAGGTTCGTGCTGGTGACGTTGTCGCGATTCGCGAGAAAGCAAAAAACCAACTTCGCATTGTCCAAGCTCTCGATCTGTGTGCCCAACGTGGCCGCGTAGAATGGGTAGAAGTAGACACTGAGAAGAAGTCGGGCGTTTTCAAGAACGTTCCTGCTCGCAGTGATCTGTCCGCCGACATCAACGAAAGCCTGATTGTCGAGCTCTACTCCAAGTAAGGGCTAGAAAATAGGTGCATCCATGCAGATTTCGGTAAATGAGTTCCTGACACCCCGCCACATTGATGTGCAGGTTGTCAGTCCAACCCGCGCCAAGATCACTCTCGAGCCTCTCGAGCGTGGTTTTGGCCACACCCTGGGCAACGCGCTGCGCCGCATCCTGTTGTCCTCAATGCCCGGCTGTGCAGTAGTCGAGGCCGAGATTGACGGTGTGCTCCACGAGTACAGCGCCATCGAAGGTGTACAGGAAGACGTAATTGAAATCCTGTTGAACCTTAAAGGTCTGGCTATCAAGCTGCACGGCCGTGACGAAGTTACGCTGACCTTGTCGAAGAAGGGTTCGGGGGTGGTTACCGCTGCCGATATTCAGCTGGATCATGATGTCGAGATCGTTAATCCCGATCACGTAATCGCTAACCTGGCGTCTAACGGCGCCCTGAACATGAAGCTCACTGTAGCTCGTGGTCGTGGTTATGAACCGGCCGACTCGCGTCAGAGCGATGAAGACGAAAGCCGCAGCATTGGTCGCTTGCAGCTTGACTCTTCGTTCAGCCCGGTTCGCCGCATCGCATACGTGGTGGAAAACGCCCGTGTCGAGCAGCGTACTAACCTGGACAAGCTGGTTATTGATCTGGAAACCAACGGTACTCTGGATCCTGAAGAGGCTATCCGCCGCGCTGCAACCATCCTGCAACAGCAGTTGGCTGCGTTCGTCGACCTCAAAGGTGACAGCGAACCAGTGGTAATCGAGCAGGAAGACGAGATCGATCCGATCCTGCTTCGCCCGGTTGACGATCTGGAACTGACTGTACGTTCGGCTAACTGCCTTAAGGCGGAAAACATTTACTACATCGGCGACCTGATTCAGCGTACCGAAGTAGAACTGTTGAAGACTCCGAACCTGGGCAAGAAATCCTTGACTGAAATCAAGGACGTTCTGGCCTCCCGCGGTCTGTCCCTCGGCATGCGCCTCGACAACTGGCCGCCTGCAAGTCTTAAGAAGGACGACAAGGCGACTGCCTGATCGTCGTAATCACCGAACGTGAGTTTGGTAAGGAATGAACCATGCGTCATCGTAAAAGTGGTCGTCACCTGAGCCGTACCAGCTCGCACCGCAAGGCCATGTTCCAAAACATGGCGGTGTCGCTGTTCGAGCACGAGCTGATCAAAACTACACTGCCGAAAGCTAAAGAACTGCGTCGCGTTGCTGAGCCGCTGATCACTTTGGCCAAGACAGACAGCCTGGCTAACCGCCGTCTGGCTTTCGACCGTACTCGTTCGAAAGCTATCGTTGGTAAGCTCTTCAACGACCTGGGCAAGCGTTACGCTACCCGTGAGGGTGGCTACCTGCGCATCCTCAAGTGCGGTTTCCGCGCTGGCGACAACGCGCCTATGGCGTACGTCGAGTTGGTTGATCGTGCTACTGCCGGCGAAGCTGTAAGCGCCGAGTAAGACGACAGTCTGCAACGAAAAACCGGGCCTAGTGCCCGGTTTTTTGTGGGCGGTAGAAAAGCCTTCTATATTCTTCAGGTCGCTACCGCGACGCTCTTACTAAACCAAAGCTATTTGCCAGGACGGTTCGTTAGTTATTTTCTATCAAAGTCCATGATTTAATGCATTTGATGGTGTCATCTTGATGGTCAATACTCCCTCCAAGCCGATTAGCCGGCAGTTCTTAGCCTGACCTGAGGAAGATTGAGCATGAGTAATATCCTTACTACCGCCAGCGGCGCACCCGTCGCGGATAACCAGAACTCCCGTACCGCCGGCCCGCGCGGTCCTTTGCTCCTTGATGATTTTCATCTGATCGAGAAGCTCGCGCATTTCAACCGTGAGAACATTCCTGAGCGCCGTGTACATGCCAAAGGTTCTGGCGCCCACGGTACGTTCACGGTTACCCGCGATATCACCCAGTACACCCGCGCCAAGCTGTTTGAAACCGTTGGCAAACAGACACCTACGTTCCTGCGTTTCTCCACCGTGGGTGGCGAGCGTGGTTCGGCGGATACCGCGCGTGATCCGCGTGGTTTCGCTTTGAAGTTCTATACCGAAGAAGGTAACTGGGACATCGTGGGCAACAACACGCCGGTGTTCTTTATTCGCGACCCGCTGAAGTTCCCGGACTTCATCCACACCCAAAAGCGTGTGCCGCAAACGAACCTGAAAAGTGCGCAGATGGTCTGGGACTTCTGGTCTCTCTCTCCCGAGGCATTGCACCAAATCACAATTTTGTTTTCGGACCGTGGCACTCCAGATGGCTATCGTCATATGCATGGCTTCGGTAGTCATACCTACAGCTTGATCAATGCCAAAGGCGAGCGCCACTGGGTCAAATGGCACTACAAAACCAAGCAAGGTATCAAGAACCTGACTCCCGAGGAGGCAACCCGCATTGCCGGCACTGACCCTGATTACGCTCAGCGTGACCTGTTTGACGCGATTCAGCGCGGTGATTTTCCGAAGTGGAGTGTCAATATCCAGATCATGACCGAAGCTCAGGCCGTTGCTCATTACGAAAACCCCTTCGATGTGACCAAAACCTGGTCCCAGCAGGAGTTTCCGTTGATCGAGGTTGGCGAGCTGGAGCTGAACCGTAATCCAGTGAATTACTTCGCTGAGGTTGAGCAGGCATGCTTTGGTCCAAGCAACATGGTCCCGGGTGTGGGGCTGTCACCAGACCGCATGCTTCAAGGCCGTGTTTTCGCTTATGCCGATGCTCACCGTTATCGTGTCGGTACCAACCACCAGCAGTTGCCTATCAATTCGCCATTGAGTCCCGTCAATACTAATCAGCGTGACGGTTCGATGTCCTTTGGTTACGGTGGTGCGGCGCCTAACTACGAGCCAAACAGCGTCGCGGGTACGCCCCAACAAGCGCCTCAGTATGCCGAGCCGCCTTTGGCATTGAATGGTGCGGCAGATCGTTATGATCAGCGTGAGGATACCGACTACTACAGCCATGCCGGTGCGCTGTACCGGTTGATGGACGATGGTCAGAAAACTCTCCTGATCAACAACATTGTCGGTGCCATGGCTGGAGTGACCAGTGATGTGGTCCAGCGGCAGCTGCAACACTTTGTAAAAGCTGATGCTGATTACGGCCAACGTATCGCAAGAGGATTGGGCGTAACCATTAACTGACTCTAAACGATAAGCAGAACCGCCCTCATTTGGGCGGTTTTTGCGTTATTTCAGCTACTTTTCACCACAAATCTTCACTTTTCTGCCGTTGATCCCGTGACCTCCGGGTCATCATGGTTCAAACTACAGACTTTCAAGCAGGGAGATGTAGGGCGATGCAAGGTCACCCCGACGTAATCGATTACCTCAACACGTTGCTGACGGGCGAACTGGCAGCTCGTGACCAATATTTCATCCATTCGCGCATGTACGAAGACTGGGGCTTTACCGAGCTCTATGAGCGTATCAACCATGAGATGGAAGAAGAGGCACAGCACGCCGACGCACTGATGCGCCGCATTCTGATGCTCGAAGGCACGCCGCGTATGCGTCCAGACGACCTGGATGTGGGCACCACAGTGCCTGACATGCTCGCCGCTGACCTTCGCCTGGAGTACAAGGTGCGTGCCGCACTCTGCAAGGGCATCGAGCTCTGCGAGCAACACAACGACTATGTCACCCGCGAAATTTTGCGTGTCCAGTTGAACGACACCGAAGAAGATCACACCTACTGGCTGGAAAAGCAGTTGGGCCTGATCAAGCTGGTTGGCCTGGAAAATTACCTGCAATCGCAGTTCTGATTCCGGTTACAAAAAAGCCCCTGTCACCGCAACGTGACAGGGGCTTTTTCATGCGCCCGACCAATCAGGCTTTGTCGCGCGCCAATAACGGCTTCAAGTAGTAGCCGGTATGTGACTGCGGCATCTCCGAGACCTGTTCCGGCGTACCCACCGCGATGATCTGGCCACCCTTGGAGCCGCCTTCCGGCCCGAGGTCCACCAGCCAGTCGGCGGTCTTGATCACATCAAGGTTGTGCTCGATCACCACCACTGTGTTGCCGTGGTCACGCAAGCGGTGCAGCACGTCCAGCAATTGCTGAATATCGGCAAAGTGCAAGCCCGTAGTCGGCTCATCGAGGATGTACAGCGTCTTGCCGGTATCGCGCTTGGACAGCTCGCGAGACAGCTTCACTCGCTGCGCCTCACCACCGGACAAGGTGGTCGCCGACTGCCCCAGCTTGATGTACGACAGGCCTACATCCATCAATGTCTGCAGCTTGCGCGCCAATGCAGGCACCGCGTCGAAGAACACCCGGGCTTCCTCGATGGTCATCTCCAGGGTTTCGTGGATGCTTTTGCCCTTGTACTTGATCTCCAGGGTTTCGCGGTTATAACGCTTGCTCTTGCACACATCGCACGGCACGTAGATGTCCGGCAGAAAGTGCATCTCAACCTTGATCAGGCCATCGCCCTGGCACGCTTCGCAGCGCCCGCCCTTCACGTTGAACGAGAACCGGCCAGGCCCGTAACCGCGTGAGCGAGACTCCGGCACACCCGCAAACAGTTCGCGTATCGGTGTGAACAACCCGGTATAGGTCGCCGGGTTGGAACGCGGTGTGCGGCCAATCGGGCTTTGGTCGATATCGACCACCTTGTCCAGGTGTTCCAGGCCTTTGATGCTGTCGTGTGCAGCGGCCTCCAGCGTGGTGGCACCATTCAGGGCGGTGGCACTCAGCGGAAACAGCGTGTTGTTGATCAGCGTCGACTTGCCAGAGCCGGAAACGCCGGTCACACAGGTCAGCAGGCCGAGAGGGATTTCCAGGTCCACATTGCGCAGGTTGTTGCCGCGCGCGCCCTTGAGGTGCAACGCCATCTTTTTGTTACGCGGCGTACGCTTGGCGGGCACTTCGATCTTCACCCGGCCGGACAGGTACTTGCCGGTCAGCGAATCCGGATGAGCCATCACTTCGGCAGGTGTGCCTTCGGCGACGATGTGCCCACCGTGCACACCTGCACCCGGGCCAATGTCGACCACATAATCCGCCAGGCGAATCGCGTCTTCATCATGCTCGACCACGATCACGGTGTTACCGATATCCCGCAGGTGTTTAAGCGTTCCCAGAAGGCGGTCATTGTCGCGTTGATGTAAGCCAATCGACGGTTCATCAAGGATGTACAAAACGCCCACCAGGCCGGCACCAATCTGGCTGGCCAACCGAATCCGCTGGGCTTCACCGCCAGACAGCGTGTCGGCGCTGCGATCCAGGGACAGATAATCCAGGCCAACGTTGACCAGGAACTGCAAGCGCTCGCGGATTTCCTTGAGGATCTTGTCGGCAATTTCCCCACGACGTCCGGTCAGCTTGAGCACACCAAAGTATTCGCAGGCATCGCCGATCGGCAGGTTGGTCACCGCCGGCAAGGTCTTCTCACCGACCCACACATGGCGCGCCTCGCGACGCAGGCGAGTGCCCCGGCAGTCCGGGCACGGTTGGGTACTGAGGAACTTGGCCAGCTCCTCGCGCACGCTCGCCGATTCGGTTTCGCGATAGCGCCGCTCCAGGTTCGGCACGATGCCCTCGAACGGGTGCGAGCGTTTGACGATATCGCCACGGTCGTTCAGGTATTTGAAGTCGACGTTCTGCGAACCACTGCCGTGCAGGATGACTTTCTGCTGTTCTGCCGGCAGTTGGTTGAATGGCACTTCCAGGCTGAACTTATAGTGGGACGCCAATGACCCGAGCATCTGGAAGTAATAGACGTTACGCCTGTCCCAGCCGCGTATGGCACCCTCCGCCAATGTCAGGTCACCATTGACCAGGCGCTTGATGTCGAAGAACTGTTTAACCCCCAGGCCATCACAGGTCGGGCAGGCGCCAGCCGGGTTGTTGAACGAAAACAGCTTGGGTTCGAGTTCGCTGATGGCGTGGCCGCAGATCGGGCAGGCGAAACGTGCGGAGAAGATGATCTCTTCACCCGGCTCGTCATCCATCGGCGCGACCAGCGCAATGCCATCCGCCAGCTTCAGTGCGGTTTCGAACGATTCCGCCAAACGCTGCTGCAAGTCGGCGCGCACTTTGAAGCGATCGACCACTACATCAATCGAATGCTTCTTCTGCTTGTCGAGCTTCGGCGCTTCGTCCAGCTCATAGAGCTTGCCGTTGATGCGCGCGCGCACGAAACCCTGGGCGCGCAGTTCCTCGAAGACCGAAAGGTGTTCGCCCTTGCGCTCGCGAATGACCGGCGCCAGCAGCATCAGCTTGGCGCCCTCGGGCTGGGCCAGCACCAGGTCAACCATTTGGCTGACAGTCTGGGCTTCCAGGGGAATGTCGTGGTCCGGGCAGCGCGGAATGCCTACGCGCGCATACAGCAGACGCAGGTAGTCGTAGATTTCGGTGATGGTGCCCACGGTGGAGCGTGGGTTATGGGAAGTCGACTTCTGCTCGATGGAAATCGCCGGCGACAAACCTTCGATGGTGTCGACGTCAGGTTTTTCCATCATCGACAGGAATTGCCGGGCATACGCCGACAGTGACTCTACATAGCGACGTTGACCTTCGGCATACAGCGTGTCGAACGCCAGGGACGATTTGCCGGACCCGGACAAGCCGGTGATGACGATCAGTTTGTCCCGGGGCAGGGTCAGGTCGATGTTCTTCAGGTTGTGGGTTCTAGCCCCACGAATCAGGATCTTGTCCAAGATGGCCTCGCACGGCGGGCGTAAATAATGCAGGAGTATACGGCTAAAGACTGGATGAATATACACTGTCAAAGTGCCGGGTGCAGCCTTACATGAAAGCTGCGCGGCAAAGCGCCGCATATACCCTCTCTATCGATGGGACTGGTAGAATCGCCGCCGGTTCACACGAGGTTTTTCCATGCACGATCCCCACAGCGAACGCATGAGTAGCGGCGAGACCCGAGCAGCAAGCGGTCTGGCCCTGGTGTTCGCCTTCCGTATGCTTGGCATGTTTATGGTGTTGCCGGTGCTGGCGACCTATGGAATGGATCTCGCAGGCGCGACCCCCGCCCTGATCGGCCTGGCGATTGGCGCCTATGGCCTGACCCAGGCACTTTTTCAGATTCCGTTCGGGATCATTTCCGATCGTATCGGCCGGCGGCCGGTGATTTACCTGGGGCTGATCGTGTTCGCCCTCGGCAGCGTGCTCGCGGCTCAGTCAGATTCGATCTGGGGCGTGATTGCCGGGCGCGTGCTGCAAGGCGCCGGCGCGATTTCCGCCGCCGTCATGGCGCTGCTTTCGGACCTGACCCGCGAACAACACCGTACCAAGGCCATGGCCATGATCGGCATGACCATCGGCTTGTCGTTCGCAGTGGCGATGGTTGTCGGCCCGTTGCTGACACGTGCCTTTGGTTTGCACGGGCTGTTCCTCGCCACCGGCGGTATGGCGCTGTTCGGGATCGTGATCGTTGCGTTCATGGTGCCGCGCTCCACCGGCACGCTGCAGCACCGCGAATCCGGCGTCGCACGCAAAGCATTGCTGCCGACCCTCAAGCACCCGGACCTGCTGCGCCTGGATTTAGGTATCTTCGTATTGCACGCGATGCTGATGTGCAGCTTCGTCGCGCTGCCCCTGGCACTGGTCGAAAAAGCCGGCCTGCCCAAGGAACAGCACTGGTGGGTCTATCTGACCGCGCTGTTGATCTCGTTCTTCGCCATGATCCCGTTCATCATCTACGGCGAGAAGAAACGCAAAATGAAACGAGTTCTCCTGGGCGCCGTCGCGACATTGATGCTCACTGAGCTATTCTTCTGGAAATTCGGCGACAGCCTGCGGGCGCTGGTAATCGGCACCGTGGTGTTCTTCACCGCGTTCAACCTGCTGGAGGCTTCGTTGCCTTCGCTGATCAGTAAAGTTTCACCGGCGGGCGGCAAGGGCACGGCCATGGGGGTGTATTCCACCAGCCAGTTCCTCGGTTCGGCGCTGGGCGGCATCATGGGTGGCTGGATGTTCCAGCATGGCGGTTTGTCGGTTGTGTTCCTCGGATGCGCCGGGCTGGCTGCACTTTGGCTGGCCTTTGCTGTTACCATGCGCGAACCTCCGTACGTCACAAGTCTGCGCCTGCCGTTGTCGCCCGAAGCAATTCGTGAAGCTGGCCTGGTAGAGCGCCTGAAGGCCGTCGTCGGGGTAACAGATGCAGTAGTGGTCGCTGAAGAGGCGGCCATTTACATCAAATTGGACACCGAATTATTGGATCGCGCGACGCTCGAGCAACTGGTCAACCCAGTGCCGACAGCGCGCCCAGCTTAGGAGAACGTTATGGCCCGTGGGGTTAACAAAGTCATATTGGTCGGTACATGCGGCCAGGATCCCGAAGTTCGCTACTTGCCTAACGGTAACGCCGTGACCAACCTGAGTCTGGCGACCAGCGAACAGTGGACTGACAAGCAGACCGGCCAGAAGGTCGAGAAGACCGAATGGCACCGCGTGTCGATGTTCGGCAAGGTTGCAGAGATCGCCGGTGAATACCTGCGCAAAGGTTCGCAGGTCTACATCGAAGGCAAACTGCAAACCCGCGAGTGGGAAAAAGACGGCATCAAGCGTTACACCACTGAAATCGTGGTCGACATGCAAGGCACCATGCAACTGCTGGGCGGCCGTCCACAGCAGGGCGATCAACAAGGCGGGGGCAATAACTACCAGCAGTCCGCTCCGGCCCCACGCCAGCAGGCTCCGCGCCCGCAGCAGTCGGCACCGCAACAATCGCGTCAGGCGCCGCCTCCACAACAGGCCGCTCCACAGCCTGCTCCGGATTTCGACAGCTTTGATGACGATATCCCGTTCTGAAGTGTAGTTTTTTAAGAGCGGTGAACATTAAAAGCGAAGCCATTGATTTGGCTTCGCTTTTTATTGTTTACAGATTTTTGCGGAGTAAGAGCTACATTTGTTAAGTGTTTACCTCTCGAAGGTGTAAACAAATGACTCTGAACCTGGACTACCCCCGCTCCCGTAGACATTTTCCAGCCTCAAAGTGAGGCACTTTCAAAGGCCTCAGGACTGACGCCGCCCAGGTGACTGTGACGACGCGTTCGGTTGTAAAACGCCTCAATGTAATCGAATACGTCGGCACGGGCCATGTCCCGGGTTTTGTAGATCCTCTTGCGGATGCGTTCTTTTTTCAGGCTACTGAAAAAAGACTCAGCCACGGCATTGTCCCAGCAGTTTCCTCGGCGGCTCATG
>NZ_LXJP01000058.1:0-41486 GCF_001728855.1 Pseudomonas sp. AP19 | reverse complement strand
GATGGCGGCATCACCTGGATCGCGACCTTCACGCCGACGGTCGGCGTCCAGGACACCACCAACCTGATCACCTTGAACAACAGCGGCATCAGCGACATTGCGGGTAACGCCGGCACCGGCACGACCAACTCAGGCAACTACACCATCGATACGGTGTTGCCGACCGCCAGCATCGTGGTTGCCGATAACGCCCTTAACGCCGGCGAGACATCCCTGGTGACCATCACCTTCAGCGAAGCGGTCACCGGCTTCAACAACGCCGACCTGACCATCGCCAACGGCACCTTGAGTGCGGTCAGCAGCAGCGACGGTGGCATTACCTGGACGGCGACTTTCACGCCGACCAGCAATATCACTGACACCACCAACCTGATCACGCTGGATAACAGCGGCGTACAAAACGCCTCGGGTAATGCGGGCGCCGGCACCACCAACTCCAACAATTACGCCATCGATACGGCGCGCCCGACCGCCACCCTCGTGGTCGCGGATGCGGCCCTCGGCGTCGGCCAGACCTCGCTGGTGACCATTACTTTCTCTGAGGCGGTCACCGGTTTCACCAACGCCGACCTGACGGTCGCCAATGGCACCTTGAGCGCAGTCAGCAGCAGCGATGGCGGTATCACCTGGACCGCAATGTTCGCACCGGCTGCCGGTATCACGGCCACCCGCAACCTGATCACGTTGAACAACACGGGCGTCAACGACCTGGCGGGCAACGCGGGCACGGGTACCACAGACTCCAACACTTACAGCATCGACACCCAGGCGCCGACTGCCACCGTCGTGATTGCCAACCCGCTCCTCACTGCCGGCAGCACCAGCCTCGTTACGGTAACGTTCTCGGAGCCTGTGACGGATTTCGACAACAGCGACCTGATCGTTGGCGCCGGCAGCCTCAGCAGAATGACGTCCAGCGATGGTGGGCGCACCTGGACTGGGCTATTCACACCCGTCGATGGCATTCAGGCCAGCAGCAATATCATTACGCTGAACAACGCCGGTGTGAGGGATCTTGCAGGCAACGACGGTTCGGGTTGGATCAGTTCCAATGCGTTCAACATCCAGACCTCACACCCTACTGCGACCCTTGAGATCTACGACACGATTATCAATAAGGACGAAATACAGATCGTAACGGTGCGTTTCTCCGAGGCGGTGCAGGGCTTCAACCTCAGCAGCCTGCAGGCCCCGAATGGCACGTTCAGCCAATTCACCCGCTACAGCGACACGCTTTACACGGCGGTGTTCACGCCAAATGCAAACGTGACGGCCCCCAACAATGTGATCACCTTGGACACCAGCAGCGTTCAAAACGCCTTCGGTAATAGAGGCGTTGTGAATGCGCTGTCGCCGGTTTTTGCAATCGATACGGTTATACCCACGGCGACCTGGACGCTGTCCGATAAGCTGCTGGAACCGGGCGAGACCGCCACCGTCACCGTCACCTTCTCCGAGCGGGTCACCGGGTTCGACAACCGCGCAATCGTCAACCTGCAAGCGGCCACATTGAGTCCGTTCTACAGCCTCGACGGTGGCGTGACCTGGCAGGCGACACTGACGCCGACGCCGGGCGCGGGTTCCTCGGGCAGCTACCTGATTGGTTTGTCCCTGGCTTACGTCAAAGACTTGGCCGGCAATACCAACTACGCGTTCGATGCCGGCTCAATGATCACCTACACAGTCGACCACACACCGCTGAGTTCCAATGTTTACCTGAGCTCCGAGCGTTTGGCAGTCGGCGCAACGAGCACGGTGTCTATCTACTTCAACAAGGCGGTCAGCAACTTTGACCTGAGCGACCTCAGTGCCGACAACGGCGTGCTGTCCAACCTGCGCACCAGTGATGGTGGTATCAGCTGGCAGGCAACACTCACGCCATTTGCCAATACCACCAGTGCCCAGAATGTGGTGCGGCTCAACAACGCCGGCGTGACCTACTACGGCGGCAGCACCGGCGCCGGTATCACCACTTCGCGCAACTACACGGTCGATACCCAACGCCCGACCTCCACCATTGTGGTCGACAAGACCAGCCTGGGCGGCAGCGAGCAGGCGACAGTGACCATTACCTTCAGTGAAGCCGTTGAGTTCTACAACAGCCCACAGGCGCAGAACGCCTGGTTGAGCGGCCTGAAAAGTGTGGACGGCGGCATCACCTGGACCGCCACGCTCACGCCGCAGCGCTACATCGAAGACACCAGCAATGTGGTGAGCCTGGACAATACCCAAGTGCATGACCTCAGCGGCAACGCAGGGCTGGGCACCAGTACGTCGAACAACTACGCGGTCGATACCCGCCCGGCCACTGCCACGATTGTGGTTGATAAGGCCGTGCTCGCCACGGGCGAAACGGCCAACGTCACGATTACGTTCAATGAGGCCGTTTCAGGTCTGAAACTGGAAAACCTGAGTGTCGGCAGCGGCGTGCTGAGCAACTTGAAAAGCCTGGATGGCGGCATGACCTGGACGGCCACGCTGACGCCTAAAGACCACCTCGATAATGCGTATGGCACGCTGGTGCTCAATGGCCAAGGCGTGACGGACGCGGCAGGCAACTCATCAGCCGATACGTATGCCTATTCAAACTATTTTGCCGTCGATACCCAAGGCCCACAGGTGTACATCGAAGTGTCGGACACCCAGCTCAAGGCCGGGCAGGGCACCCAGGTGTTTATCTGGTTCAGCGAACCGGTGCGCGGCTTTGACCTGTCCAGCCTGAAAGTGCCGAACGGCACGCTGTCCAACCTGCAAAGTGGCGAGGGCGGCTATTACTGGACCGCGACCCTGACGCCGAACAACAACGTCAATGTCAGCGCCAACATCATCACGGTCGACAACAGCACGATTCGTGATCTGGCCGGTAACGTCGGCGAAGGCATCAGCCAGTCCAACGCCTACGCGATTAATAGCGTCACGGTCACGGCCGACCCTCTGACCCTCACCGGCGCTGTCGCAAGACCGGTGACCGACATACCGAACCTGCCGCTGCAACCGGGGGTCTTCGCTCCGCCCAGCGGCAACCTGGGTTCACCACTGACGTTCGCGCCGCTGTTTGAGCAGCGCGTACTGGGCGACGGTATTCGCCCGCTGGGGGACATTTTTATCAACAACGGCGCCACCAGCCCAAGCTTTATCGCCCAGGTGTTCACCAGCAGCGATAACGTTGGAGACGGTTCCGGCAAGGGCTTCCTCGGGTTTGGCGGCGGCGATGGCGGGATGTTTGGTACAAGCACCTTCTCCAGCCTGTTTAACCGTGAAACCGGCGGCGACGGTAGCTCACTCAAGTCTTTCGACAGCCACTCGATCAAAGGCCAGGGCGACCCGGCCCAAGGGCTGCGCGGGGTATTTGGAGCGCCGACGCTCGGCCAGCAATTACAGCAACTCAAAGACATCGAACACCGCCAGGTGATGGACCTGGCACAGACACTGCAACAAGTCGGCATCAGCGAAATGCAGGCTTGAACATACTTATTTCAAGGCGCGGTAACAGGGGCAGTCCAAGGATGAAAACACGTCATAAGTTGTTCGGCGCCAGCTTGCTGGCGCTGGCGATCAGCGGTTGTGCGGTCACCAGTGAGCCGATTGAACGCAGTGTCAGTGAGCAGCGAGCCCGCAGCGATCTGCAAGGCATGTACAAGGACCAGGAGCCGTTGAGCGGCCCGCTGACGCTGCACCAGGCCATGGCCCGTGCCGTCAAATACAACCTCGAAGGCCGTTTGAAAGTGATGGAAGAGGCCCTGGCCAAACGCCAGTCGGACCTCTCGAGTTTTGACATGCTGCCGCGCATGGCACTCTCGGCGGGTTACGCCGGGCGCAACAACACCAATGCCTCCAGCAGCCAGAGCGTGCGCACCGGCACCCAATCCCTGGAACCGTCGACTTCCCAGGATCGCGACCGCCGCGTGGCCGACCTGACCATGGTGTGGAACGTGCTCGACTTCGGCGTCAGCTACATCAGCGCCAAGCAGCAAGGCGACCAGCGTCTGATCATCCAGGAACGTCGGCGCAAGGTGATCAACACCATTGTTCAGGACGTGCGCTCGGCCTATTGGCGAGCGGTGGCGGCCGAACGTTTACTGACCCAGATCGATAGCCTGATGGCGCGTGTCGACCAGGCCCAGACCAACAGCCAGAGCATGAGCGAGCAGCGCATCGGCGACCCGGTGCAAGCCCTCGGTTACCAGCGCGCGCTGATCGAAGCCACACGCCAATTGCAGGAACAGCGCCGCGCGTTGTCCCTGGCCAAGACTGAGCTCGCAACCCTGATCAACCTGCCCATGGGCACCGACCTCAAGCTGGCCACGCCGGACAACTACAGCGTGCCCGAGCTCAAGGTCAACCTGGCCAGCCTGGAACAGGAAGCCCTGGCCAACCGCCCGGAATTACGCGAGCAGGACTACCAGACCCGCATCAGCGCCGCCGAGACCCGCAAAGCCATGCTGCGCCTGTTGCCGGGCCTGGAGTTCTCGGCCGGCGGGCACTACGACAGCAACTCGTTCCTGACCGACAACCGTTGGGCCGACTACGGCGCCAAGATCACCTGGAACCTGTTCAACGTGATTTCCGCACCCGCTGCCATCGACGTTGCCAAGGCCGGTGAGGAAGTCGCCACCGCACGCCGCCAGGCGATGTCCATCGCCGTGCTGGCACAAATCTACGTGGCCAACGCCAACTACCAGGACGCCGTGCGGCAGTTCAGGACCAACGACCAATTGGCCAACATCGACGGGCAGATCCTCACCCAGTTGCGCAACCGTCACGAAGCCGCTGGCCTCGGCGAACTTGACCTGATCCAGGGCGAACTCAATACGCTGCAAGCCGACCTGCGCCGCGACCTGGCCTACGCCGACCTGCGCAACGCCTACGGCCAGATCTTCGCCAGCGCGGGTCTCGACCCGCTGCCCGAGCAGTTGGATTCCGACCGCGTGCAAGCCATCGCCACGGCGTTGGCGAGCCGCGAATCGGCATGGGCGGCCGGCAACATCAGCACGCCTGCACCGCGCGCGGTCGCCAAATAACCTGGCAGCACTGACGACGGGCCTCACTCGTCGTCAGTCTGGCGGGCGCGTGGACTAGACTGTTGGGAAACGTCTTCCCAGGAGTTCGCCATGCAATCGCCTGTGCACAACCTGCCGTCACTGTTCAAACAGCTTGGGCTGCCGGACGACCCGGTCAGCATTGAGCAGTTTGTGGCCGTGCATTCGCCGCTCAAGCCGGAGTTGCATCTGGCGGATGCGTTCTTTTGGACGGACAGCCAGAAGGCGTTTTTACGCGAGGAAATTCTGGACGACGCGGATTGGGCAGAGGTGGTGGATGAGTTGAATGTGTTGCTGCGTAAGGGGCGCGGGCTATAAAAACCGTGCCCGCGATAGCGCAGTGACAGTCGACATCTGCATCGACTGAACCGCCGTCATCACGGGCCAGCCCGCTCCCACGGGGACTCGTCGGTGTGGCAGACCTCGCAATCCTGGTGCTGAAAAACCCACGCTCGCGCTCAAACCCGCTTTACTTATCTTCACTTCCGGCCACCCATCCGCAAATTTGTTTCAAAACTTGACTGCTCTGGTTCCATCCACCATATTGATAGTTAGCAAACTAACTGTATGCGAACAATCCAGTGCCTCAAACCCTCGAACAACTCCAGATGAACCTCAGCAGCAGCATGGTGGTGGGCGCCCGTAACTGGCGCAAAATCTGCCAGACCACGCTGGTGAGCTACGGTATTTCCGAAGCCTGCGCGGTGCCGCTCTTGATGATCGGCCGCTTGGGCGACGGTGTGCACCAGGTCAAAGTCGCCCAGGCGTCCGGGATGGAAAGCCCGTCGCTGGTGCGCCTGCTCGACCAACTCTGCAGTGGCGGTTACGTGTGCCGTACCGAAGACGTGCACGACCGCCGCGCCAAGGCCTTGAGCCTTACCGAGCGCGGCCGTGAGCTGGTGCAGGCGGTGGAAGTGCAACTGGTGCGTTTGCGTAAGGACGTGTTGGCAGATATCGCCCACAGCGACCTTGAAGCTGCGCTGCGCGTACTGCGCGCGTTTGAAGCGGCTGAGGTTGCAACGCCTTGAACGGATTTTTTACCGGCTTCCCGCCGGCCCGCGACTGGTTCTATGGTGTGCGTACGTTTGCGGCGTCGATGATCGCCCTGTACATCGCCATGCTCATGCAGATGCCGCGTCCGTATTGGGCGATGGCCACCGTGTATATCGTCTCCAGCCCGTTTGTCGGCCCTACCAGCTCCAAGGCGTTGTATCGCGCGATCGGCACCTTTATGGGCGCCGCAGCGGCGGTGATTTTTGTGCCGATGTTTGTGCAGTCGCCGTATGTGCTGGTGGTGGTGATTGCGTTGTGGACGGGCATTTTGCTGTTCCTGTCCATGCACCTGCGCACCGCGAACAACTACGCGTTGATGTTGGCCGGCTACACCTTGCCGCTGATCGCCTTGCCGGTGGTGGATAACCCGCTGGCGGTGTGGGATGTGGCCGAGGCGCGTACCGAAGAGATTTTCCTCGGCATCGCGGTGGCCGCCGTAGTCGGCGCAATGTTCTGGCCGCGGCGCCTGATGCCGGTGTTCGACGGCTCGGTGGCCAAGTGGTTTGCCGATGCCCAGGTCTACAGCCAGCGTTTTCTGACCCGTAACGTTGCGCCCGAAGAAATCAGCACCTTGCGCGGCGGCATGGTCGCCACCTTCAACACCCTGGAATTGATGATCGGCCAGTTGCCCCACGAGGGCGCACGGCCGCAGACGGTGCGCAACACCAAGGAACTGCGCGGGCGCATGATTCACCTGCTGCCGGTGATCGATGCCCTGGACGATGCGATCTACGCCATTGAACACCGCGCCCCGGAGTTTCTCGACCGGTTCACGCCGTTGCTGCAAGAAGCCAACGCCTGGCTGGAGAGCACCACCGAGCAAGCGCCCCTGGAGCGCTGGCGCGTGCTGCGCGACAAGATCGACGCCGCCCAACCCCGCGGCGAAGCACTGGACGACCGCCACACGCTGCTGTACTCCAACGCCCTTTATCGCCTCGGCGAATGGGTCGATCTGTGGCAAGACTGTCGCAGCCTGCAAGCCGCCATCCAGTGCGAAAGCCAGGACACCTGGCGCGCCGTCTACCGCCATTGGCGCCTGGGCCGGCTGACGCCGTTCCTCGACCGTGGGCTGATGTTCTATTCCGCGTTTTCCACGGTCACCGCGATCATCGTCGCCTCGGTGCTGTGGATCTTGCTGGGCTGGACCGATGGCGGCAGCGCAGTGATTCTGGCCGCCGTGGCGTGCAGCTTTTTCGCCTCGATGGACGACCCGGCACCGCAGATCTACCGGTTCTTTTTCTGGACCGCGATGTCGGTGCTGTTCGCCAGCTTGTACCTGTTTCTGGTGCTGCCCAACCTGCACGATTTCCCGATGCTGGTGCTGGCGTTTGCGGTGCCGTTCATCTGCATCGGCACGCTCACGGTGCAGCCGCGTTTCTACCTCGGCATGCTGCTGACGCTGGTCAACACCTCGTCGTTCATCAGCATCCAGGGCGCCTACGACGCGGACTTCCTGAACTTCGCCAACGTCAACCTGGCCGGGCCGGTGGGCCTGTTGTTTGCCTTTGTGTGGACGCTGGTCGCACGGCCGTTCGGCGCCGAACTGGCAGCCAAGCGCCTGACCCGTTTCAGCTGGCGCGACATTGTCAGCCTGACCGAGCCCGCAACCCTGGCCGAACACCGCCACATGGCTGTGCAAATGCTTGACCGCCTGATGCAGCACCTGCCGCGCCTGGCCCTCATCGGCCAGGACACCGGCAGTGCCCTGCGCGATTTGCGTGTGGCGCTGAACCTGCTCGACCTGCTGGCCTATTCGCCACGCATCTATGGCGTGCCACGGGTATTGCTCAACCAGGTGGTCGAAGGCGTGGGCGGTTACTTCAAGGCCTGCCTCAAGGCGGGTGAACGCTTGCCCGCGCCCGGTGGTCTGCTGATGACCCTCGACCGCACACGCCGCGCCCTCAATGGCCAGGGCCTGCAAAACGAAGAAGACACCCGCCTGCATCTGTTGCACGCATTGGCGGGTCTGCGCCTGTCGTTGCTGCCTGGCGTGGAATTTATTGACGGCACCGAGCGGGAAGCGCCGTTACCTGATGGAGCGCCTTTATGATCGGTGATCTGGATATCAGCGGGGTATTCCTGCCCACGCTGCTGGTGCTGATGGGCATTACCTATGTGTTGTTTCTGGTGGTGCACGGGCTGTTGACGCGCATTCACTTCTATCGCCTGGTCTGGCACCGGGCATTGTTCAATGTGGGGCTCTACGCGTTGTTGCTGGGCGCGGTGGACTCACTCAGTCGATACCTGATGACATGAAAAAACCTTTTTTGACCATCGGCCGTGTCGTTCTCACGCTGTTGATCGTGACGTTTGCGGTCGTCGTTGTGTGGCGCATGGTCATGTACTACATGTTTGCGCCCTGGACCCGTGACGGGCATATCCGTGCCGACATCGTGCAGATCGCCCCGGACGTGTCCGGGTTGATCCAGCAAGTGGACGTGCGCGACAACCAATTGGTAGCCAAGGGTCAGGTGCTGTTTGCCGTTGACCAGGACCGCTTCAAGCTGGCCCTGCGCCAAGCCCAGGCCGCCGTGGCTGACCGCCAGGAAACCTTGGCCCAGGCCCAGCGCGAATACAAACGTAACCGTGGCCTCGGCAATTTGGTGCCGAGTGAGCAACTGGAGGAAAGCCAGTCCCGCGTGGCTCGCGCCCAATCGGCCCTGGCCGAGGCGCAAGTGACTGTGGACGCGGCCCAACTCAACCTCGACCGCTCGGTGATCCGCAGCCCCGTCGATGGCTACGTCAACGACCGTGCGCCGCGTGCGCAGGAGTTCGTCACGGCCGGGCGCCCGGTGCTCTCGGTGGTGGACAGCAACTCCTTCCACATCGACGGCTATTTCGAAGAGACCAAGCTGGACGGCATTCACGTCGGCATGCCGGTGGATATCCGCGTGATCGGCGACAACACCCGCCTGCACGGCCATGTGCAGAGCATCGTCGCCGGTATTGAAGACCGTGACCGCACCAGCGGCTCCAACCTGCTGCCCAACGTCAACCCGGCGTTCAGTTGGGTGCGCCTGGCCCAGCGGATTCCGGTGCGAATCGCCTTTGATGATGTGCCGGCTGACTTTCGCATGATCGCCGGGCGCACGGCCACGGTGTCGATCATCGATGACCGGGGCGCTACCAAAGACCGCGCGCAGCAGGGAGAACAGCCATGAAACCGGCGGCGTTGCTGGCCACGGCCGGCTTGGGTGTGCTGCTGTCGGCGTGCCAGGTGGTAGGCCCGGACTACAAATTGCCGCACACGGCGGCGATCAACCGGGGCGACCTGCAAGGGCAGATCGCGGGTGAAGGCAGCAACGTCGTGTCGGCGCCGGTGCCGGCGCACTGGTGGAAACTCTACAAAGACCCGCGTCTGGATGAGCTGGTGCGCCAGGCCATGGCCTCCAACACCGACCTGCGTGTGGCTGCGGCCAACCTGCAACGCGCCCGCTACCAGACGCAACAGGCTGAATCCGCCGGGGGTTGGAACGCCGGGGTCAAGGCCGAAGCCCAGCGCCTGCAGGAATCCGGTGAGGCCTTTTTGCTGACGGAAAAAGTCCCGGTAGGGAATATCGGCAGCGTCGGGATCAGCACCTCGTATCAGTTCGATCTGTTCGGCACCTTGCAACGCGGCATTGAAAGCGCCCAGGCCAGCGCCGACGCGGCGCAGGCGGCTGCCGATGTCGCGCGAATCACCCTGGTGGCGGACGTGGTGCGTTCCTATACCCAAGTGTGCGCCGCCAACGAAGAGCTGGCGATTGCCAACCAATCCCTCGACCTGCAAGGCCAGAGTACTAAGCTGACCCAGCGCCTGCGCGACGCCGGGCGCGGTGATGAAACCCAGGTGACCCGCTCGCAGACCCAATACAAATCCTTGCGCGCCGACATGCCGCGCTATGAAGCGTCGCGCCAGGCGGGCCTGTTCCGTTTGTCGATGCTGCTCGCCAAGCCGGTGGACCAGTTGCCAGCGGGCACCAACACCTGCGCCGAGCTGCCGCACATCGCCCAACTGCTGCCGGTGGGCGACGGCGCCGCGTTGCTCAAACGCCGCCCGGACGTGCGCCAGGCCGAACGCCAACTGGCCGCTGCCACTGCGCGTATCGGCGTGGCCACCGGCGCGTTGTACCCGGACATCAGCATTGGGGCCACGGTAGGCACCGTCGGTCTTCTCGATGACCTCGGCACGCCGGCCACTAACCGATGGGGCTTTGGCCCGCTGATCAGTTGGTCTGTGCCGACCAACGGTGCGCGTGCGCGAATCCACGAAGCTGAAGCCGCGACCCAGGGCGCCCTGGCACACTTCGACGGCGTGGTGCTTAACGCCATTCGCGAAACCCAGACCGGCCTTGCGCAATACACCGCACAGTTGCAACGCCGTGATGCGCTGGCCGATGCCGGCGAGTCCGCCAGAGAAGCATCGGAGCAGACGCACCGCTTCTTCCAGGCCGGCCGTGCGTCGTTCCTGGCCGACCTGCAAGCCACCCGCACCTACACGGATGTGCGCGCGCAACTGGCCGCGGCGAACACCCAGGTTGCCATGAGCCAGATCGATCTGTTCCTGGCGTTGGGCGGTGGTTGGGAAAGCGGACGAACGCAAGCGTCACAATCCGGCAAACCCTGAGCTAAAAGCTATGCTTTGACTGGTGAGTCGCCATGCTCTTCGCCTGAGGGCCGACTTACCTGTCACTGCTCGCGTTTGCTCATGGGGATTCCAATAATGAAAAACCCTTATGCTCCCGCTTTCTGGTGCGTGTTCTTCGCACTGGTGTTGCTATCGGCCGCTTATTTTTACGGCGTCATGCTCGCCCACCAAATCGACAAGGCCATGGTCTTTCTCGACAGCGCCTGCCTGGTGATCGGCACGTTGTCCATTGGTGTGGTGGCGTGGGCGTCATATCAAAACCAACGGGTGAAGAAGAAGTTGCTTGAGCAAGGCAAGACACGCGTAGCGATCTGGGACACCAAGGTCGCGTTACGCCGCGTTGAAACCGTGTTCGATCGCTATTTCTGGGGCAGCTACTGGCAGCCCGGCCGCACCTTCCAGGAGGTGATGGGCGAACTCACCGGCACCCCTCTGGAAAAAAGCCTCGAAGCCCTGAAAAAACAATGCGTGCTGCTCGACCAGCAGGTCGCTGATGGCAGGTATTGGCTGAATAACGCACGGGAATTGTCCGATGTGGCCAACGCCATGGCCCGCGAACGTTACCAATTGGATTTCTGTGACCCCAAGGCCGACACCCCCGGCAATGCCGTCATACACCGCGAGTTTGAGGTGTTGGTGTACACCTGGACGGCCCGTTTGAAGCGTTTCGATCACCAACTTGATGAGGTCGAATTGGAGTACTCGTGAACCATCTGCTGACCTGACCCCTCTGAAAAGCTGAGCCGTTCGCGGCTGCCAGTGCTAATCTTCCCCCCGTTTCGGCGGGCTTGAGCCAACCCCCTCGGGGTTCAAGGAAGACAGCCCACTTCTCACAGGATTTGATCAGGTCACTTCATGAATAAGCCAGCAGTTGTTCTTTTGGGTTTTGTTGTCGCCGTCGGCGTCGTCAGTGCAGGCGGCGCCTGGTACACCGGTAAGCAGCTGGAGCCGGTGCTGCAAACCGCGATCCAGAACGCCAACAAGGAACTGCAGACCTCCATGGCCGGCGTCGACGGCACCGTGAACCTGGAGCTGGTCTCCCTGGACCGTGGCCTGTTCAGCAGCACCGCCCATTACCGCCTCAAGGGCCAAGGCAGCGTCTTCGGCGAAGAAAACCCCAACCCTGAGCTGCTGTTTGTCGACCATATCGAACACGGCCCGCTGCCGTTTTCCCGCCTGGTGTCGCTGAAATGGCTGCCGGTCATGGCCACCAGTCACTACGCGCTGGAAAAAAACGCCACCACCGAAAAGTGGTTCGCCGCCAGCAAGGACGTGTCGCCGCTTAAAGGCGTGGCCAATATCGGCTACAACCGTTCGGTCAACGGTAACGTCGAGTTGCTGCCTCTGGAGTTCAATGACGACAAGTCCTCGGTGAGTTTCTCCGGCGCCAACCTGGACTTCGACAGCACCGCCGAAGGCCAGAAGGTCAAGGCCGACGGCTACATGAACAGCCTCAAAGTCGCAGCGATCGATGCCAACGGTGCGCCGTTTGAAGCCGAGCTGTCTGGCCTGACCGTGGCCAGCAACCTGGCAAAATCCACCTTCGGTTTCTACACCGGGCAAAACACCGTTGAGCTGACCGACACCAAGGTCACCTTCGGCCCGCAGAAAGCGGTGCTGACCCTCAAGGGCTTCGAGCAGAAAGACACCAGCGAGACCAAGGACAACAACCTGGCCGGCCGTGTCGACTACAAAATCGACGAGATCGGTTACCAGGGTAAGCCTGTCGGCTCGGCGGCCATGGCCTTGAGCATGAAGAACGTCGACATCCCGGCGATGCTGGTGCTGACCAAGCTTTACCAGGACAAGATGCAACCGGTGCAAGCCGCTGCGGCGGCCGGCCAGCCCGTGCCTGAGCTGCAGCTGAGCGAAGCCGAGCAGACCCTGGCAGAGGCGAACGTCAACCAGGTGCTGGCCGCCAAGCCGCAACTGGCGGTGGAAAACCTGTCGCTGAAAACCACCCACGGCGAAAGCAAATTCAACCTGGTGCTGGACCTGACCAAGCCTGCGTCGATGGAACTGCCGCCGGTTGAGCTGGGCAAACAAGTCATCGCCCTGCTGGATGCCAACCTGACCCTGTCCAAGCCAATGATTGGCGATGTAGCCGCCCTGCAAGCCGAAGTGGGCGGTGTGACCGACCCTAAAGCCATCGAGCAGCAATCGCAGATGGCTGCCGAGATGGTCAGCGGCATGGCGGTCGGTACGCAACTGGCGACCCTGGTGGGCACCGACGTGGTCTCCAAACTGCACTACGCCAACAATGAAGTGATGTTCAACGGCCAGAAGATGACTGTTGAGCAGTTCATTGGTTTTGTCATGGCCAAAATGGGTGCGGTCAGCGGCGCGCAGTAAGATTTCTTACATCAGTAAGAAATAAATAATGTGGGAGCGGAAGGGCTCGCGACAGGGGTCAAACGACCGGCGTTAAGGCCGGTTGATACCTCATCATCGCGGGCAAGTCCGCTCCCACATTCATATTTCCGGCAGGCCCTGCAATTCTGAACAATTGTTATCAATTGGCCTTCTGCCTACTTTACTGAGGGATAGTTCCTACAGGAAAGCTAGGCCGGGTCACTAGACGCCGGCACCCTGATGCGTTTCGCTCAGGACCACCTATCGTTACAGCTTTCCTTGTGTAAGGAAGCTCTCGATATGCTGCGAAACCTACCCATCAGTGCTTCAGGCCGGTTGCGACTGCTCATCGGGGCCGCCTTGTGCAGCCAACTGCTGATGCCCAGCCTCGCGTTGGCCGACCCTGCCTACGATGCCCTGATCATCCAGGCGCGTAACGGCAATTTCACGCCCGCCCTTGCCCAATTGCGCCAACTGCCCGCCGAGCGCCAGACCCCCGGCCAGATCAGCGACCACCTGGTGATTGCCGGCTGGGCCGGTCAAGACGCCGAAGTGCTCAAGGTGTACGAGGCTCAGGGCAAAAACCGTAACCTCACCACCCAAGCCCTGGCCACGGTCGCGCGCACGTATCGCAATCAAAAGCAGTGGCCGCAAGCTTTGGCGGTCTATCAGCAGGCACTGTTGCGCGAACCGAAAAATATCGACCTGCAACTGGGCCAGGCCCTGACCCAGGCCGACGGCGGTCAAACGGCCGAGGCGGTGCAACGCTTGCGCGCGTTGGTGGCGGCGCAACCCGATGACCCCAACCGCCGCATGGCCCTGGGCTATGCACTGACCCGCGCGGGCTTGAACTACGACGCGCTGTTCGAGTTCGACCACGCCTTCACCCGCGCCGGTGACAAGCCCGAAGTGGTCCGCGAATACATCATCGCCCTGCAAAAGGCTCGCTTGCCGGAGCCCGCGCTGCGCCTGTCGGCCAAACATCCGGGCGTGCTCGACGCGGTCACCCAGCGCCGTCTGGAAGGCGACCTCGCCGCCGAGCGTGTGCGCATGGCCGAGTTCGCCACGCGTACCGAAAAAGAACGCTACGTGGTCGCCGACCGCGCCCTCAACGATTACGACAAACTGCTCGCGCGCTGGACCCCGGACGCCAGCGCCCATGACGACGTGGTGCGCTGGCGCATCGACCGCTTGGGCGCGCTCAAGGCGCGGGCACGCACCGCTGATGTGATTCGCGAGTACCAAACCCTCAACGGCGAAGGCGTGCAATTGCCGACGTATGCCGTGCGCTGGGTCGCCGCGTCTTACCTCGACCAGCGCCAGCCGGAAAAAGCCGAGCCGTTGTATCGCCAGGCGCTGACTGCGCCGGATGCCGACCCTGGCGATCACGTCGAAGACAGCACCGCGTTGTTCTACGCCCTGCTCGAAAGCGACAAAGTGATGGAAGCGCGCGACGTCGCCAATAGCCTGGCCGCCACCCAGAAACCGCGCGTCGAACTCAAGGGCTTGCCCATTGGCAACCCCAACGACAGTTGGATGGACGCGCAACAACTGGCGGCCCAGGCCGGCACCTACGGCGGTGACCTGCCGGGCAGTGAAACCGGCCTTGAGGCACTGGTGCAAAAAGCCCCGGGCAATGTCGGCTTGCGCCTGGCCCAGGCGGATATGTACCGCGCCCGTGATTGGCCGCGCCGCGCCGAAGGCGCCCTCAAGGAAACCGAAACCCAAGTCCCGCGTGATATCGGCCTGGAAGTGTCCCAGGCCTACACCGCCATGGACCTTCAGGAATGGCGCCAGATGGACGCGCTGACCGATGACGTGCTGGCCCGCAACCCGGACAGCCGCCAGGTGCAGCGCCTCAGCCGTCTGCGCGATGTGCACGACATGGCTGAACTGCGCGTTGAGGCCTACACCGGTAAAAGCTACGGCGGGGGCAATAACGGCGACGTCGGCGCGGTCGCCGGTAGCCGTGATTGGGGCATCGAAAGCGTGCTCTACAGCCCGCCCATCGACGAAGACTGGCGGGTCTTCGCCGGAGCCGGCTATGCCACCGCCGACTTTACCGAAGGCACCGGCCAGCATCGTTGGCAGCGCGTCGGCGTGGAGCGGCGCACCCGCGACATGACCCTTGAAGCCGAAGTCTCCAACCACTCCTACGGCTATGGCGCCAAACAAGGCGCCAGCGTGTCGATTGCCCGCGATATCAACGACAACTGGCAGTACGGCGGCAGCCTCGGCTACCTGCTGACCAGCACGCCTCTGCGGGCCTTGAATGCCGATGTCACGGCCAACGGCGGCAGCGGGTTTATCCGCTGGCGTGCGAATGAAAGCCGCGAATGGAAGCTGTCCCTCAGCCCGTCCCGTTTCAGCGACGGCAACAACCGGCTCGAAGCGTTGCTCACCGGGCGCGAGGGCATCTACAGCTCGCCGCACGTGCAAGTCGACTTGGGCCTGGAGGTCGGCGCCAGCCGCAACTCGAAGGAAGACGTGGTGTATTTCAACCCCAAATCGGACTTCAGCGTGTTGCCCACCGTCACGGTCAACCATGTGCTCTATCACCGCTACGAGACCCAGTGGAGTCAGCAGTTCCAGGTCGGTGCAGGTACGTATAGCCAGCGGGATTACTCCACCGGTGGCGTTGGTTTGATCGGCTACGGCCAACGCGTTCGCTGGAACGACGTACTCGAAGCCGGCGCCAACCTGAGCCTGATCAGCCGACCTTACGACGGTGTTCGCGAACGCGATCTGCGCCTGCTCGTCGACCTCATTTACCGTTTCTAAAAGAGCCTGACCATGACTGTCCTCAGCCGTTGCTTGTTGGTCCTGGGTGTATTGCTGGCCGGTGCCTGCGCCCAGCAACCCGCGCCCTATACTCCCCCCGCCGAGCGGCCGACACCGGCACGCGAAGCGCCGTGGCCGAAAAACCATTTCCTGGGCATCGCCTACCACGACGTCGAAGACCGCGACCCCGATCAGGCCGTGGTGGCGGTGCGCACCGAGCGTTTGATCGACCAGTTGGCCTGGCTGCGCGAAAACGGTTACCAGGCGGTCAGCGTCGACCAGATCCTGGCGGCGCGCAGTGGTGGGCGTGAGCTGCCGCCCAAAGCCATCATGCTCAGCTTCGACGATGGTTACTCAAGCTTCTATACCCGTGTGATGCCGATTCTGCGTGCCTATAACTGGCCGGTCATCCTGGCGCCGGTCGGGTATTGGATCGACACGCCCTTGAACAAACCGGTGGATTTTGCCGGCACGCCGCGCGCCCGTTCCGACTTCCTGACCTGGGAGCAAGTGCGCGAAGTTTCCAAATCGAACCTGGTGGAAATCGCCGCGCACACCGACGCCAGCCACATGGGCATTCTGGCCAACCCGCAGGGCAACCTGGAGCCGGCCGCCGCGACTCGTCGATACGATGCTGCCACCGGCAAATACGAAACCGAAGCCCAGTTCCAGGCGCGGATGCGCGCCGACGTGACCGCCATTTCCAACAAACTGCGGGCCGTCACCGGCAAGGCTCCGCGCGTGTGGGTGTGGCCTTACGGCGCGGCCGATGGCACGTCGTTGGCCGTGGTGGGTGAGCAGGGCTACCAGATGGCCCTGACCCTGGACGATGGCCTCGACGACCTCGCCAACCTCAAGAGCAGCCCGCGTTTCCTGGTGGCGTCCGACCCGGATGGCGAGCACTACGCCAATGCGATTGTCGGCACCCAGGCCAAGACCTCGATGCGTGTGCTGCACGTCGACCTGGATAATGTCTACGACCCCGACCCGGCCCAGGAAGCGCGCAACCTCGACCAGTTGATCCAGCGCGTGGTCGACATGGGCGCCAGCACCGTGTTCCTGCAAGCCTTCGCCGACCCCAAGGGCGATGGCCTGGTGCACTCGTTGTACTTCCCCAACCGCCACCTGCCGGTGCGCCGCGACCTGTTCAACCGCGTGACCTGGCAGTTGCGCACCCGTGGCCACGTGAACATCTTCGCCTGGATGCCGGTGCTCAGCTTTGCCCTCGACCCGGCGTTGCCACGCGTTACCCGCTGGGACCCGCAGACCGGCCAGGTGGGCATCGACCCCGACCAGTACAAGCGCCTGTCACCGTTTGATCCCAAGGTGCGCCAGCAGATCGGCGAGATCTACGAAGACCTGGCGCGCAACACCGCCATCGATGGCGTGCTGTTCCACGACGACGCGCTCTTCTCGGACTTCGAAGACGCCAGCCCGGCCGCGCTCAAAGCTTATGCCGCCAACGGCCTGCCGAGCAGCATTGGCGCATTGCGCGCCGACCCGGCCGTGATGCAGCGCTGGACGCGTTTCAAGAGCCGCTACCTGATCGACTTCACCCAGGAACTGGCCGGTAAAGTCCGCGCCATTCGCGGGCCGCAGGTGCAGACCGCGCGCAATATCTTCGCCGAGCCGATGCTCAACCCGGGCAGCGAAAGCTGGTTCGCGCAGAACCTCGATGACTTCCTCCAGACCTACGACTGGACCGCGCCGATGGCCATGCCGCTGATGGAAGGCGAGACGCTGAAGAACTCCAATGCCTGGCTGGAAAAGCTGGTGGCCACGGTCAAGGCGCGTCCCGACGCGTTGCAGCGCACCGTGTTCGAACTGCAAGCCAAAGACTGGCGGACCAAAGAAGCGCCCGATATCAGCGGCACGCAGATGGCTGAATGGATGGGGGTGCTCAAACGCCAGGGGGTCAGGAGCTTCGGCTACTACCCGGATAACTTCCTGGAAAACTCACCGGACCTGAAGACAGTACGTCCGGCCCTTTCCAACCAATGGAACCCTTGACCATGTTCGACAGAATCCTGGCTTTATTCGTGTTGGCGTTGGTGTTGGGCGTGCCCCTAGGCCTGATTTTCCTGGTCACCGGGCAGTTCCTGATGGACTTCGTGTTTTTCTACCCGCTGTTCATGTCGGCACTGTGGATCGCCGGCGGCCTGTATTTCTGGCTGCACTGGGAGCGTCACTGGCCGTGGAAAGAAGACACGCCAGCCCCCACGCTGGCCGGCAACCCGCTGATCTCGATCATCATCCCTTGCTACAACGAGGGCGATAACGCCGCCGACACCATTCATGCGGCCCTGAACCAGCTGTACCCGAATATCGAAGTCATCGCCGTCAACGACGGTTCCAAGGACAACACCGCAGCGGTGCTCGACGCCCTGGCCTTGCAACACCCACGCCTGCGGGTGCTGCACCTGGCGCAGAACCAGGGCAAGGCGGTGGCCCTGCGCATGGGCGCCGTGGCCGCGCGCAGTGAGTACCTGGTGTGCATCGACGGCGATGCCTTGCTCGATAAAAACGCGGCGGCGTATATGGTCGCGCCGATGCTCGACAACCCGCGCCTGGGCGCCGTGACCGGCAACCCACGCATCCGCACGCGCTCGACCTTGATCGGCCGCGTGCAGGTGGGCGAGTTCTCCTCGATCATCGGCTTGATCAAGCGCACCCAGCGCGTGTTCGGCCGGATCTTCACGGTGTCGGGTGTGGTGGTGGCGTTTCGCAAGAAAGCCCTGGACCGCATCGACTACTGGAGCACCGACATGATCACCGAGGACATCGATGTCAGTTGGAAGCTGCAACTCGACCACTGGGCGATCTTTTACGAGCCCCGCGCCCTGTGCTGGATCCTGATGCCCGAAACCGTCGGCGGCCTGTGGAAACAACGCCTGCGCTGGGCCCAGGGCGGCGCCGAGGTGCTGTTCAAGAACATCCGTGGCATCTGGCAATGGCGCCATCGCTACCTGTGGCCGCTGTTGTTCGAATACTGCCTGTCCACCGGTTGGGCCTTTACCTTCCTGCTCTCGGTGATTTTCTGGGGCGTGGGCAAGTTCGTGGTACTGCCACAGGCGATCGCCGTCGACTCCCTGGTGCCACCGGCCTTTACCGGCCTGGTGCTGGCAATGGTCTGCCTGCTGCAGTTTGCGGTGAGCATCCTGATCGACCGGCGTTACGAAAAAGACCTGTGGAAAACGCTGTTCTGGACCGTGTGGTACCCGATGGTGTTCTGGCTGGTCAGCTTGCTCACCACCCTGGTCAGCTTTCCCAAGGTGCTGTTTAACCAGCATCAGAAGCGTGCACGTTGGGTCAGCCCGGACCGCGGTATCAAACCCAGTGAAGAGGAGGCGTGATCATGAAACTGGTCAGAACTCGCCAGAACACCCTGATGTGGATCATCGATGTGCTGCTCACGCTGTTGGCGTGGGGCGGGCTGGTTTGGCTGTTGGCGCGCGGGATGACCGCGATGTTGGAAACCCATGGCGGCCCACGCATTGAGGCGCCGATTTTTGCCGCGCTCAACACCTTGCAAATCTACCTGTGGATCGCCTTGTTCAATGCGCTGATCCTGATCAGCTGGGCGCGCTATCAACAAAGTCGCGGGCGCAAGTTCGCCCAGCGCCGCGCCGAGGCCAATGCCCTCAGCGACCAGCACCTGAGCGAGAGTTTCAAGCTCGGCGACGGCCACCTGGAGCAGTTTCGCAAGCCGGGTGTGCTGGTGATCCACAACGACGATGACGGCGGTGTGGAAGACGTGAAGGCACATGTTTCGCGCGACGTGGAGCGCCCGGGCCTGACCCTGGTGCCCGGCGCAGAAAAAGACAAAGACGCCGGCTAGATATTCCACAGCACCCAAGACCCCTGTGGGAGTTGGCTTGCCTGCGATAGCGGTGGGCCAACACCCAGTCAATACCTGACACACCGCCATCGCAGGCAAGCCAGTTCCCGCATTCCACCTGCGTCGCTTGGAATTCCGATAAATGGGATCCAATTCACAAAACTGCCGCGAACTTTTTTGTATTCCCCCGCACTAACCTAACTCAGTTAGTAGTTGATGGCTAAATAATGGCCTCTATTCGGTTATTTACTGGATGACTATCAAATAGAGTTGCCGCTTGTCGGAATAAACTTGTCTACGACCAGCGTCAGCGCGGTTTGATTATTCTTTTTTGTTATTAATCAATAAGTTGCGGCTTTAATAAGTGCGGATGTGCAATGGCCCCGGTTTCTTGGGCTAGCGCGAGTTCGATGTTAGTTTGCCGCCCCTTGATTTTCGATGGATCGAACATGTCTCTGTTATTGCCACGGACTCGGTATTTGCTGTGCACTTTCCTGCTCACCTGCTTGAGCCTGAACACTGCCACGGCCGCTCCCACGCCAGGGGATCAAGACTTGATCCGCGACCGGCAAAACCGTCTGCTCGAAGAGCAAAGCCGGCGCCTGCAAGAACTGCAGGACTTGCCCGGCAAAGCGGCCAAGCCCCAAGCGCCGGCCACGCCTGCCGACACCCGTTGCTTCCCGATCAAAGACATCGAACTCAAAGGCGCCGACAGCCTGCCCGCCGGCGACCGCACGCTGTTGCTCAAGCCTTATGTCGGCCAGTGCCTGGGCGTCTCGCAGCTTAATGAACTGCTCAAGGTCATCACCGACTATTACATCGCCAAAGGTCGCGTCACCAGCCGCGCCTACTTGCCGCAACAAGACCTCGGCAGCGGCCACCTGCAAGTGCTGGTGGTCGAGGGCAAACTCGAAGCGTTGCGAAGCGCCGAAGGCAGCACCGTGACCGACCGCGAGCTGGCCATGGCGTTTCCCGGCAAGGTCGGCGAGGCGCTGAACCTGCGTGAAGTCGAGCAACTGGTGGACCAGCTCAACCGCCTGCCATCCAAACAGGCACAAATGGAGCTGACCCCCGGCAAACAGGTCGGCGGCAGCGACGTGGTGGTCAAGAACACCCCACAGAAGCCCTGGCGCGCCAGCCTGTCGCGCAATAACGACGGGCAACGCAGCACCGGCGAACAGCAATGGGGCGCGGGCCTGGAGTGGGACAGCCCGCTGGGCCTGGCCGATCAACTGGTGCTGCGCGGTGGCCACGACGCCATCAGCGACCACCAGAAAACCTCGAAAAACACCATGCTCTACTACAACGTGCCGTGGGGCTGGTGGAACTTCACTTACACCTACAGCGAGAGTGATTACCGCGCGCTGGGTTACACCGACACCTTCAAGTTCAAGCAGTCGGGCGACAACCAGAACCACCAGTTGCGCGCAGAGCGCGTGATTCACCGCGATGACGTGAGCAAAACCTCGGTCAACGTGGGGGTGGCTCACCTGCGCACCAACAACTACGTCAACGACGCCCACCTCGACATCAGCAGTAATCGCATCAGCGAACTACAGTTTGGCATCAACCACGGCCGGCGCATCGGCAGTGCGTTCGTCAACGTCGACCTGGGTGTGCAGAACGGCATCGGCGCCTTTGACGCCCAGCGTGACGACCAGCATCGCGATCAGTTCGGCAACCTTACGCCCACCCCGGATTACCGCAAATACACCGCCACCGTCAGCTATTTGCAGCCGTTTCGTCTGTGGGGCGAGTCGTTCAGCTTCACCAGCCTGGCCACCGGGCAACGCAGTGAAGACGTGCTGTTCTCGCCGCAACGCATCAGCCTGGGCGGCTCGTCGTCGGTACGCGGTTTCAAGGATCAGCAGCTGTCCGGCGACAGCGGTGGCTACTGGCGCAACGAAGTGCGCTGGGCCCGCCCGGTCACCCTGGAATGGCTGCGCCCGGCCTTTGCGGAATACGGCACCAGCCTCGGTTACGACCAGGGCGTGATCCGCAACGACCGTTACAACGGCGACAACCACGGCCGCGTTTCGAGCAACTCCGTGGAACTGTTCGCCCGTGGCAAATACGTCAGCACCAGCGTGACGTTTGCCCATTCGTTAGAAAGACCGGGAGTGGTGACGGAGCGCGAAGCGCCGATCTACTTCCGCATGGATTTCTTCCTGTAATTCAACGCCCCGCTGCAACGAGAATTTGACCATGGATGTTCGCCACTTTGCCTTTCTGGCCCGTCAACCTTCTGCTGCCCTGAAGCGCCGCGACGCGTTCTTCGGCCTGCCCAAGCGTGGCCTGGTGCTGATCCTGGTCAACGCGCTGTTCTGGCAGCCGTTGCTGGCCCAGGCCGACGGCATTGTGGTGAGCAACCCGGCCACCAGCGTCGGCCAGGCCGGCAACGGCGTGCCGGTGGTGAACATCGCCGCGCCCAATGGCAGTGGCTTGTCCCACAACCAGTTCAAGGACTACAACGTCGGCCCCAACGGCGTGATCCTCAACAACGCCACCGGCGCGGTGCAGAACACCCAGCTCGGCGGCTACATCGTCGGCAACCCGAACCTCAAGGGCGGCGCCGCCAGCGTCATCCTCAACGAGGTCAACGGCGGCAGCCCGAGCCAGTTGCGCGGTTACACCGAAGTGGCGGGGCAGTCGGCCAAAGTCATCGTCGCCAACCCGTACGGCATTACGTGCAGCGGCTGCGGCTTTATCAACACACCCAACGTGACCCTGACCACCGGCAAACCGGTGCTCGACGCGAGCGGCCAGTTGCAGCGCTACCAGGTTGACGGCGGCGCCGTGACCATCGATGGCGAAGGCTTGAATGCCAGCAACGTCGATCGCTTCGAAATCATCACCCGTACCGCCAAGATCAACGCACAGATCAACGCCCGCGAACTGGCGGTGATCGCCGGGCGCAACGACGTTGATGCAAAGACTCTCAACGCCACCCCGCGCGCCGACGACGGCAGCACCAAGCCGGAACTGGCCATCGACTCCACCGCGCTGGGCGGCATGTACGCCGGCGCGATCAAACTGGTGGGCACCGAAGCCGGTGTGGGCGTGAAGCTCGACGGCACGCTGGCGGCCAGTGGCGGCGATATCCAGCTCGATGCCAATGGGCATTTGAGCATGGCGCAAGCTGCCGCCAGCGGTGCGGTCAACGTCAACGCCGCAAGCCTGGACGCCAAAGGGCCGGTATATGCCGGTACAGCCCTGAACGTGAACACCCAGGGCGATCTCACCAACCGCCAAAGCCTGGCCGCCCGTGACCGCATTGCGCTGTCCGCCGGTGGCACCTTGACCAACGGCGACATCATCGAAGCCGGCGTCAACACCGATAACACCCGCAACGCAGCAGGCGATGTGAGCCTGCGCGGCAAGGCCGTCAACAACACCGGCGCGAGTGTCATCGCCAGCCGCACGTTGAGCGTGGATGCCCAAGCCCTGAATAACCAGGGCGGCACACTGGGCGCCAAACAGCGCACCCAGATAACCGCCGCCTCGGTCGACAACCAGAACAAAGGTCGCATCCTCAGCAATAATGGCTTGGCTATTACCGCAGATCGCCTGCAGAACACCCAAGGTGGGCTGGTCACCAGCGACGGGCCGCTGACGGCGGTGGTCGGTGAATTGCACAACCAGGGCGGTGAAGTCTCAAGCCTCGACACCGCAGCGCTGACGGTCGCCACCCTCGACAACGTTGCGGGCCTGATCACGGCGGGCAAGGCCTTGAGCCTCAACGTCGGCAGCCTCAATAACCAGGGCGGCCTGGTCACCAGCCAGGGCGTCGTCAGCGTGGCCGGTAACAGCCTCGACAACCGCCAGAAAGGCTTGGTCGCCGGTATCGGCGGTGTGCAGGCCAATGTCGTCAATATCGACAACCGCAACGGCGAGCTGTCCAGCCGTTCGGGCGTGCTGGTCACGGCTACACAACTGGATAACAGCGATGGCGGGCTGGTGGTTGCCGGCGGCGGCGCAGCCCTGAATATCGATCAGTTGCTCAACCGCAACCAGGGCCTGATCAGCAGCGAAGGGCTGCTGAGCATCTCGGCGCGCACCCTGGCCAACAACGCCGGTACGCTGTCCAGCGCCGGCCCGCTGACCCTCAGCACCCTTGGCGCGCTGGACAACCGAGGCGGGCGCCTGGTCACCGACGGCAGCCTGATCCTCAACGCCGCCAGCGTCGACAACAGCCAGAACGGCACCCTGAGCGCGCGCCAGGCCCTGTCCCTCGGCACCGCCGACCTGAACAACCAGCAAGGCGGCCAGATCACCAGCGCCGAGGCCCTGACCCTGGACCTCAACCGGGGCGAGTTCAACAACCAGAACGGCCTGATCAATGCACCGCTGTTGATGCTCAACAACCTCAAGAACGTGCATAACCAGGGCGGCGAGATTTCCAGCAACCAGGCGTTCACACTCACCGCCGACAACCTCGACAACAGCCGCGGCAAATTGCTGAGCAACGCCGCGCTGACCCTGCGCATCGGCCAGGCCCTGGCCAACGTCAAAGGCCTGATTGCCGCCGCCTCGGTCGATGCGCAGGCCACCGACCTCGACAACAGCGGTGGCACGCTCACCAGCCGTGGCGACACCGTACTCAACGTGGCTGGCCGCCTCGCCAACCGCGACCAGGGCCTGCTCAACGCGAGCAACGCCTTGACGCTCAACAGCGCCGAGCTGGACAACCAGAACGGCTCACTGCTGGGCAGCGCGATTGCCCTGGACTTCGGCACTGCCACTGGCGACCTGAACAACACCGGTGGCCTGATCACCACCGCCGGCAACCTGACCATCAACCACCTGCGCGACCTCAGTAACCAGGGCGGCGAACTCTCCAGCGCGCAAACCCTGAACCTCAGCGGTCGCACGTTGAACAACAGCAACGGCAAGCTGATCAGCAATAACCTGCTGGTGCTCAATGCCGAAAACCTGATCAACCAGAACGGCCTGATGTCCGGCTGGCAGGGCCTCACCGTCAGCGGCGCGAACCTCGACAACCGCAACAGCGGCACCTTGTCGAGCCGTTACGGCGACCTCAATGCCACGCTGACCGCCAGCCTGCTCAACAGCGCGGGCGGTGCACTGGTCAGTCAAAAGGCGCTGTACGTCAGCGCCGGCGAATTGGACAACAGCAACAAAGGCGTTCTCTCCAGCGCATCGGGCCAGCGCCTCACCGTGGGCGGTTTGCTGAACAACGCCCAAGGCGGCGTGATCGACAGCGGCGCAGCCCTGACCCTGAATGCACAAAACCTGGACAACAGCGCCGGCAGCATCAGTGGCGGCACCGCCACCACCCTCGACCTGCTCGCGACCCTGACCAACACCAATGGCAAACTGGCCAGCGGCGGCCCGCTGCTGATCAGCCGCGCAGCGCAGATCAACAACCAGGGCGGCCAGATTGCCAGCCAAGGCGTGTTGACCCTGCTGACCGGCGGCCTGGATAACCGCAACCGTGGCACCCTGGCTGCCAACGACCGCTTGAGCCTCACCGCCAGCGGCCTGGTACAGAACGGCAACGACGGCTTGATCTACAGCCAGAACGCCGACCTGAGCCTCACGGCCAACCGCTTGGACAATGGCAAAGGCACCGTGCAAAGCCAGGGCGGCATGACCGCCAACGTGGCCGACACGCTGGATAACCAGAGCGGCAAACTGATCGCCCAGGCCGGTGACCTGAATATCAACGCAGCCAGCCTCGACAACCGTGGCGGCACCCTCGCCAGCCTCAAGGCCGCACTGCAAACCCAAGTGGTCGGCGTGCTGCGCAACGGTTACGACCTCAACAACAACCGCCAGGGCGGCGTGATGCAGGCGCAAAGCCTCAACCTGCAAGCCGGCAGCGTGGACAACTACGGCGGGCGCATCGCCGCACAGGGCGGCAACGCACTGGTCACCACCGGCAATTTCGACAACCGCAACGGCGGGCTGTATGCCAAAGGCCTGATGCGCGTGGTCGGGCATGACTTTGATAACAGCGGCGACAACGACGGCCAGATTGCCGGCCAACAGATCGACCTCGACCTCAGCGGCGCGCTCAACAACCGCCTGGGCATTATCGAAAGCGAAAGCACCCTCAAGGTGCGCGCGGCCAGCCTCGATAACCAGACCGGGCGCCTACGTGCGCTGGGCACGGCGGGCACCACCGAATTCGCCATCGGCGGCCGGTTCGACAACCGCAACGGCGTGCTGGAAACCGCCAACAACGACCTGACCCTCAACGCCGGCAGCTTCCAGAACCTGGGCGGCAATGTCCTGCACGTGGGCACCGGTAATTTCGGCATTGCACCCGCCAACCTCAACGACGTGGGCGGCAGCCTGGTCACCCGTGGCGACCTGACCATCACCCAAGGCAACTGGACCAACAGCAGCGTGATCCAGGCCGGGCAACTCACAGTCAATGTCGACAACCTCGACCAGACCGCCACCGGCCAACTGCTCGGCGCCCGGCGCTTTATCGGCAATGGCGCCAATTGGACCACCCACGGCCTGATCGCCAGTGACGGCGCGCTCGACCTGACCTTGAGCGGCGCGCTCAACGGCAGTGGACGCATCAGCAGCCTGGGCACCCTCAACCTCAGCGCGGCCCAAGCCACCCTCAGCGACACGGCCAGCATTGCCGGCGGTGGCGTTACTACCGCCAACATCGCCGGCACACTCAACAACCGTGGGCGCCTCACCGCCGCCACCGACCTAGTGGTCAACGCCGGCACACTCAACAACTACGCGACCCTGGGCAGTGGCCAACGGCTGGTCGCCACCACCGGCGCCTTGCTCAACGACCACGGCCTGATCTTCAGCGGCGGCGACATGAGCCTGCGTGTCGATGCGCTGCACAACAGCTACGCCGACCTCTACAGCCTAGGCAACCTGAGCGTTGACCGCGACGGCAAGGGCGGCCTGGCCAGCAGCATCCTCAACAGTTCGTCGACGATCCAGAGTGACGGCAACCTCAGCCTGTCCGCCAATTCGATCAAGAATGAACGGGCGGTACTCACCGTCAACGACGCAGGTGTCTACACCGCCTCCGCCACCCTAGGCACGTGCATTGAGTACGTCAACGCCGGTGACTGCCACGCCGGTGGCACACCGCGCAACTACGTGTGGGAACTGGTGACCCGCGACAAACTGGAAGTGACCGCCGCCAGTGCCGGTTCGAGCATCACCTCGGGCGGTAACATGACCCTGGCGGGCGGCGACCTGCTCAACAGCAGCAGTTCGATTGCGGCCGGTGGCAACTTCACCGCGCGCCTGAACAACCTGGTCAACACCGGCATCGAAACCGGCGAAACCGAGACCTATCGTCTTTTCACGTCAAAGCGCACCAAGCACCCTGAAGGCTGGTTCAGTGCCGCCGCCGCACTCACCAACAAATACTGGTACAAAAGCGCCGGTTACAACCCCAATGACCTCGGCGGCCTTGAGGCCACCGTGGCCAACTTCATCGGCATGATGGAGATCGAGCGCACCCAGTTCGGCAAAGTCACCAAAATCGCCAGCGACGACCAACGCTACGCCGCCGTGATTCAGGCAGGCGGCGCGGTAGACGTCAAAGCGCAAGCCGGCATCGACAACAGCGTGGTACGCCTGGGCTATAGCTACATCGGCGCAGGTGCCAAAACCACCACCGACGCCACCGGTGCCAGTGGCGCAGCCGGTTACTCCACCCGCGTGACCCTCAACCAGCAACTGCCGCCGGACCTGGCCCAACAGCAGATCAACCCGCTGAGCCTGCCCGGCTTCACCTTGCCCACCGGCCAAGGCGGGCTGTTCCGCCTCAGTGGCCAAAGCGCCAGCGCGCCAGCCAGCACCGGCCCGCAAGGCTGGACCTTGGGCGGCGGCAGCGTAGACCGCACGCCGGTGACCGGCCCGGTCGTGCCCGGCAGCGGCACCTCGGCCGACGGCGTGGTGATCAACCGCGTGCAAGGCCTGCCAGACAGCCAGTTCGTCTCCAACCCACAGAAATACCTGATCGAAACCAACCCGCTGCTGACCAACCTCAGCCAGTTCTTAAGCTCCGATTACATGCTGTCCAAACTGGGTTACGACCCGGACCAGGCACAAAAGCGCCTGGGTGACGGCCTGTATGAACAGCGCCTGATCCAGCAAGCCGTGATCGCCCGTACTGGCCAGCGCTTCATTGATGGCCAGACCAGCGACGCCTCGATGTTCAAGTACCTGATGGACAACGCCATCGGCACCAAGCAGGCACTTAACCTGGCCATAGGCGTGAGCCTCACCGCCGAGCAAGTCGCGGCCCTGACCCACGACATCGTGTGGATGGAAAACGCCACCGTCGCCGGCCAGCAAGTGCTGGTGCCCGTGCTCTACCTGGCCCAGGCCAACAACCGCCTGGCGCCCAACGGCGCACTCATCACCGGCAGCGACTTGAACCTGGTCAGCGGCACCGACCTCAACAACGTCGGCACCCTGCGCGCCACCAACAACCTGGCGGCCAGCGCCGGGCGCAACATGGTCAACAGCGGCCTCGTGCAAGCGGGCAACCGCCTCGACCTGCTCGCCGGCAACAACCTCACCAACCGCGCCGGCGGCATCATCGCCGGGCGCGACGTCAGCGTGCGCGCGGTAAATGGCGATGTGCTCAACGAACGCACCGTTACCAGCCACCAGAGCAGCAGCGGCTACCGCACCGAGCGCACCGACTTCGTCGACAACGCCGCCCGCATCGAAGCCGCCAACACCCTCACCCTGCAAGCCGGGCGCGACGTCAACAGCACCGGCGGCGCCTTCAAAAGCGGCGCCGACCTGGGCGTTCAAGCCGGGCGCGATGTAAGCCTGGCCACCGCCGAACAACGCAACGCCAATGCCGTCAGCACCTACATGCGCAGCAGCAGCGCAACCCAGTACGGCACCGTGATCGAAGCCGGGCGCGACTTCCAGGTGGTGGCTGCGCGGGATATCAGCGCCATCGGCAGCCAGCTCAATGCCACGCGTGATCTGGCGTTGGTGGCCAAGGGGAATGTGAACCTGGCGTCGGCGGCGAATGAACAGCATTCGGCGTTTAATTCCAAGAAGGTCACCAGCCAGGAAGACCACGTTCAGCAAGTGGGCACATCGTTGGTGGCCGGTGAGAACCTCTCCCTGAGTGCCGGCAACGACCTCGTCGTCAGCGCCAGCCGTGCGAGTGCCGGCAAGGAAGCCTACCTGTACGCAGGCAATGACCTGGCGCTGAACGCCGCGCAAGACAGCGACTACAGCTATTACCGCAAAACCAAAACCAGCAAAGGGTTGCTGTCCAGCAGCCAGAAAACGCGCATCGACAGCAGTAACCAGATCAGCCAGCAGGGCTCTTCCATCAGCGCTGATACCGTGGTCGTGCGTGCTGGCCGTGACATCGGCACTACCGCCAGCGACGTGGTTTCCACCAACGCCACCAGCCTGATTGCCGGTCGCAATGTGGTGATTGATGGGGCGACGGAAACCTTTGAACAAAGCCATTCGTCCTCGACCAAAAAATCGGGCTTGATGAGCAGCGGCGGCATCGGCGTTACGTTGGGTTCAAGCAGCAACCAGAACACCTTCACCAGCAGCACCGAAACCACCCGGGCCAGCAACATCGGCAGTGTGTTGGGCAGCGTGGATATTCAGGCTGGCAAAGACCTGACCATTCGCGGCTCTGACGTGGTTGCCGGTAAGGACATCAGCCTGGTTGGGCAAAATGTCAGCATCCTGGCTTCCGAGAACAACAACCGCAGCGAGCAGACCTCCAAAAGCAAAACCAGTGGTTTGACCCTGGCGTTGTCCGGCACTGTGGGTAGCGCGGTGGACTCTGCTTATAAGACCGCCAAGCAAGCCAAGAACGAGGACGACGGCCGCCTCTCGGCGCTGCAGGGTGTGAAGGCAGGGTTGACGGGCGTGCAGGCGTGGCAAGCGGCGCAGAAAGATGGCGGTATGAACAGCGGGAATGCTTCGCAGTTTGTGGGGATCAGCCTCTCCCTGGGTTCGCAAAAATCCGATTCCAAACAGACCCAGGAGCAGACACTCAGCCAGGGCAGCAGCCTGACGGCCGGCAACAACCTCACCATCGTGGCGGACGGCAACGGCACGCCTGGGGCCGCAGGTGATATCCATGTACAAGGCAGCAAGCTGCAGGCCGGCAACGAAATGCAACTGGCGGCGGAGCGCGATATTCGCCTGGAAGCTGCGGCGAATAATCAAAAACTGGATGGCAAAAACAACAGCAGTGGCGGTGCGATTGGCATCAGCTTGGGGGTGGGCTCAGATGAAAGTGGCCTGAGCATTTTCGCCAATGCAAACAAGGGCACTGGTAAAGAGAAGGGCACCGGCACCACCTGGACGGAAACGACCCTGGACGCAGGCAAACAGGTCAGCCTGATCAGCGGCCGAGACACCGCCCTGAAGGGCGCGCAGGTCAGCGCAGACAAAATTACCGCTACTGTGGGGCGTGACCTTACGCTGCAAAGTCTGCAAGACACCGATAACTACAAGTCCAAGCAGACGGACGTAAGTGGGGGCGTCAGCTTCGCCATCATCGGCACCGGTGGCAGTGCAAACCTGAGCATCAGTAAAAGCAAGATCGACTCCAAATACCAGAGTGTGCAGGAGCAAACCGGCCTGTTCGGCGGTAAGGGCGGCTACCAGATTGACGTAGGCAACCACACGCAACTCGATGGTAGCGTGATCGGCAGCACAGCCACGCCGGACAAAAACCGCCTGAGCACCGGCACGCTGGGATGGAGCGTTTTAAAGAACAAGGCTGAGTACACAAGCCAGTTGCAGAGCGCCAGTGTGAGCAGCGGTAGCGGCAGCGATGGCGCCAATGCGTTCATCAGCAATATGCCCTCCGGCAGCTTGATCGCATTCAATCACGGCGACAGTGACAGCGGCACCACCTCATCGGCCATTTCCAACGGTACCCTCGACATCCGCGACCCTGCCAAACAGCAGCAGGACGTTGCAACGCTGAGCCACGATGTTGAACACGCCAACGGCAGCATCAGCCCGATCTTTGATAAGGAAAAAGAGCAGAAGCGCCTGCGGCAGGTGCAGTTGATTGCGGATATTGGTACTCAGGCAGTAGACATTGTGCACACACAAGGCGAGCTCAACGCCAAAGAAGCGGGTCGCAAAGAGCTGGCCGCCAAAGGCAATGATCAGCCGACGAAGGAGCAGATCGCTGCCAGCGATGCCTATAAAAAAGTCATGGCTGACTACGGCGTGGGCGGTGACTATCCGCGTGTAGCCCAGGCCGTAACGGCGGCATTGCAAGGGCTGGTTGGGGGCGATATCGGTTCAGCCATTGCGGGCGCATCAGCACCGTACCTGGCGCAAGTCATCAAGAAAACTACCGGAGATAACACGGCACTCAACACCATGGCGCACGCTGTATTGGGTGCGGTGATAGCGCAGGCCCAGGGCAACTCAGCGTTGGCGGGCGGTGCCGGGGCTGCGACGGGCGAACTGATTGCCCACCAACTCTACCCAGGCACGGCAACGGCGGATCTTACGCAGGAGCAGAGAGAGACGGTTTCAGCGTTGTCTGGTTTGGCCGCAGGGCTGGCGGGTGGGATTGCTGGCGGTGACCTGAGCGGAGCAGTGACGGGCGCGCAGGCGGGGACTAATGCTGTTCAAAACAACTATCTGAGTAAGGAGCAGAAGGCTCAACGTGATGCAGAAATGGCAGGCTGCGCGGGTCTGGGATGCCGGACTGGAACTGCTACCAAGTGGATGGCAATCGACATCGCGCAGGACGCAAGTTTCACAGCAGGTACAGCCGCGGGAGCTGTGTTGGGGCTCAATGACGCCGTGGACAGTATCGTGCACACCGCCGGCAACCTTAAGGAAACTTATGCGGCGCTCAAAGCCGTGGTTGAAAGCGGTGGCGTTTGGGATTCAGTCAAGCAAACGTACATCGACCGCATAGATAACTTGCAAGCGCAGTTTGAACAAGCTGGGGCGAGTGGTTCCTTCCAGGCTGGGGTTGAAACTGGAAAGCTGTTGAGTGACATGGCGGGTGTTCTTGCTGGTGGCGGAGCGCTCGTGAAAGGCGGCGCCATGTTGGCGGAGAAGGTTGCGGCCAAGGTCGCCAAGGCCGAGTTGCAGGCGGTGGCAAAAGAGGCAGGCGAAGCCGTTGCAACAAAAGGTCCAAACACTGCGTTACCTGGGACCACTTCGAAGGGGGAATACAGCAACAATCTCCCGGCAGGCTACGATCGGGGTCCCATTACCGTTGGTGGTAAGGCGGTTGATGGCGCTACGGATTTTAGTCTTGGTGCAAAAGAGCCCTCGGCGCCTGTAATGGGGGGATTGGATCTTTCGAAGGTCGATGTATTGACCATAAAAGACGCACGCAAGCTTGAGGGCGAAAATAAAGGTTTGATCTTCGTACAAGAGCCTCAGGGCGATTTTAGTAAGCCGTTCGTGAAATTCGAAGCGGGTACAACAGGAGCTTTTTCAGACGTTCTGTCGCAGCGTAAGGCCGTGCCCGCAATACGGTTTGACAACCCAAATCCTAACGGTAACAATTTCGTGAAGTTTGATGGTGTTGAGGATGTCGATGGTATTACCTTAATTGACCGAAAAACAGCATTGACATCGTTTGATAAGCAACTTCAAAGTGTTCAGCGAGTATCGAATGCGTTGAAACAAAATCCCGGTATCAAAGCCGTTTTTGAATTTCCAAGTCAAAAAGCGGCCGATAGAGCAACTGATATTTTGATTGAGCAAAATATCAGAAACATTACTGTGAGGGTTGCACCCTAATGGCTACGCATAAGCTTGAATTTCGTCATAGGCCAAAATTTTCAGAGTCGATTGAAAAGCGACACGAAAATTTTCTCGAAAGGTTGTCCGGCTTAGGTGCGCCATGGGATTTGGCCGGTGCTGTAGATGTTCCCGATATTGAAGGCGAGCTTGTTGTTTCTGTTTCTTTAGATAAATTCCTTCCAAAGGGAATAAAAGGTCGAATTGCATATTCTCTTAGAAGCGAGAGATATCTAGAAGATGATGCTCAATTTGATGACTCTATATTCATTGAGTTTTCGAATGCTAAAATTGATTATTTGGACTTGTTGAAAAGAATTTTCCCTGCGTACGTAGAGGCTTTTGGTGCCTATAGAGCTGCACTGCATGATTGGTCTGTCACTAGAAGCGACTGGCCGGCAGTAGTAGCTGCATGCGATGCTACAAAAAAAGATGTTAACGGGAGAGATGGTGTTTTTCGTATAAATGCGGCGAATTATTTTGATGAGAAATTGTGCCTTCGCGCATTTGGGAAAAGCCCTCAACAGATTATTAACTGTCTCAAGGGGCACGTTGAGGAGGCCTCGGAATTGGCCGGAGGTGTGTTGATTGTTGTTAGCTATACGCCGCTGACCACCAGCGAGATAGCTACTGCTGGAGAGCGATTAAAAGAACTTTTGGTTGGGTGATGCGAGGGGAGGCTAGGTCCAGAAGAGCCGGGGCCAACTGGCGCACTCCCAACAATGACGACTTGTTGCCCTGCCTGCTGTCCGCACGTGACCTCCACGCTTGGCAAACTGGTAAGACAACTCGAGACCAGTCGACCAAGATTAAAGGATGTTTCAAGGGCCTAATAACCCCAGCAGCATACAAAAAAGGGACTGTAGAAAAAGGGGACGGATTTATTTAATTGTCCAAGTTCTTTTTTACTTAAATAAATCTGACCCTTTTCGCCTTCAGATGGGGAAATAGGGGTTAGACCACGTTTGAGTTTTTTAGAGTTCAGTGAAGTTGTTCTTTAAAAATATGTTTTATATTTTGGAAAAATAGGGTGGACCACGGTTTTACTTTTTTAGAGTTTTGTAGAGTTGCTCTTTTAAAAGCATGATTTATTTTTTGTGATTATTTTATTTCGTTGGCCTAGTAATTTCAACTAAGCTGTAAGCTCTTATCCAATTAGGGGTTTATATGGCTCGCCGTTCTAGGGTTTTAATGCCGAATATCCCGTTGCATATTATTCAGCGGGGAAACAATCGGGCTGCGTGTTTTTATTCAGATAAAGACTATATTTTTACATGGATACATTAGCCGTGCTTGCTGAACTGTATGGCTGTAAAGTTCACGCATTGTGCTGGATGACAAATCATGTTCACTTGTTGTTGACTCCGACCTGCTGCGCGGGGGCTGGCCTGCTTATGAAGGGGCTGGGGCAACGCTACGTTCAATATGTCAATCGAACATATCAACGTACGGTCACGTTGTGGGAAGGCCGTTTCCGCTCCTATTTGGTTCAACAAGACAACTATGTTTTAGCTTGCTATCGATATATCGAAATGAACCCGGTCAGAGCGGGTATGGTTGCTCATCCGGGCGACTACCGTTGGACCAGCTATAGGACAAACGCGCAGGGCGAGCTATCAGGCTTTATAAGCTCGCATGCAGTTTATAGCGACTTAGGTAGCGGCAGCGCGCAACGAGCCGAAGCTTACCGGTCTTTATTCAATGATCGACTTTCACCTGGGCTGATAGAACAAATCCGATCTTCTACAAACGGTAATTATGTTTTGGGCGATCAGAAGTTTGCGTCCGAGATCGCGCACGCATTAGGTAAAAGAGTTTCGCAGGGTGTGTCAGGACGCCCAAAAAAGTATGAGTTAAAAGAATAGAAGAATAGTGGTCTGACCCCTATTTTCCGTTGCAAAAGTTAATAACGGACGCAGCCCATATTCTGAGTTAAACGGAGCAATTGGGGAGGCTCGTGGCTGGAGTCAGGCTATTGAATCGGGGCAAACACCAATTTCCGGACCTGGGAAAGCGTCACTTCCAGGTGCAGATTACATTACGTATGATCCATCATCGCGATCTGTGATCGTCTGGGACGCCAAGTATCGTGCTCCTGGCGGAAGCTATCCGACTTCCTTACCAGATTCAAAGTTAAAGGCCTGGCAGTCAGAGATCATAAACTCCGTTAAAAATATGCCGGAGGGATCGGCCAAAGCAGCCGCGGAGAGCGCGCTTAAGGCTGGCAGGGTCGAAGGTCGAATATTCAAATGGCCACAGTAGGCTTGAGGTATTTAACATGAAAGAATGGTCATCGCTGTGCAAGTCAAAGGTAGGGGACGTCGTTGTTGAACGGGAGCAATGCGTTATCGCTATGGGCGACGGTGCATACAAAATTTCAGACGATCAGTATTTTTTAGCTGACGCTTTTTCTGATGAGGGAGAGGAAAAACTTCGTTTGCTATCCCTCTACTGGGCCTGCAGTGAGCCTGCATTTAGAAGAGCCTACTACAGGGATGTTGAAAATGATGACATGGCCGTATGCCGGCCGCCGCCTGAATTGCTTCCAGTTGGGGCGGGGGAGACCTATAGTCAGATAAAAAATGCTCTTGGCTCTCTTGGTTCTGACAAATTTATTGAGTACGCCTCCTATCGTGTTATGTCTGATGGTGCATTTGTTCATAAGGGCTTAGAAAGCTCATTGGCTGTTTATTATTTTCGCTTGCATGATATTGTTGATGAAGAGCTGCCTTACGCGATACTGTGGAAGCTTTCTAATGTGTGATTTGATGGAGGGGAAAGGGGACGGATTTATTTAATTTTACGAGTGCTTTGTTAATTAAATAAATCTGTCCCCTTTCCGCCCTATCGAAATGAACCCGGTCAGAGCGGGTATGGTTGCTCATCCGGGCGACTACCGTTGGACCAGCTATAGGGCAAACGCACAGGGCGAGCTATCAGGCTTTATAAGTCCGCATGCAGTTTATAGCGACTTAGGTAGCGGCGCCGCGCAACGAGCCGAAGCTTACCGGTCAACATTCCTGGATCGGCTTTCACCTGAGTTGATAGAACAAATTCGATCTTCTACAAACGGCAATTATGTTTTGGGCGATCAGAAGTTTGCGTCAGAGATTGCGCAGATATTAGGTAAAGGAGTTTCGCCGAGTGTGTCAGGACGCCCGGAAAAGTGTGTGTTAAAAGTTTAAGAATAGTGGTCTGACCCCTATTTCCTATAGTGGGTAGTGAAGTTAATAAGTAGCTGACTAGGGATTGATATGAAATATTATTTGCTGCGTCAGGATCTTTCTATTTCCGGAAAGTGGGTGCTCGGCGATGTGAGGCACGTGGATAATTGGAACTTTAGTAATCCACCCCTTAATTTCATGGAGCCTGGCAGATATACGCTCGATGTCAGGTTCGACGGCGTTGAAATTGATTATTCTCTAGCGGGCTACGCGAGTGTTCCTGTTCTGAGTGAGAGAGCTCGAAATTCACTCATAGGTTTGTCTGAAGTCGATCAAACTTATCATAATGTGGTCTTTGAGCCCGTTGATATCGAAGGGAAACACGTTTCGCAAAATTATTTTCTAATGATCATAGAAACACAAATAGATTGTGTAGATGAAGAGTCTTCAAGGTTTACAAAGTTTTCAGTGAATGATCCTGTGCGCCCAGACATGGCTGGTCAATACCGCGCGTTTTATAATTTGGCCATAGATGAGTCAAAAGTAGGTGATTTTCATATTTTTAGGATTAAAAAATATTTGGGTGCGATTGTAGTAAGCGAAGATGTGAAACTTCGATTTGAGGCAGCAGGAGTGGTGGGGGCGGTATTTGAGTCGGTTAATGGCGATAAGGTTACTGTTGCATAAAGAAAATCAGAAGAGCAAAAAATAGGCATCAGCCAAAAGAAAAAAGTGGACGGATTTATTTGATTTTTCGAGTGCTTTGTTAATTAAATAAATCTGCCCCTTTTCGCCTCTCATCAAGGATGACCAATGAAATCCAGCAAGTTCTCGCTCCTCGCCTTTCTGATGTCCTGCTTGTTTGCAGGCTGGGGGTTGGTGTACGTCGGCCGTATCAAATGGGCCATCCGGGTGGCGGCGCTGATGTATATCGGCGTTGTGCTGATGGGGGTGAGCGGGTTGGCCGCCACGCCTGTCGGGCTGTATGTATTCATCGCTTTTATCATCACGCTCAAGCTGGCCACCGCGATTGCCTCCGCTGTGCTTGCCCGCCGTTACGACGGCCCGCCAGGCCTGCCACGCAAGCGTTTCCATGTGCTCTACGTGGGTGTGCTGATCGTGATCACCTTGCTACTATTCGAGGTGTTTCGCGCGCCGCTGCTAGGCTTCAAAAACTACTTCATACCGTCGGGCTCGATGGCACCTACGCTGTCGGTTGGCGACTACATCATCTCTGACCTGCGGCCAGGTGCGCCCAAGGTGGGCGATATCGTGGTGTACCGCTGGGACGGCACTGAGGCGGTCAAGCGCGTGGCGGGCATTGGCGGCGACACGCTGGCGATCGTCAATGGCGAGTTGATCCGCAACGGCGAGAACCTGGGGTTGTTCCATGCACCGGCCGAGCGCGTCAAAAAGGACTATTCCCTTACGCTGGCGCCTCTGCGCGTCGAGCCAGGCCATGTGTACTTATTGGGCGACAACCGCGATGTGAGCAATGACAGCCGCTTCATGGGCCAGGTGGCCGATGAGGATGTGGTCGGCAAAGTGACCGGCATCTGGTTCTCGGGTGACCTGGGGCGCATCGGTACCACGTTCCCTTGAAGAGAGATATTGGTGAGATATTGGGGTCAGACCACGTTTTTTGAATGAGCCGGCGCATATAGGTACGAGGTTCCCATGACACGTGAGGTTCAGATGGCAGGTTTAGCGGTAGTCGGATGGCGGTTGGTGCAGGGGTTGTGCCTGCTGCTGATGTTCGTCAGTGCAAGCGTTTGTATGTTGGCGTGGGGCTCCTTCGACAGCTCTACCGCCGGCGCTTTCGGAGCGGCGCTGGGCGGTTTCCTGATGTGTGGCATTGGGCTGCTGTTCGCATTTGTGTTCGAGCGCTTGCGCACGCCTCGGGCCACGGCGCGCTACATGGTGACGCGGGTGGCCGTGGTTCTGCTGCTGGCAGCGGGCGCGGTGTACTTGGCCGACGCGGTATGGCTTGCGCCTGAGCGCGACGCGCTCGACGCGAATTTGGAAGGGGCGACCTGTGGCAAGTACACCGGCACCATCGTGAAAGGCTGGGAGCAGATTTGCGCCGGGAGGAAATAGAGCAGAAAAAGGGCACGGATTTGAATGGCACTTACTTAATCTTCGTAGAGTGGCCATTTTTCTGATTTCGGCCCTTGCCACCGAACGTTTCGGCATCAGGGTACAAAGCGGATAGAGTTATTTAAGGGCTATAAAATAAATCCGTTCCCTTTTCCCCCAGTGCATGCTTTTCACAGCGCCAAGGCTGCATAGGCGACAGGCCACTTTTACTGCCCAAGCGTGGCCCGCACCTATTCACTGCCTCACCATTAACAGGGCAACTCGTCAGCCGCCCTGTCGCGGTCAGTTGACGCTGTTAAGCCTGCGAATAATGACATCCAGCAAATCACACCCATCCCGCAGCGGTATAGCCAGTAGTTGGGCGAAGTCTTGAAGCACCACAGCATCGCTGCTGAGCTGTTCGCGGAAGGCCAGGTTTTCCAACAGTTGCGTGACGGCGCGAATCCGGTACGCGGCGGCGTCGTGGAGTACGTCGAGGGGCGCGCTGGTGTCGATAAGCAGAGCGGGGACGGTGCAGTCGTGGCCCGTTAGGGGCATGTATTGGTTCATGGTGAAACCTCGGTCAGTAGAGTGAAGCTGTCACCTATCGTCGCCAAACGAATGGGTGACAGCTGTACGCAGGTTGGCGAACCGGGACCGAGTTCCGGCAGACCCGAAGGTCTCCCGCGCACAGCTGCCATAAAGCAGCGATGCGGGTACGGAAGCCCCTGCAAGCAAGCAGAAAGCTTTCGCATACGGTCAACGGATCGCCAAATCCGATCGCCCTTGTTGGGCGACGGGCCGGACTATAAGCCCCCCACCCAAACCCACGCAAGGCACCAACGCCCTGACTCAACCCCCTTTCGCCGATCCCCAACCCCACCATCCCCAACGCATTCTGCCGTCCGCTCACGGATATCAGGCAAATCCTCGGTAGTTTGGGGAAGCGTCCTACCGCAAAAGGAACCATTTCCCTCAAGTCCGGGTCTTTACCCCGCCCACCCGCAACCGGTCGGGCTGCATGGACTGCAGCGTTTTAAAACGACATTAAGGATTAATGTGAACTTCGCCTCCCCAATCCCTTTTCTGCCACCACCGGCTGCGGTGCGATTGCTCGCGCCTGGGGTTCAGCAGGGCGCCTTGGGGGAATACATTCGGATCATCTGGTCCCTCGCTCAGCACACCTACAGCCGCCGGGCGTATTGGCGGCTTTGACTGTAGTTCATGGAGTTTGAAATGAAGCGCAAGCCGTTCCAGAAAACCCTGCTGGCCCTGATGGTCAGCGCAGGCGCCGCGCATGTTGCTGCGGTGGAATTCGACGTGAGCAGCGGCGAGAACAAGTGGAAAGGCCAGGTGTTCAACGAGCCTGTCACCTTGGTCGGGTCGCGCAATGTGGTGGCTACCCAGCGTAATGTCGATGGGGCCAGTGTTGCCGAGACCAATGTTCAGGGTTCGCTGATCAACCGCGCCGACTACAACATCGATGGCAGTGGCCTCAACATCCGTGGTTTTGTGGTGGATGGCGCGCTGGACTCTGATCTGCTTGCCCGTGGCGGCACGATCACCGGTGATGTCATCCAGGCCGGTACGATCAGGCTCACCAACCAGACCTGGGCCGAAGGTTTTGAGGTGGGCGCCGCGAACATCGGCGGCAGCGTGATCAACTCCGGAACTATCGTCACCGTTGACGTGCCGGGGTCGGACAGTGACGGCGAGGGCATGTACCTCAATGGCACGACCGTCGGTGGTGACGTGATCAACTCCGGCCTGATTGATGTCACTTCCATCTACGGCTACGGCCTGATCCTGGACACCCATAACAACATGCCGGTGACCGTCGGCGGCAAAATCCTCAACTCCGGCACCATCCGCGTCACGGGCGAAGAGGCGTTGGGCATTGAAGTTGAAACCGACACCAGTGACCTGCGTATAGAAAACAGCGGTGTGGTGACGGTCAACGGTGGTATGGCCAGGGCCGTACAGTTCAACTCCGGCACCTTCGATTACTTGCTCAACACCGGCACGATTGAAGCCAACGGCGCCAATGCGGTGGCTGTGCATCTGACTGGGGCGACCTTTACCCAGAACCCGCAGTCGGGCGCGCGCGGCGTTATCAACCGGGGTCTGATCAGTGCCGACAGCACCGCGATCCTGGTCAATGCCCGCGACCAGACTTCGCCCTTCGAGATCAACCAGCAAGCAGGCGAGATCCGCAGCAAATCCGGCACGGCCATCGACGCCGCCAACCTTGCCACGCTGAACTGGACGGGCGGCAAAATCACCGGCGACCTGCTCAACTTGAGCGCGGTGAATGTAGCGGGCCAAGCTGATTTCGCCGGCCAGCGCATCATCGCGCCGGTCTCGATTAATTCCGGCTCGTTGAACCTGGCCGCGCCCGGTACCACGATCAGCGGCAACCTTAACGTCGCCAGCGGTGCGGGCATTGATATGCACCTGGCCGACAGCGTGGTGCCGACCACGCCGTATCTGTCGGTCAACGGTACGGCTAATTTCGCCCAGGCGTCGAAGCTCACGGTGAGTGCGCAGCCAGGCGACTTTGCGCGCACCAATAACGGCACTCAATACACCCTGTTGCAGGCCACCAGTGTGCAGAACAACGGCCTGTCGGTTGCCAGTTCGTCATCGCTGCTCAACGTGCTGAGCTACTCGGCGGATGCGCAAACGGTCAAGGCTGTCGTCGCAGTTAAAGACAACCAGCAAGTGCAGCAGGAACTTGCCGGTGCAGGTGCCAGCGCCGCAGCGGCCACGGCGGTGAATACGTTCAAGAAGGAGGTGCTCGGCGGGCTCAACCAGAACGACCCAGTGTTCCAGTCCCTCGCCAACGCCGGGACTGCGCAACAGCTTGCTCAGGTGAGTGAACAGCTCAAGCCGGACGCCAACCGGGGCGCGCTGGACGTGGCGTTGTCGGGGCAGACTGTTATCAATGGCGCAATCTTCAACCGCCTTACCGACCAGCGCGAAGGCCATCAAACCGGCGGCGTGTGGGTGCAGGGTTTGAGCAGCAACATGGACCAGGATGGGCGCGGCGGTAACAACGGTTACTCGGCCAACAGCAGCGGCATGGCCGTGGGTGTGGACGGGCGTTTGAACGACACCACCACCCTGGGCGTGGCTTACAGCTACCTTAATTCCAACATCCATTCGGACCTGGGCAACAAGACCGACGTCGAGGGCCACGCGCTGTCGCTGTATGGCAACTGGGCGCTGCAAAACTGGTTTGTCGACGGCAGCCTCAGCTACGGCCACAACGACAACGACAGCAAACGCCATGTGGCCGGCACCACGGCCAAGGGCAGTTACGACAGCAATGTGTTGGCCGCCAGCGTGATCGGCGGCTACAGCTTCAAGCCGTCGCAGGCCGTGGTGATCGAGCCGCGCGTGGCGGCGCGTTATGCCAACGTGCGCATGGATGGCTTCGACGAGAAAGGTTCGGCGGCCGCACTGAGCACCCGTTCGCAGCGTTATGAAGTGGGTGAGTTGGGCGCCGGTCTTCGCCTGGCCGGCAACCTGCCGATGGGCGCGGGTAGCCTGCAACCGGAAGCGACCTTGATGGCGTACCACGACCTGATGGGTGATCGCGTCGCGCAAACCTCCAACTTTGTGGCGGGTGGTGCGGCGTTCACCACCACCGGCGCGTCGGTGGCGCGTGACAGCTACGAGGCGAGTGTGGGCGTGAACTATCAGGTGGCGGACTTCACCGTGGGCGCCAGCTACACCCGCCAAGCGCGCAGTGGCTTTGACGCCGATGGCGTGATGCTCAAAGCGCGTTACGCGTTCTAAGCCCCAACGCC
>NZ_LXJP01000057.1:0-43640 GCF_001728855.1 Pseudomonas sp. AP19 | reverse complement strand
CGGGCTTGCTCGCGAATGCGGTGGTTCAGTTACAAATGTGCTGACTGACACACCGCTTTCGCGAGCAAGCCCGCTCCCACAGTTGATTGAGTTCAGTTTCCAAGATCAGGTCGGCTGTCAGGCCGCCTCGGTTTTGCTTTTGATCTAACCACTCAGGTCGGCTACTAGGCCGCCGTGCTTTGCTTTTGATTTTGATCTGCTGTTGATTTTGATCTTAGGCGCCCCGTTAACCACGCTGGCCGAACGCAGGCTTTGGAGCGTGGGTAACCCGGCAGGACGCCGGGTTAGCCGCGATGGGCCAAGGATGGCCCATGGAGGCGGCCCACGGTCCAAAGCCGGAGTGAGGGCACACCGAGCCTAGGCGAGGTGCCGAGTGGTGGGGCAAGAGCCCTTTGGTTACTTTGGGGCTTTTCCAAAGTGACCCGCCGTAAGGGCGGTACCCATTGCGGCCGTGACCCAAACAACGGATATGTACGCAGCGTGCCCCCCGACAACCACAGCACTCAACCCGTAAAAAAAGATGTGTAGACACCTATGCTGCGATGGCATCACCGCAGAGCGCCTGAAACACCGCGCCGCGTGTATCGCAGGCAAGCCAGCTCTCACACGTGTGTGTCATTCAGGCGGCTGGTTGCAGGGTCAGTATCTCGAATCCCGCTGCTGTCACCGCGACCGTGTGTTCCCATTGCGCCGACAGACTGTTGTCCTTGGTCACCACCGTCCAGCCGTCTTTGAGGCTGCGCACTTTGGCGCTGCCCTGGTTGAGCATGGGCTCAATGGTAAAGACCATGCCTTCGCGCAGTTCGAGCCCGGTGCCAGGGCGGCCGAAGTGCAGGATCTGCGGTTCTTCGTGCATTTCACGGCCGATACCATGGCCGCAATATTCGCGCACCACGCTGTAGCCGTTGGCCTGCGCATGGCTCTGGATCGCATGGCCGATATCACCCAGGCGCGCGCCGGGGCGAACCTGACGGATGCCGGCCCACATCGCCTCGAAGGTCTTTTCCACCAACCGCTGCGCTTTGGGCGCCACGTTGCCGATCATGTACATCTTGCTGGAGTCAGCGATAAAGCCGCCTTTTTCCAGGGTGATGTCGATGTTGATGATATCGCCGTCCTTGAGGATTTCCTTGGCGCTGGGCATGCCATGGCACACCACTTCATTGATCGAGGTGTTGATGCAAAAGGGGTAGTCGTATTGCCCAAGGCTCGCCGGGCGGGCTTGCAAGTCGTTACGGATGAAGGCTTCGACGGCGCTGTCCAGCTCCAACGTGGAGCGTCCGGCGGCGACAAAACCGTCGAGCATCGTGAACACCTGGGCCAGCAGGCGCCCGGATTCGCGCATGACGGCCAGTTGAGCGGGAGTCTTGATCATCAGCCGCGCCCCCGGATCAGGTCGGGTTTGTCCAGCAACAGCTTATTGATCAGCTCGTTGTAGGGCAGCTGCGGGTTGAGTTCGGCGAGCAGGCCAATCTTGATCCAGAACTCGGCCTGGGCGTTGATCGAGCGGTCCATGGCGGCGCTGGCCAGGCGGAGCTGTTCGTGTAGTTGGTCGGTGATCTTGACGATGCCCATGCGGTTCACTGTGCTGTGTGGATATACAAAGCGTATACGTTTCGTATATCGCTCGTAAACCCCGGCGCGCTGAAAGGCGGTAGAGCATTGACTTGCCGGGTGATCGCCGGTTAATTTCGTTGCATGACTTTTCAAGCCTTCCGCAGCCAGCCAAGCATTATTACCGCCATTCCTCATTTGGCGGGATAGCGCACGGCTGCACCCAAACCCGCCCTAGAGGCGGGTTTTGTTTTTCCGTCTCCAGCGCCCTTTACAAAACGCCAGGAGACACCCATGAGCACCTGCACAGCGACCCACACCGCCGACCCCGGACTGCTTGAGCACTACGTGAAAAAGATCCTTGCCGCCCCGGTCTACGACCTGGCGGTGCGTACCCCGTTGCAAGTCGCCCCCGCACTGTCCGCGTTGCTCGGTAACCAGGTACTGCTCAAGCGCGAAGACCTGCAACCGACTTTTTCCTTCAAGATTCGTGGCGCCTACAACAAGCTCGTGCAACTGACGCCTGAGCAAAAAGCCCGCGGTGTAGTGACGGCATCGGCCGGTAACCATGCGCAAGGCGTGGCGCTGGCGGCGCGGGAGCTGGGGATCAAGGCCCGTATCGTCATGCCGTGCAGCACGCCGGAGTTGAAGGTGCTGGGCGTGCGTTCGCGGGGGGGCGAGGCGGTACTGCACGGGGAGAGCTTTCCGTTTGCCCTGGCGCATGCGCTGCAATTGGCCGAAACCTCGGGGTGCACGTTTGTCTCACCTTTTGACGACCCGGACGTGATCGCTGGCCAAGGCACTGTGGCCATGGAACTATTGCGCCAGCAACAGGGCCCGTTGGATGCGATTTTTGTGCCGGTGGGCGGCGGTGGCCTGATCGCCGGGATTGCCGTTTACGTCAAATACCTGCGACCCGAGGTGCGCATCGTCGGCGTCGAGCCCGAAGGCTCCAGCTGCCTGTTGGCGGCCCTGCGTGCGGGTGAGCGCGTGGTGCTGCCGAGTGTCGACGGGTTTGCCGATGGCACCGCTGTGGCGCAGATCGGCGCCTTCGGCTTTGAGATCTGTCGCGACTGGGTGGATGAGGTCATCACCGTCAGTAACGACGAATTGTGCAGTGCCATCAAATTGATCTACGACGACACGCGCTCCATCACCGAGCCTTCTGGCGCGCTGGCGGTAGCGGGCATTTGCTGCTATGTGGGGCAACACGGCATGCGCGGGCAGACCCTGGTGGCGGTGAATTCCGGGGCCAATATCAACTTTGATAGTTTGCGACATGTTGCTGAAAGAGTGGCGGCACAAGGTGCAAGTTAGTGCATAAACGTTTAATCGACGCTGTTCGACGATAATTTGCCCTGAGGCAACCGACTTATATAAACCGGCCCGCCACTTATGAGGAAAAGTTACAACAAGACTCCGGTTTGCCGAGTAGGCTGGTGAATGTAAGCGCCTTCCAGGGTCGGTAAGGCGTGGCAGGCAAGCGTCTGCCGGATACACAATAATTTGTTGGCAGTCTCATAAAAGGAGAGGTTGGCCATGCTTTCGGAATTAGAACTTCGCAGCATTATTGAAGGAAGTTTCCTGCCCAAACGGTGTGAATGCACCAAAGCCGAAGATGCTTCGCTGACGATCAAGGTCTATGACGACCGCGACCGCGACCGCGTGGATTTGGAAGTCAAAGGCATCAACGCCGATAAACTCGACAGCAGTCGGGCCATTTGCAATCTCATCAGCGGGTTGCGCGAAGACCTCAAGCATACCCATACACCCGCACTGCAAAGAGTCGGCGCGCGCGGCTATTACTAGCGCGGCTATTACTAGCCTGTAGCCTGAGGTTGAATCACCGAAGACTTGTGGGCCTGGATAAACGCCAGGCCCAGTACGGCTTCTGTGGCCACCGCCAGCAGGATGCCAGGGCCTGCATTGCCACTGATCCATTCACTTAGCCCCAACCCTGCCAGTACCAGACAGCCGGTGGCAAACCCGCTCGTCAGGGCACGGCGTGTCGCGTCAGAGGGGGCATGGCGTGCGCGATAAAACATGATACTGATGGCCAGGAACAACGCAGCGTTGCGGCGTGCAACCAGGCCGGTAGCGCTGGAGTACTCAACGCTCCACAGCCACAGCAGCAGGCCCGGGCGTAACCCCCAGAGCAGGGCAAGGGTGAAGCACAACAGGGCGGTAAAGGTGGCGAGGGTGCGGAAACTCAACGGCATGGCGAATCCTTTCAGCCTGGTGACAAGCCCGCAAGATTACGCGTTTGTGCGCGGGCTTGTCGCGTGCCTTTCAACGGCTCAATTCTGAAAGTCGCAGGCTTCGGACATCTTCCGATAGCCCACATCTTCGACTTTTCCGGCTTTATCGACGAACTTGATATCGGCATTGATGACCTTGCACTCATTGGTGTCGGTTTCGTGCATGGCGATCACCTTGTCGATGTTCAAGGGCATGCCGTATTGATAGGGCACCGGCTTGCCGGCGGCTTGCTGGGTGTCAGCCTGGGCCAGGCCCGAGACCGCTGCCAGGGCCAGTGTGCTGGTAAAAACCAAGGTACGCAGTTTCATGAGGGTTCTCCGCAAGTCGTTCGCGGGCGCATCAACACGATGCACCGGCGGCCGCACGTGCCCCGCAGGGCGGTGAGTGCGGTCACGTTCACGATCAACGTGCGGGATTAACCTTGGATTAATGTCGGCCTAACTGACAAAACCTTCATGAACGTGTGTTCAGCCGAGCTGGTTGCGATACGGCAGGTCCGGCCCGGTCTTGCTGCAGGTCAGGGCGGCGGCACGGATCGCAAAACCCAGCATGCTGTCGATCTGCGCATGGGTGAGCTGGTGCAGGCCTTCCACCGAATCCAGCTGCTGCTCGGTCAACCAGGCAATCAACGCCGCCTGGAAGGTATCCCCGGCGCCGACCGTATCGGCCATCACCACGTTGACCGCCGGTGCCGACCATGTGCCGTGCTGGCGGCTGAAGACGCTGGCGCCGTCGCCGCCACGGGTGAGGAACACCAGTTGGCAGCGGTGTTGCAGCCAGCCGTGCAGCACGCTTTCCGGCGACTGATCGGGGTAAAGCAGGTGCAAGTCTTCATCGCTGACTTTGATCAGGTCGGCGTGCTTGACCAGCTCGGCCACGCGGTCACGCCAAAGCTGGATGTCCGGCTGCGGGTTCAGCCGTACGTTGGGGTCGAGGCTGATCAGGCGCTTGCCGCTTTCGCGCTTGACCAGGCTCAGCAATGTGTCGCCAATCGGCTGCACCACCAGCGAAAACGAGCCGATGTGCAGCCCACGAATCTCGTCGCCCAGTGTCGGCAGGTGCGCGACCTCCAGCAGGCGGTCAGCACAGCCTTCGCCGCGAAAGCTGTATTGCGGCGAGCCATTGGCACCCACGGCGACCATTGCCAGCGTGGTCGGCGCCGCGAACTCCACCAGGAATTGCTCGCTCACGCCTTCGTCCCTGAGCACTTGCAGCAAGCGGCGCCCAAGGAAGTCGGTGGACAACCCGCCGAACAGCCCGGCCTCAATGCCCAGGCGACGCAACCCAACCGCGACGTTGAACGGCGACCCGCCGGCAATCGCTTTGTAATTGACCTTGGAGGCCTGCCCGCTGGCATCCTCTTCGCTGAAAAAATCGAACAGCGCTTCGCCACACACCAGATACATAGTCGTTCGCTCTTAAAGGCTTGCCACGAGCTGTTGATAGCGCTCGTAGGCGTGTTGATAGGCGCTTACATCGTCGGCCGATGGCAGCGTACGGCTGGCCAGATCGACGCTCACGCATTTGTCGCACAGGCTGGCCAGGGGCTCGCCGGACTGGCTCCAGGCGGCCTGGATCGCCGCGCCGAGGGCCGCCGCTTCGCTCTGTTCGGTGCAGACCACTTCGGTGTTCATGATATCGGCAACCATCTGGCGCCACACCGGGCTTTTCGAGCCGCCGCCGATCAGGCGGATGCTCTGGCCTTGCAGGCCGGTCTGGCGCAACAGGTCCAGGCCATACCGCAGGCCGAAGGTGGTGCCCTCGACCACTGCGCGGCACAGGTTGGCGCGGGTCAGGTTGGTCATGGTCAGGCCGTGTACGCTGCCGGTGGCGTGGGGCAGGGCGGGCACCCGTTCGCCGTTGAGGAAGGGCAGCATGCTCACGCCATCGGCGCCGATCGGGGCCTGGGCGACCAATGCGTTGAACGCCGCCAGGTCGAGGTCGAACAGCTCGCGAACCACCCCGGTGGCGTTGGTCAGGTTCATGGTGCAGATCAACGGCAGCCAGCCGCCGCTGGAGGAGCAGAAGGTCGCCACCGATGCCTGCGGGCTGACATTCGGCTGGTCGGCAAACGCATACACGGTGCCGGATGAGCCCAGGCTCATGGTGATGACACCGGGGGCGATATTGCCGGTGCCGATGGCGCCCATCATATTGTCGCCGCCACCACTGGAGACGCTGGCGTTCGGGTTGATGCCCAGGCGCTCGGCGACGGCGGGCAGAATCGTGCCAACCGGCTGATGCGCTTCGATCAACGCCGGCAACGCCGCGTGCAGGCGGCCGCTCGGGTCGATGTGCTTGAGCAGTGCCACATCCCATTCACGGGTGCGCACGTTGAAGTAGCCGGTGCCTGACGCATCGCCGTATTCGGCGACGGCACGGCCGGTCAGCCAGTAGTTGAGGTAGTCGTGGGGCAGCAGGACATGGGCGATGCGGGCGAACACGTCCGGGTGGTGTTCGCGGGTCCAGAGCAGCTTCGACACCGTGTAACCCGGTGCAATCGCCACCCCGAGGCGCTCCAGCGAGCCATGCTCGCCACCCAAATACGCCAGCAGGCGATCGTTTTCCGGCGCGCTTTCGGTATCGCACCAGAGTTTGGCCGGGCGCAACACCTGGCCTTGGCTATCCAGCAAAACCAGGCCGTGTTGCTGGCCGGAGACACCGATGCCGAGGATATCCTGGCCATCCACGCCCGCCTGTTGCAGGGCGCGGTGAGTGGCCTCGGTGAAGGCGTCCAGCCATTCCTTGGGGTGTTGTTCGCGCCGGCCATTGGCGCCGCTGATCAGCGTGTGCGCGGCAGCGCCCAGGCCCAGCACCTTGCCGCTGGAAGCGTCGAGGACGATGGCTTTGGTGCCTTGAGTGCCGCAGTCGATGCCGAGGTAGAGGTTTTGCTGGGTCATGGTGGCGTGCTCAGCAGTATTGTTGGATTGAAAATGTGATCAATGTGGCAGCGGGCTTGCTCGCGAATACGGTGTTTCAGTCAATTTATTCTTCATTGACTCACCGCTTTCGCGAGCAAGCCCGCTCCCACATGTTGATCCGATTTAGTCAGTTAAGCTTGGCGAGCAGACCTTCCAAGGTCTTCGTCACGCCCTGATCTCGAAGGCGTTGATAACACCGCTCGAACGCTGCCACAAACTCCGCTGACTTGGGAATAGCCGTGCCAAAAATCTCCTCAACACCCAGTAAGCGTTGGCTGATCAGTGCCTCATCACTGACCAGGCCCTGGCAGAACTGCGCCCGCGGGTCCGGAATCGTGTAGGCCACGCCATTCTCATCGACACCTTTGAGGTACAACGCCCACGCGGCCACCACCAGTGCGGCACGCTCCGTCTCACGCCCATCCGCGATCAAACGATTGATGGTCGGCACGGTGAACTTGGGAAACTTCGACGAGCCATCGGAACACACGCGCTCCAACTGGTCGGCAATCGCCTGGTTGGAAAAGCGCTCCACCAGGGTCTGCTTGTACTGGGTCAAATCAATGCCCGGCACCGGGGCCAGGTTGGGCGTGACGTCCAGGTCCATATAGGCGCGCATATAGGCGACGAACAGCGGGTCATTCATGGTCTCGTGAACAAACCGGTAACCCTTCAGAAAACCCAGGTAGGTCAGGGCTAGGTGGCTGCCATTGAGCAGGCCGATCTTCATCTCTTCGTAGGGCGTGACGTCATCGGTGAACTGCACGCCGACCGTTTCCCAGGCCGGGCGACCGTTGACGAATTTGTCTTCGAGCACCCACTGCACAAAGGGTTCGCACACCGCCGGCCAGGCATCGTCGATGCCGTGTTCATCGTGCAACTGCAGACGGTGGGCGGTGCTGGTCATGGGCGTGATGCGGTCGACCATGGCATTCGGGAAACTGACGTTGGCCTTGATCCAGTCATGCAGCTCAGCGTTGTGCAGGGCAGCAAACGCCAGCAGCGCCTTGCGCGTGACCCCGCCATTGTGCGGCAGGTTATCGCAGGACATTACGGTGAAGGCCGCAGTGCCGGCCGCGCGGCGTTTGGTCAGCGCCGCGCAGATAAAGCCGAACACGGTTTTCGGTGACTCAGGGTGCGCCAGGTCGTGCTGGATCTGCGGCAGGTGGGCCATGAATTCGCCGTTGCTGTCGTCGATGCAGTAGCCGCCCTCGGTGATGGTCAGCGAGACGATGCGAATCTCGGGGCTGGCCAGCTTGTCGATCAGCGCTTGAGCGCCGTCTTCGGCCAGTAGCATGTCGCTGATGGCACCGATCACCCGCACTTCGGTGTCGTCGGTATCGCCCAACTCATACAAGGTGAACAGGTAATCCTGGCCGGCCAGGTCGTCGCGGGCCTTGCGGTCTTCGGCACGCAGGCCGACGCCGCAGATGCTCCAGTCGAGGCCAGCGCCGGTATTCATCAAGGCGTCGGTGTAATACGCCTGGTGCGCACGGTGAAAACCGCCGACGCCGATATGGGCGATACCCTGCGTAGTGCTGGCAATCGCGTAGGCCGGGATTTTCACGTGCGGCGCCAGTTGGGTGAGGTTCTGTTTATTCAGTTTCATCACATATCTCGCGAAATCAGGCGGCAGCGCGCAGTGGTCGGGCCACGGCCACGCCGTCGGTGTCGAACAGATGGCAGTGCGCCGGGTCCAGGTGCAGGTGCAGCGTTTCACCATATTGGCTGGCCATGTCGCCGCGAATCCGCATGGTCAACGGCTCGCCGTTGGCGGTGATGACGTGGCAGAAGGTGTCGCTGCCCAGGCGTTCGCCGACGTCGGCGGTGACAGTCAGCGTGGTTTGGCCGGGCGCGGCTATTTCCAGGTGTTCCGGGCGAATGCCCAGGGTCACCGCGCTGCCCACGCTCAAGCTGGCAGCGCTGAGCGGCAGGCTGATCCGGGTGCCGGCGTCCAGTTGTACCTCACAGCCCTGGCCCTCAACACGGGTGACCTTGCCCTTGAGGAAACCCATTTTCGGCGTGCCGAGAAACCCCGCCACAAACAGGTTGGCCGGCTGGTGGTACAGCTCCAGCGGCGAGCCGACTTGCTCGATACGGCCGCTGTTCAGCACAACGACTTTGTCCGCCAGGGTCATGGCTTCGACCTGGTCGTGGGTCACGTAAATCATGGTCGCCTGCAGTTCTTTATGCAGGCGCGCCAGTTCCAGGCGCATCTGCACGCGCAGGGCGGCGTCGAGGTTGGACAGCGGTTCGTCGAACAGAAAGATCTTTGGGTTACGCACGATCGCGCGGCCGATGGCCACCCGCTGACGCTGGCCGCCGGACAGCTGCTTGGGCTTGCGCTCCAGCAACGGGCCGAGTTCGAGAATGCGCGCCGCTTCGCTGACTTTGCTTTCCACCAGCTTCTTGTCCACGCCGGCCAGGTCGAGGGCAAACGACATGTTCTTGCGCACGCTCATATGCGGGTACAACGCATAGGTCTGAAACACCATCGCCAGGTCGCGCTTGGCCGGGGTGACTTCGGTGATGTCGCGGCCATCGAGTTCAATGGTGCCTTCGGTGACTTCTTCAAGGCCCGCGATCAAACGCAGCAGGGTCGATTTACCGCAGCCGGACGGGCCGACGAACACCACGAATTCCTTGTCGTTCACTTCCAGGTCAATGCCCTTGATGATGGAAAAGCCTTCGAAGCCTTTTTGCAGATTCTTGATTTTCAGGTTGGCCATGGGATGGGCCTCCACGTCTAAATTCGTTTTTGTTAGAGAACAGCCGTTATTTCACGGCGCCGAAGGACAAACCGCGCACCAGCTGTTTCTGGCTGATCCAGCCAAAAATCAGGATCGGCGCACAGGCCAGGGTCGAGACGGCAGACAATTTGGCCCAGAACAAACCTTCGGGGCTGGAGTAGGAGGCGATCAGTGCGGTCAAGGGCGCGGCGCTGGACGAGGTCAGGTTCAACGACCAGAACGCCTCGTTCCAGCACAGGATCAGCGACAGCAACACCGTGGAGGCCAGGCCACCCTTGGCAATCGGCAGCAGCACGCGGACCATTTCCTGCCACAGCGTGGCGCCGTCCAGGCGGGCGGCTTCGAGGATGTCTTTGGGGATGTCCTTGAAGTAGGTGTACACCATCCACACCACAATCGGCAGGTTGATCAGGGTGTAGATGATGATCAGTGCAATGCGCGTATCCAGCAGGCCAAAGCTCTTGGCCAGCAGGTAGATCGGCATCAGCACGCCCACGGGTGGCAGCATTTTGGTCGACAGCATCCACAGCAACGTGCCCTTGGTGCGCTGGGTTTCGTAGAACGCCATGGAGTACGCGGCCGGCACCGAGATCAGCAGGCACAGGGCGGTGGCGCTGAATGAAATCACCACCGAGTTCCAGGCGTAGGCGAAGTAGTTGCTGCGCTCGTTGATGTGCAGGTAGTTCTCCAGCGTCGGCGTGAAGATGAACTGCGGCGGCGTGGCGAACGCGTCGATTTCGGTTTTGAAGCTGGTCAGTACCATCCAGAAGATCGGGAAGAAAATCAGGATCGCAATGGCCCAGGCCAGGGTGCCGAGCAACAGGCTTTGCAGGCGGCGGGATTGTTGAAGCGTCATGGCGCGGCCCTCAAGGCTTGTCAGTCAGGTTTTTGCCGATCATCCGCACCAGGATGATCGCCGCGATATTGGCGATGACCACGGCAATCAAGCCGCCGGCCGAGGCCATGCCCACGTCGAACTGCACCAGCGCCTGGTTGTAGATCAGGTAGGCGAGGTTGGTCGAGGCGTAGCCCGGCCCACCGTTGGTGGTGGTGAAGATTTCGGCGAACACCGAGAGCAAAAAGATCGTCTCGATCATCACCACCACGGCAATCGGGCGGGCCAGGTGGGGCAGGGTCAGGTGCCAGAAGATCGCGATGGCGCCGGCACCGTCCAGGCGTGCGGCTTCCTTTTGTTCCTGGTCGAGGGACTGCATGGCGGTCATCAGCAGCAAGATGGCGAAGGGCAGCCATTGCCACGAGACAATGATGATGATCGACAGCAACGGGTAGTGCGCCAGCCAGTCCACGGGCTCGGCGCCGAACAACTTCCACACGGCGGCGAGCACGCCCGACACCGGGTGGAAAATCAGGTTCTTCCAGATCAGCGCACCGACGGTAGGCATGATGAAGAACGGCGAAATCAACAACACCCGCACCACGCCGCGACCGAAGAATTCACTCGCCTCAAGCAACGCACTGATCAGCACGCCGAACACCACACTGATCAGCAACACGCTGCCGACCAGCAACAGCGTGTTGGTGGCGCCGGGCAGGAAGCCCGAGTCGGTGATGAAGTAGGTGAAGTTCTCCAGCCCCACGAATTGGTTTTCGCCAGGGTAGAGCAGGTTGTAGCGGATCAGTGAAAAGTACAGGGTCATGCCCAGCGGCACGATCATCCACAGCAGCAACAAGGCCACCGAGGGGCTGACGAGGAACCAGCCGGGGTTGGCCAGGCGGCTCTTGCGCGGCGTTTCCTGCGGGGCGGTTTGCACTTGGGCAGCGTTGGTATTCATAGGGTCAGAACCAGTCAGGTACATGCAGAACGAGAGTCGAAGCGCGGTCAACGTGGGCGCGGGCTTTTGTGGGCGCTGGCTTGCCTGCGATGGCATCCACTCGGCTTAACTGACAGACCGAGGTGTCTGCATCGCAGGCAAGCCAGCTCCCACCTAAAGCAGCTCCCACATGAAACGGGTCCCCACATTGACAGGGGCTAGCCTGCTTTACTTGGGATAACCCGCCCGCTTCATTTCACGCTCGGTGGTGGTCTGCGCGGCGGTCAAGGCTTGATCCACCGTTTGCTGACCGGTCAGCGCGCCCGAGAAGAACTTGCCGACCTGGGTACCAATCGCCTGGAACTCGGGAATGGTCACCAACTGGATACCGATATACGGCACTGGCTTGAGGGTCGGTTTGGTCGGGTCGGCGACTTTCAGCGATTCGAGGGTCACTTTGGCGAACGGCGCCGCCTTCATGTACTCGTCGCTGTAGGTCGATTTGCGCGTACCTGGCGGTACGTTGGCGATGCCGTCGGTCTTGGCGACCAGTTGGCTGTATTCCTTGGATGTGGCCCAACTGGTGAACACCTTGGCAGCGTCCTTGGCTTTGGAGCTGGTCGGGATCGCCAGGGACCAGGAGTACAGCCACGAAGTGCCCTTGTCCGTCTTCTCGTGTGGGGCGAAGGTGAAGCCGACATGGTCGGCGACCTTGCTCTGGGTTTTGTCGGTCACGAACGAGCCGGCGACGCTGGCGTCGACCCAGATCGCGCACTTGCCGCTGTTGAACAGCGCCAGGTTTTCATTGAAACCGTTGCTGGAAGCACCCGGTGGGCCGGATTTCTTCATGTTGTCGACGTAGAAATTCAACGCGTCCTTCCACTCTGGGCCGTTGAATTCCGGCTGCCACTTCTCATCGAACCAGCGCGCACCGTAACCGTTGGCCAGGGTGGTGATCAGCGCCATGTTCTCGCCCCAACCGGCTTTGCCGCGCAGGCACAGGCCGTATTGTTCTTTGCTCTTGTCGGTGAGTTTGGCGGCGAATTCGCCGATCTGGGTCCAGGTCGGGTGCTCGGGCATGCTCAGCCCGGCGTCTTTGAACAGGTCGGTGCGGTAGTAGGTGATCGAGCTTTCGGCATAGAACGGCAGGGCGTACAGCGCGCCTTTTACCGACAAGCCGTCACGCACAGAAGGGAATACATCGTCGAGGTCGTAGGACGCTGGCAGGTCCTTCATCGGCTCCAGCCAGCCCTTGGCGCCCCAGAGTGCAGCTTCGTACATGCCGATGGTCAGCACATCGAACTGTCCGCCCTGGGTGGCAATGTCAGTGGTGAGGCGTTGGCGCAACACGTTTTCTTCGAGCACCACCCAGTTCAGCTTGATGTCCGGATGCTCGGTCTCGAAGGTTTTCGAGAGCTTTTGCATGCGGATCATGTCGCTGTTGTTGACGGTGGCAATGGTCAGGGTTTGCGCGCCAAGGCTGACGGCGCTGAGGGTCATGCAGGTGCAGGCAAGCAGAGCTTTTGCTGTGAACTTCATCGCGCACTCCATTTCCGCGCCCGAGGGCTACAGAAGGACAGTTATTGTTGTTGTGTCTTCCTACAGACGGTCAGGAAGAGTGTGCGTTGATTACAGCGTTGAAATGGGCGTGTGACAAATCCTTGGGCGCACTGGGACTGATACTTTTTTGCACTCATTGCGTGGGCGGCTGAAACGGTTTACCGACGTTTGGCGAAAAGCACCGCCGCACAGTCGACGTACGGCATGCCGTGTGGATCGCGGACTGTCCGACTGAGGGTGTCCCGGTAATCTTTGATCGTCGGTGTTTGAGCAGACGTGCACTTTTTGAAAACGACCTCGTTTGGTTGCGGCGTTTCCCGCTGTGTGTAATAAAACTCGGCGGTGTCAGCCTCAATAGAGGGGCCGGGCAAACGTCTTCAAAGTCCGCCAAAGGCTTAAAGCGGGCGCGTCCCGAGTCACCGGGACGCTGACTGTTTACGCAGCCGGTGAAGTCGGTGTAAAGGTCTTCCACTCGTGGTCGTGGGGGCGACGTGGGTTGGGGAACTTCTCTAAAATCCAGTACCTGTCTTTCATGACTTCAAACTGTGTGACTGTACCAACGGGCGCCTTCACAGGAACGTTCAAGAGTTTTGATAACGCTTCAGAGAAGCCTGTACTGGCGGACCTACAACTGACCATCCTGATTTGGGTAGCACCGGTATTTTTCAGCGTGGGTGCAATTAATTTGGCGAATGCTTCGGGCGAATAGGATTGTGCGCCTTTTAAGTCACTTTTGAAGGTGGCGCCACCTTTGTCGCCATGCCCAACAATATTTAATCTGACTGCTTTACTGCCCTCCGGTCGGTCCAGAAAATATTCATACTGGCCGTCATCCGACGTTGTAAAAGCAATGCTGTTTGCCAGTTTTTCAGGCGTGGGCAGTTCCTTGAAATCTTTATATTCACCTATATTGCGCAGCTCTTTAGACGTGCTCTGAACGTCGACAGGGCCAGTCGCTAGCCGCCTCTTCGGGGGGCCGAAACGCTTGGGGCGGTAATCGACTTCCACCTCCTCCCAGATCGGAGCTGCTAGCGTTCCCCAGTTCACTCTGACTTTTTTACCGGTCTTCTTTTCCACGTTAATAAAAAGATCAATGTCTTTTAATTTGTTGTTTAGTTCTATTTCTGCGAGTTCTTTTTTGTCAGCTTCAGAGAACCTGGGGTACTTGGCACGAAATTTATTGAGCGCTGTTTTGTATATGTCTTCCGGATCTATCCCGCCGTCGCGGGTAGCGTATCCCAGCTCTACCGTACGTTCATAGCCTTTGACGGGAACTCCAGTCAGAGCGTGCAGCTGTGCCGCCAGGGAGTTTTCACCGCCTTTGGATGAGTAACAGACGAGGAGGCGCACTTCCGCGTAGTTTCGAATATCAATGCCTCGTGCGATGAGTTCATTATTAATATCTTCCGCCGTGTAAAGTTTATCGCCTTCGCCTACAATCCTCGCGGCTTGCTCGCCCTCAGGGTCAGCCGCATGGCCAATAATGTTCAGGCGCTTTACTTCTTGGCCTTTACGGTTGTAAGTATCTACGTTGGTTTGGATCTCCCCGTCCAACGGGGTGATTTGTTCCAGTGGGCCGCCCATTCGAAAGCGCTGTGGAGGTGGGGTGGGTGGCACAGCACCATCGATCAACCGTGTGCCCTCGGTTATCGGTATTGCTGAGTGCGTGTTGGAGGGCTCGGACAATGATCGCGCCTTGAAATGGATCAACAACGTCGCCAGGTTGACCAACAGATCGGTCAGCGCCGCCTGTTTATTCTTCGAGTCGTCATCGCGCAGCGTCTCCAGGTCGTTGATGATGCCCTCAGCCTGCAACGCCAGGCCGAGGATTGCACCCGGGCCGCGTAGTGCTGGCAACAGCGCATTGAGTAGCAGGAACCCCCCGGTCTTGAGCGACTGCCAGCGGCTTTTTGCGTCGGATGTCGAGTGTTGTCCGGCGAGGGTGATCAAGTTCTGGGCGTTGGCTTCGTACAGGTATTCCATCAACTTCCCGTCTTGCAGCGTTTGCTGCAGGCGCGTGTCCACGGCCAACGGGATCGTCTCGTTGGCGGAAACGGAGCCCAGGTTGAACCCGAATATCACCAGGTTGGGGTGTTTAAAACCGTTGCCGCGGTAGAGCTGTCGAGTCGTTTCGTCAGGCAACCACGCAAGGGTGTCGTTTTGCAATTTGCCCGGCTGCTGCAGGGCTTCCAGCAGTGCCTGGCGAGTAGGAAATTGCAGCAGAGGGGCATCTGCCATCAGCGGGCGGTACAAAATATGCGGACCGCTCGTGCTGTCCTTGGGCTCGATCAGGTAGGCACCTTCGACCACATCGGTGGTGCCTTGCGCCTTGTTATCAAAGGCCAACGGTCGAATGACGATCTCCTTGGCGTCGACGATCCTGGGGCCAGGTCCCGGCTTGAGTATTTCCTGGATGTATCGGAACCCTGTGGCGTTGAAACCGGCTTGCTTTTTGATGCTCAGTTCCAGCGCCTTGAGCTGCAGTTCGATGGGTACTTGCTGGGCAAACAATGATCGACGCTCGGCCATTTCAGTGGGGTTGTCGAGGAGTTTTTCCTTGAGTAATGCAGGGTAGGTTTTGCCGATATCGAGGTCTGTAATCAGCTGCTTGAGCACACCTTCTTTCTCAAGTGCGGGCACTCTGACTTTTATTTCATCGCCGTTTTCATCCTTGAGTCCTGTCTTGAAAAACACCTCTATTTGGCCGTTCGGCAGTCCCGACAGGTTGTTGAGCAGCATGTCAGTCAGGCTCATGGTTTGGCGATCAATAAAACCCGAGCGCTGCGTCCCGTAAGGCACTTTAAAGACCACCTCAAGATCTTCGGCGGCGTGCGGCGTTAGATGCTTGTTTGGCGGTAGCAGGTCAAATCGTTGCTGCGCAAACGTGCGGATGTCCTTGATGTCGCTGTTGTACGCCTGGCCTTTGTGACGCTGCAGGAAGCTCGCCAGCCCCTGGCTGAGCTCATGCATCACAAATCGCTGCGCTTCGTCGGCGCTATCCAGCCAGTCAGGCAGTGGGTTCGTTGTGTGCGTCGGGTTATTTGTGCCGGGTGGCGGGGTTAGCAGGCTATCGCCTTGAGCGTGTTTGATAAGGGCGTCAGCCTGGGCATCGAACAGATTGCCATCGAGTGCCTGGCGAACCGCTTGCGTCTTTTCGATAGCGTCCCAGGTGTTATAAGGCGTGATTTTCCCGCTGGGTTCCACCAATAAGAGAATGGCGCGATTTGAGTCCGCCAAGTAGCGATGAATCACCATGTTCGCTGTTGAGCCCGCCAGGGTATAGACGGTGGCTCCGGATGAATTGGGGTCAAGCGGGGCGGGGCGTGTCGAGCCTTCGGGATGCCTGACGACCATGTCGATGGTTTCCCGTTGCGCCTCATCCAGTCCGGGTTGTTTCAGGCTGGCCAGTTGCAGGTTGCTGCGCAAAATACGTTTGACCATATCACGGTGGCTGCCGGTGAAAACGCTGTCGGCATTGGTTGGCGCGCTGAAGGCCTGCTTGTCCCAGTATTCACGCGAATCCGCCTCGAAGGCCTGATTCAGTTGGGCCGGCAGGCTGCCGATGACGTCGCTCAGGGCGGACGGGTCGAGGGCCAGTGGGACGTCGCCAGCGTTGCCAGTCCTTGCCAGCAAATCCGGGCGAGTATCAAACGCTCTATGACTGGCGGTGAGACTTGGGGCATCGCCGCCCGCCAGATAGTCCAGGGCAAGTGTCATCAAGGGTATTCGCTTGAGTGCTCCTGGGTTGTCCACGTCGGGCATTTCGATGGCGATCTGGTTTACGTCGACGTCCAACGCGGGGGCGGCCTGCTTGATCCTCTCACTGAGCAGGCGTGCGACTACCGAGAACAGGTTGGGCTCACCCGCAAACTGTCGGCGTGCGATAGCGGCCAGCGGGTTGACGGGTGGGTTGGGTGTGTCAGGCGGTGGCGCAGACTCGGTAGGTGGAGTGGCGTTGGGGGCTTTGAGCTTCTGGATAGCGGCGCGTTGGCGTTGCTGGACCGCGCGTGAACGCATGTCGGTGGGCGGGGTGGACGCGTTCAGCGCCTGAAAGCCGTTGCGAGCGAGCGTTGAGGCTTGTGCGAGCACGCCCACCAACGTGTCGTCATTACCTGGCTCGGCGTAAAAGCTGGTGATCCAGGCAAGGCTGATCTGCGCATCTTTGCCAGGCGGCACGCTGGTGTTGCGCAGGGTTTGCCCCAGGGTGGAGTGTTCAGGTATCTCAGACATTAAAAAGCCGGTGCGTGGGCCGTTGCCGAAACGCGCCATTTCGGGTCTGAGACTTAACAAGGCGCTGCCGTACATTCTCGCCATTTGCCGATCAGCCTCCGCAACCGACGGCGTGGGCGCGTGTTGCGACGCGGAAAGAAGCTCGGGTTTCAATGCGATTTCCCCTGCAACCTCTTCTATCGCTTCACGTTGTTGCTGTCGGATGTGCGAATACGCGGGGCGGTTGAACGCGGGTGCTTTGGCGTCGGGTTCACGCAGTGCATCGAAGGCGTCGTTTTGTTGCAGCAGCGCGATAGAGTGGAGGACGTCCGCTGGGGTGGCGTCTTGGCGCGCGCCGTAGAAGTTGCCTACTACCTCGGCAGGCGCAAGGTTCGCGCCGGTATATTTCAGCGTTGTTCTTGGTGGCGAGTGGAACGCCCGAGCGGCGGCGGTGACCGCTGCGGTGGCCTGCTCATAGCCCGCAGAGTATTTGCTGAAACTGCGAGGTTGACCGTCAGCAATGCAATCAAGCGTCCATCCTGACTGCGTGTTCAAGATAAGGGTTGATGGATCAATTTTGTGTTGCCTGGCGAAACCTGCAAACGGCTCGCTTTGAATGGCGTGGGCAAGCTGCGCCCAGGCTCTACCGAATGTCGAGAAGGGCGGAATATCGGAAATGACGCGGGTCTCCCGTGAGCGTTTCTTTCCGGTGGGATCGGCAATGACCTGGTCCATCAATGCGGCGCTATACAGGGCGCAGAGGGCGGTATCGCCTGCTCTGATCAATCGGGTTGCGATCTGTTGAGTGGTCAGATCCACCACCAGGCTGTCACGTTTAGTCCGCGCATGATCAATAGGGGTAACGTCGGACTGGGGTTGTGTAGGGCTGACGAAAGCGTGAGACAGGCTGGAGCGTAATGGCTCGATTCTCATAAGAAAGTTTTCCTAAGCGGTGCGAGATATGACCTGATACGCAGTCGTTATCTAATGCGTACAGGGCGGATAAGTTCGTGGAAACCTATCTCGAACAAACCGTAGGATTATTGGTATTGGGCGTGTAGAAGTTCACCGGCCAGTGTTGCCGGATGTAATGCAATGTTTTCCATAGAGCACAGTGAGGGGCAGCACGTGGGTGCATTGCATGAACGGTAAGACCTGACGTCCAACTATCCCAGGTTCTGCTCGGTCAGGCGCTGCACAGCCAGGCGCCGGTAGTGGGACGGCGTCATACCCTTGAGCTGCTGAAAGCGCCGGTTAAAGTTGGAGATATTGTTGAAGCCCGACTCGAAGCACACGTCCGTCACCGCTTTATCGCCATCGGCCAGCAGCTCACAGGATTTGCTGATACGCAGTCGGTTAACAAACTCGATAAACGTGCGCCCCGTCGCTTGTTTGAACACACGCGAGAAATAGGTTGGCTTCATGCCCAGGTGTTCCGCGACTTCCTCCAGCGACAATTCCCGCGCGTAGTGCGCAAAGATGTAGTCCACCGCGCGGTTAGTGCGGTCGATGCTGTGTTCGTCGGCCCATTGCAGGGTGGTCGCGCCGGACAGCAATTGGTAGTCCTCACACGCGCTCAGCACTTCCAGCAAAATAAAGAAGTGCCCCAGGCGCGCCATGCCTTGGGCCTCCTCGATGCGCTGCATCAAGGTCATGGCCTGGGCGATGGTCTTTTTGCAGCGAAACTCGATGCCGTACTGAGCCCGCTCCAATAACGGCGTCAGCGTCTTGAGTTCGGCGAAAATGTGGCTGCCATGCTCGAACAACTCGTCGGTGAAATTGACCAGCATGTCGCGCTTGGGCACCCGCTCACCGTCCTCCACTTGGCTGATCCAGTTGTGAGGCAAGTTGGGGCCGGTGAGGAACAGGCTTTCGGGATAGAAGTTGCCGATGTAGTCGCCGATGAACACTTTGCCAGCACTTGCGACGATCAAGTGCAGTTCGTATTCCTTATGGAAATGCCAGCGCACCAGCGGGCAGGGGAAGCCGTGTTGGCGATAGATGATGGACAGACCGTTGTGATCGTCCATCAGCTCGTAGGAAGGGTCGGTGATTCGCGTTGCTCGGGTCATGCTGCCGTCGCTTTATTGTGGTTGCTGCGTAGGATAATGCCCCCTTGCGCGCGACCTCGCCAGCGTCGGTGTTTATACCGTGCGGTTTTTTGCCTCGATCCATTGCGACATGTACTGGGTACTTTTATGCGCGTGGTGGCGCAGCATGCTACCGGTGAAGTTGTCCCGCCGATGGGCCGCCAGATGGCGGCGACAGTGCTCCAGGCATTCCACCAGTGCCGGGCCATGGACCGTTTGATCGTAGCGCCGGGCAAGCAGCTGGCGCCCTTGTTCCTGGGCCTGGCGCCAGCGCTCACGGTCCTGATACAGAGCGATGGCGGCCGCCGCCAGGGCTGGCGCGCTCGGTTCGATCACGCCCGGCCAGGCGTGGCCGTCGCCCATCGCTTCGGCACCGATGGGGGTGGTCACACTCGGCGTGCCACACAGCATCGCGTCGGCCAGTTTGCCCTTGATCCCGGCGCCGAAACGCAAGGGTGCCAGGCAGATACGTGCAGCCGACATCACTTGCAGGGCATCTTCAGCCCAGTTCATCACATGAAAACCCTGCGCCGGGTTATGCAACGCAGTCGCCTTTGGCGGTGTGTACGATCCGTAGATATGCAGCTGGGCGCCCGGCAGTTGTTGGCGGATCAAGGGCCAGACGCCGTTCTTCATCCATAGCACCGCATCCCAGTTGGGCGCGTGGCGAAAGTTACCGATGCTAAGAAAATGCGCACGGTCTTCAAACGGCGCAAAGGCCTCGGTGGGGGGCTGCAGCATCAATGGGCACCAGTGGAGCAGGGCGGCTGGCACATTGAATTGCTCGGTGAGCAGGCGGATTTCCACGTCGGAGATCATCAGGCTGATGTCACAGCGGTAAATGGCGGCGATCTCGCGCTTGGCCACGTCGGTGTTGGCCATCAGTTGGAATTCCTGCGCCAGCGCCGGCTGGAACAGCGCGGTAAAGTCATCGCTGTCGGGATGGGCTTTCAGGTGATCCTTGAAACGTTGATGACGGGCGTCGCGCAGGCTTTGCAAGTCAGACGTCTCCAGTACGCGCACAGCATCGGGGCAGCATTTCTCCACGCGCCAGCCGAACTGTTCTTCCATCATGAAACGGTCGAACAGCACGATATCCGGGGCCAGTTCGCGGATAAAGTCGTCGAAGCTGCTGTTATTGAGTTCAATGGCGCATTCGCGTATGCCCAGCGCGGGCAAGTCGGCCTTGTGCTCGCCTACGGTCGCCGGACTGCTGAAGGTAATGTCCCAGCCGTGGTCCAGAAAGCTCTGCAGAATCTGCATCATGTGCCCGCCGGCCGCCGAGGAACGCGGCTCCGGCCAGACATAACCAATGACCAGGACTTTGGTGGCGGGCTGATTCATCGACAACGGATTCCTTGAGGGGCGTGCGAAAAGCGCGCAATTAAACCATAGGCCCGCGTCCTTGGCGCGCTATGAGAATTTATGTCTGGCGGTAGGTAGCCTCCTCAGTTTGTGGTTAACTTCGGGCTCTCGAATTCGTTCAATCAAACCCAGTATAAGGATTCCGTTCATGGCTCAAGTCACCCTTCGTGGTAACCCTGTCCAGGTTGAAGGTACATTACCGGAGACCGGCTCCCCTGCTCCAGCGTTCAGCCTGACCGCCGTTGACCTGTCCCAGGCCACCCTGGAAACGTTCGCCGGCAAGCGCAAAGTGCTGAACATCTTCCCAAGCGTCGACACCCCGACCTGCGCCACCTCGGTGCGCAAGTTCAATGCCGAAGCCAACACCCTGAACAACACCGTTGTGCTGTGCATCTCCTCCGACCTGCCGTTTGCCCAGAAGCGTTTCTGCGGCACCGAAGGCCTGGACAACGTGCTGAGCCTGTCGGATTTCCGCGACGCCCACTTTGCCGTTGACTACGGTGTATCTCTGGCCGACGGCCCGCTGCAAGGCCTGACCGCACGCGCAGTTGTCGTGCTGGATGAAAACAACAACGTGCTGCACAGCGAGCTGGTCAGCGAAATCGGTGAAGAGCCGAACTACGAAGCCGCCCTGGCTGTTTTGAAGTAACTGTTTCAGCGCATTACTGTCGTTTTGCAGTAACACGCTTGATACATGATTGCGGCCTGGCCTAGTCCAGGCCGTTTTTATTTACCCGTCAGCGGTTTAATGAAATAGCGAACGGACTAAGGTCAGAAGTTAAAAGTTGTAAGCCCAAGGTAAATAGCCGGTAAAGGCGCTTTTCTTAATGCGCTCCAGTGCTTATCTTTCAGCCTCCCAAAGAAGAAGCTCTCGCGCCCAATGGTTGATCAATCCATGCAATCCTCCCCCCGCAACTCCCGCCGCTGGCTGTTTGGCCTGCTCGTGCTGCTGGTTATCGCCGGCCTGTGCTGGAAATTCTGGCCCGGCAGCACCAAGGATACTGCCGAGAAAAAGCCGGCCGGGCATGCCGGCAAGTCGGGGATGATGCGCCCGGGCTTCGGCGGTTCCACCGGGCCGATTCCGGTGCGCGTGGCGCCGGCGGTGCTGGGTGAGTTTCCGGTGTACTACAAGGCTTTGGGCACGGTGACCGCGCTCAACACCATTAATGTACGCAGCCGGGTGGGCGGTGAGCTGGTGAAGATCGCCTTTGAAGAGGGGCAGATGGTCAAGGCCGGTGACTTGCTGGCGGAAATCGACCCGCGCAGTTACCAGAACGCTTTGCTGCAGGCCCAAGGCACGCTGTTGCAGAACCAGGCTCAGCTGAAAAATGCACAAGTTGATGTACAGCGCTACCGCGACCTGTATGCCCAGGACAGTATCGCCAAACAGACCCTGGACACCGCCGAAGCGTTGGTCATGCAGTACCAGGGCACGGTCAAGACCAACCAGGGCGCGGTGGATGACGCCAAGCTCAACCTCGAATTCACCAAGATTCGCGCGCCGATCAGCGGCCGCGTCGGCCTGCGTCAGGTCGATGTGGGCAACCTGGTCGCCGCCAACGACACCACGTTCCTCGCGGTGATCACCCAGACCCAGCCGATCAGCGTGGCGTTCACCTTGCCGGAAAACACGCTGGACACCGTGCTCAGCCGTTATCACGCCGGCAACAAGCTGCCCGTGGAAGCCTGGGACCGTGGCGACGTGAAAAAGCAGGCTGTCGGCGTGTTGCAGAGCCTCGACAACCAGATCGACGTCACCACCGGCACCCTGAAATTCAAGGGCCGTTTCGATAACAAGGACCAGGCACTCTTCCCCAACCAGTTCGTCAACGTGCACCTGCTGGCCGATACCCTGCATAACGTCGTGCTCGCACCTTCCGCGGCGATTCAGTTCGGCAATAACGGCACCTTCGTCTACAAGCTCGATGGCGACAAGAAGGTCAAGGTTCAGCCCCTCGTGATCGGTGACACCGATGGCGACAACACGGTGATCAAGGAAGGCCTGGTGGCCGGCGACCGTTTGGTGCTGGAAGGCACCGACCGCTTGAAAGACGGCAGTGAAATCGAAGTGGTCAACGACAGCAGCGACGTACAGACCACGCCGACCGAACACTTGCAAGGCAAACCCGCAGCAAAAGGGGAGACCGGGGCTAACACCGGCAAGGCGCAAAAGGTCGGTTCATGAACCTGTCGCGGCTGTTTATCCTACGCCCGGTTGCCACCACGCTGAGCATGCTGGCGATTGTCCTCGCCGGTATCATCTCGTATCGCTTGCTGCCGGTATCGGCCTTGCCGCAAGTGGATTACCCGACCATCCGGGTGATGACCCTGTACCCCGGCGCCAGCCCGGATGTGATGACCAGCGCGGTCACGGCACCGCTGGAGCGTCAGTTCGGGCAAATGCCCGGCCTGACCCAGATGGCGTCCACCAGCTCCGGCGGGGCGTCGGTGCTGACCCTGCGCTTCAACCTCGATATCAATATGGATGTCGCCGAGCAGCAGGTGCAGGCTGCAATCAACGCCGCCACCAACCTGCTGCCCAAGGATTTGCCGGCGCCGCCGGTGTACAACAAGGTCAACCCGGCGGATACCCCGGTGCTGACCTTGGCGATTACCTCCAAGACCATGTTGCTGCCCAAGCTCAATGACCTGGTCGACACGCGTATGGCGCAAAAGATTGCGCAGATCAGCGGCGTCGGCATGGTCAGCATCGCCGGTGGCCAGCGCCAGGCCGTGCGTATCAAAGTCAACCCCGAGGCCCTGGCCGCCAATGGCTTGAACCTGTCGGACGTGCGCACCCTGATCGCCGCCTCCAACGTCAACCAGCCCAAGGGCAACTTCGATGGCCCGACTCGGGTGTCGATGCTCGACGCCAACGACCAGTTGGTGTCGCCCCAGCAATACGCCGAATTGATCCTGGCCTACAACAATGGCGCACCGCTGCGCCTTAAAGACGTAGCACAAATCGTCGACGGCGCAGAAAACGAACGCCTCGCCGCCTGGGCCAACGAAAACCAGGCCGTGCTGCTCAATATCCAGCGTCAGCCGGGCGCCAACGTGATTGAGGTGGTCGACCGTATCAAGGCGTTGCTGCCCAGCATCACCGACAACCTGCCGGCCGGCCTGGACGTGACGGTACTCACCGACCGCACTCAAACCATTCGTGCGTCGGTGAAGGACGTACAGCATGAACTGCTGATCGCCATTGCACTGGTAGTGATGGTGACCTTCCTGTTCCTGCGCCGTGTCAGCGCGACCATTATTCCGTCGATCGCCGTGCCGTTGTCGCTGGTGGGCACCTTCGGCGTGATGTACCTGGCGGGGTTCTCCATCAATAACCTGACGCTGATGGCCCTGACCATCGCCACCGGTTTTGTGGTGGACGATGCCATCGTGATGCTGGAGAACATCTCGCGCTATATCGAGGAAGGCGATACGCCACTGACGGCGGCCCTCAAGGGTGCCAAGCAGATCGGCTTCACGCTGATTTCCCTGACCTTGTCGTTGATCGCGGTATTGATCCCGCTGCTGTTCATGGCCGATGTGGTCGGGCGGCTGTTCCGCGAGTTCGCCATCACCCTGGCGGTGGCGATCCTGATTTCCCTGGTGGTCTCGCTGACCCTGACGCCGATGATGTGCGCGCGGCTGCTCAAGCGCGAGCCGAAGGAAGATGAACAAAGCCGTTTCTACAAGGCCAGCGGCGCCTGGATCGATTGGTTGATCGAAGCCTACGGTCGCAAGTTGCAGTGGGTGCTCAAGCACCAGCCGCTGACCCTGCTGGTGGCCATCGCTACCCTGGGCCTGACCGTGGTGCTGTACCTGGTGGTGCCCAAGGGGTTTTTTCCGGTGCAGGACACCGGGGTGATTCAGGGGATTTCTGAAGCGCCACAGTCAATTTCGTTTGCCGCCATGAGCCAGCGTCAACAGGAGCTGGCGAAGGTGATCCTGGCCGATCCGGCCGTTGAAAGCCTGTCCTCCTACATCGGTGTGGATGGCGATAACGCCACCCTCAACAGCGGGCGCCTGTTGATCAACCTCAAGGCCCACGGCCAGCGCGATTTGAGCGCAGCCCAGGTGATTACGCGCTTGCAGCCGGAAATCGACAAGCTGGTGGGTATCCGCCTGTTCATGCAGCCGGTGCAGGACCTGACCATTGAAGACCGCGTGAGCCGCACCCAGTACCAGTTCAGCATGTCGTCGCCCGACGCCGAGCTGTTGGCGTTGTGGAGTGACAAACTGGTGCACGCCCTCAGCCAGTTGCCGGAACTGACCGACGTCGCCAGTGACCTGCAAGACAAGGGGTTGCAGGTGTTCCTGGTCATCGACCGCGATGCGGCCTCACGCCTGGGGGTGAGTGTGTCGACCATCACCGATGCGCTGTATGACGCTTTCGGCCAGCGACAGATTTCCACCATCTACACCCAGGCCAGCCAATACCGCGTGGTGCTGCAGGCTCAATCCGGTGAAACCCTCGGGCCTGCCGCGCTGAACCAGATCCACGTGAAAACCACCGACGGCGGCCAGGTGCGGCTGTCGAGCCTGGCCCACGTAGAACAGCGTCAGGCGCAGTTGGCGATCGCGCATATCGGCCAGTTCCCGGCGGTGATGATGTCATTCAACCTGGCCCCCGGCGTCGCGCTGGGCAAAGGTGTGGAGCTGATCAACCAGACCCAGAAAGACATCGGCATGCCGATAGGCGTGCAGACCCAGTTCCAAGGGGCGGCGCAGGCGTTCGAGGCGTCACTGTCGAGCACCTTGCTGCTGATCCTGGCGGCGGTGGTCACCATGTACATCGTGCTGGGTGTGCTGTACGAGAGCTACATCCACCCGATCACCATCCTCTCCACCTTGCCGTCGGCGGCGGTGGGGGCCTTGCTGGCGTTGCTGCTGAGTGGCAATGACCTGGGCATGATCGCGATCATCGGCATTATTTTGCTGATTGGTATCGTGAAAAAGAACGCGATCATGATGATCGACTTCGCCCTCGACGCCGAACGTAACCAGGGCCTCGACCCGCAGACGGCAATCTATCAAGCGGCGCTGTTGCGTTTCCGGCCGATCCTGATGACCACGCTGGCAGCGTTGTTTGGTGCCGTGCCCTTGATGCTGGCCACCGGTTCCGGTGCTGAACTGCGCCAGCCTCTGGGCCTGGTGATGGTGGGAGGTTTGTTGGTAAGCCAGGTATTGACGCTGTTCACGACGCCGGTGATCTACCTGTACTTCGACCGTCTTGGCCGGCGCTGGCGCAAAGAGCCGCAAAGCCTGGAGCCGGTTGAGTCATGAACCTGTCCGGACCGTTTATTCGCCGCCCGGTAGCAACCATGCTGCTGAGCCTGGCGATCCTGTTGCTCGGCGGCGTCAGCTTCAACTTGCTGCCGGTATCGCCGCTGCCGCAGATCGACTTTCCGGTGATCGTGGTTTCGGCCAGCTTGCCCGGCGCCAGCCCCGAGGTCATGGCGTCCACCGTGGCCACGCCGTTGGAACGCTCATTCGGCGCGATTGCCGGCATTACCACTATGAGCAGCTCGTCGAGCCAGGGCTCCACGCGGGTGATCCTCGCGTTTGATTCCGACCGTGATATCAACGGCGCCGCACGGGAAGTGCAGGCGGCGATCAACGCGTCGCGCAACCTGTTGCCCAGTGGCATGCGCAGCATGCCGACCTACAAGAAGATCAACCCGTCCCAGGCACCGATCATGGTGCTCTCGCTGACCTCCGACGTGCTCAAAAAGGGCGAGCTGTACGACCTGGCGTCGACCATCCTCTCGCAAAGCCTGTCCCAGGTGCCGGGTGTGGGTGAAGTGCAGATCGGCGGCAGTTCCTTGCCAGCGGTGCGCATCGAGCTTGAACCCAAGGCCCTCGACCAGTACGGCGTGGCCCTGGACGATGTGCGCAACACCATCGCCAATGCCAACCAGCGGCGGCCCAAGGGTTCCCTGGAAGACAGCGAGCGCAACTGGCAGATCCAGGCCAACGACCAGTTGGAAAAGGCCAAGGACTACGAACCGCTGCTGATTCGCTACCAGAACGGCGCGGCCCTGCGCCTGGGCGACGTGGCCACGATCAGTGACGGCGTGGAAGACCGCTACAACAGTGGCTTTTTCAACAATGATTCGGCGGTGTTGCTGGTGATCAACCGCCAGTCCGGCGCCAACATCATCGAGACGGTCCGACAAATCAAGGCACAGTTGCCGGCCCTGCAGGCGGTGCTGCCGTCCAGCGTCAAACTCAACCTGGCCATGGACCGCTCGCCGGTGATCACCGCGACCTTGCATGAAGCCGAGATGACCTTGCTGATTGCCGTGGCCCTGGTGGTGCTGGTGGTTTACCTGTTCTTGGGTAACTTCCGCGCGTCATTGATTCCGACCCTGGCGGTGCCGGTGTCATTGGTGGGCACCTTTGCGGTGATGTACCTGTTCGGCTTCTCGTTGAACAACTTCTCGCTGATGGCGCTGATCCTGGCCACCGGCCTGGTGGTGGACGATGCCATCGTGGTGCTGGAGAACATTTCCCGGCACATCGACGAGGGGGTGCCGCCGATGAAGGCGGCCTACCTGGGCGCCGAGGAAGTCGGCTTTACCTTGCTGTCGATGAACGTATCGCTGGTGGCGGTGTTCCTGTCCATCCTGTTTATGGGCGGCATTGTCACCAACCTGTTCCGTGAGTTTTCCATCACCTTGTCGGCCGCGATCATTGTCTCGTTGATCGTCTCGCTGACCTTGACGCCGATGCTCTGTGCCCGTTGGCTCAAGCCCCATATCAAGGGGCATATGACTGGCTTGCAGCGCTGGAGCCAGCAGGTCAATGACCGCATGGTCGCAGCCTATGCGACCAGCCTGGACTGGGTACTGCGCCACCGGCGCCTGACCCTGCTCAGCTTGTTCATTACCGTGGGCGTGAACGTCGCGCTCTATGTGGTGGTGCCAAAAACCTTTATGCCGCAGCAGGACACTGGCCAGTTGATCGGCTTTGTGCGTGGCGACGATGGGCTGTCATTCAATGTGATGCAGCCGAAAATGGAGACGTTCCGCAAGGCGGTCCTCAAGGACCCGGCGGTGCTCAGCGTGGCCGGTTTTATCGGTGGCAACAACGGCACCAACAACGCGGTGATGCTGGTGCGCCTCAAGCCGATCGCCGAACGCAAGATCTCGGCCCAGGCGGTGATCGAGCGTTTGCGCAAGGACGTGCCACTGGTGCCGGGCGGGCGCTTGTTCCTCATGGCCGACCAGGACCTGCAATTTGGCGGCAGTCGCGATCAGACCAGTGCGCAATACTCCTACATCCTGCAAAGCGGTGACTTGGCCGCGCTGCGCCTGTGGTACCCGAAAGTGGTCGCCGCGCTGCGCGAATTGCCGGAGCTGACCGCCATCGACGCCCGTGAAGGGCGGGGTGCGGCGCAGGTGACGCTGGTGGTCGACCGCGACCAGGCCAAGCGCCTGGGTATCGACATGAACATGGTCACGGCGGTGCTGAACAACGCCTACAGCCAGCGGCAGATCTCGACCATTTACGACAGCCTCAACCAGTATCAGGTGGTGATGGAGGTCAACCCGAAATACGCCCAGGACCCGATTACCCTGAACCAGATGCAGGTGATTACGTCCACCGGCGCGCGGGTCCCGTTGTCGACCATTGCCCATTACGAAAACAGCCTGGCGGACGACCGCGTCAGTCATGAGGGCCAGTTCGCTTCGGAAAACATTGCCTTCGACATGGCCCCTGGGGTGACGGTGGAGCAGGGCACCGCCGCCATTGAGCGCGCGATTGCCAAAGTGGGCTTGCCCGAAGACGTGATCGCCAAGATGGCCGGTACCGCCGATGCGTTTGCGGCGACCCAGAAAGGCCAGCCGTTCATGATCCTTGGGGCATTGGTGGCGGTTTACCTGGTGCTGGGCATTTTGTATGAAAGCTACATTCACCCGCTGACCATCCTCTCGACCTTGCCATCGGCCGGTGTGGGCGCGTTGCTGTCGATCTACCTGTTGGGCGGCGAATTCAGCCTGATTTCCCTGCTGGGGCTGTTCCTGCTGATCGGGGTGGTGAAGAAAAACGCGATCCTGATGATCGACCTGGCCTTGCAACTGGAACGTCATGACGGCATGAGCCCGCTGGAATCCATTCGCAGCGCCTGCCTGTTGCGCTTGCGACCGATCCTGATGACCACGCTTGCCGCCATCCTCGGCGCCTTGCCGTTGCTGCTCGGCGCCGGCGACGGCGCGGAAATGCGCAAGCCGCTGGGCCTGACCATTATCGGCGGCCTGGTGTTCAGCCAGATCCTGACCCTTTACACCACTCCGGTGGTTTACCTCTATCTTGACCGCGCGCGCCACCGCTTCAATGCCTGGCGCGGTGTGCGTACTGATGCTGCCTTGGACACTGCGCTATGACCGATTCAACGTTTGCCAAATTGGCCATGAGTATGCCGCGTGGTTCCCGCGTCGCCAGCCTGGTGCTGTGCGGCGCGCTGCTCAGCGCGTGCGCCATCGGCCCGGATTACCAGCGCCCGGCGGTCATCGAGCCGGTGCAATTTAAGGAAGCCCAGGGCTGGCGTCAGGCCACGCCCAGTGACTCGCTGGCTCGCGGCGCCTGGTGGGAGTTGTATGGCGACCGCCAGCTCAATGAGCTGGTGACACGCCTCAATAATGCCAACCAGACCGTCGCCCAGGCCGAAGCGCGCTTCCGTCAGGCCCAGGCCCAGGTGCGCAGCGCCCGCGGGGCGTTTTTCCCGAGCGTGGACCTGAGCGTCGGCAAGACCCGCGCCAGCCAGGGGACCGGCAGCAGCAGTGCCAGCCTGAGCAGTTCCAGCAGTGGTATTCGCGACACCCTCAACGCGCAATTGGGCGTGAGTTGGGAAGCGGATGTGTGGGGCAAGTTGCGCCGCGGCCTGGAAGCCAATGAAGCCACGGCCGAGGCCAGCTCGGCGGACCTCGCGGCGATGCGCCTGAGCCAGCAGTCCGAGCTGGTGCAAAGCTATTTGAAACTGCGCGTCATGGATGAACAGACCCGCTTGTTGCAAGCCACGCTGGACGCCTACCAGCGTTCGCTGCAAATGACCGAAAACCAGTACCGCGCCGGTGTGTCCGGCAAGGATGCGATTGCTCAGGCACAAACCCAGCTCAAGACCACCCAGGCCAGCCTGATCGACCTGATCTGGCAACGTGCCCAGTTGGAAAACGCCATCGCCGTATTGATTGGCGAGGCGCCGGCCAACTTCAATCTGGCGGTCAGTAAAGACATCCCCGCACTGCCGCAAATTCCAGTCAGCGTGCCGTCGCAATTACTGGAACGTCGCCCGGATATCGCCTCGGCCGAACGTTCGGTGATCGCCGCCAACGCCAATATTGGCGTGGCCAAGGCGGCTTATTATCCAGACTTGACCTTGAGCCTGGCGGGGGGGTATTCCAGCAGCACCTACGCCAACTGGATCAGCTTGCCGAACCGTTTCTGGTCAGTGGGGCCGAAGTTGGCGATGACCCTGTTTGACGGTGGTCAGCGTTCGGCGGAAGTCGACCGAACGGAGGCCTCGTATGACGAGACGGTGGCGAAGTACCGCCAGACGGTGCTGGATGGTTTTCGCGAAGTGGAAAACTACATGGTGCAGTTGAAGGTGCTGGAGGACGAGGCCGTTGTCAGCAATGAAGCCCTGGACGCGGCGCGGGAGTCGTTGCGGTTGACGCAAAACCAGTACAAGGCCGGGCTGATTGCCTACCTGGATGTGGTGACCGTGCAGGCGACGGCGTTGAGTAACGAACGCACGGTGCTGACGCTGTTGCAAACGCGGTTGGTGGCGAGTGTGCAACTGATTGCTGCGTTGGGCGGTGGATGGGACGGGGTGACCGCGATAGCCAATAAGGAGTGACGCCAACCCCACTGAAACCGGCGCTTTACAGCCATTGGATTGACGTCAAAACGCCGATGCTGGCCTTCTGATAATTAATCAACTCGCCAAGATTTATTCTCGCTACAATCGCCCGCTTTGCCACCTGGCACGGGCGTCCCACGCCCGTCAGTCTTGAGAAAGCCCATGCTGATCGGTAGCTATTCCCCCTCTCTGGTCGTGATCTCCCTGTTCGTCGCGATCCTGGCGTCCTACACGGCGCTGGACCTGGCCGGCCGCCTCGCGACCGCCCAGGGGCGCGCGGTTTATGTGTGGATGACGGGTGGCGCATTGGCAATGGGCACAGGCGTGTGGTCCATGCACTTTATCGGCATGTTGGCGTTGCGCCTGCCGTTCGCCCTCGGGTTTGACCTGGGGATTACCGCGCTGTCGCTGCTGATCGCCGTGTTATCCAGCGGCTTCGCACTATGGCTGGTCAGTCAGGCCCGCTTGCCTGCGTGGCAGCTGGCGTTTGGTGCGCTGATCATGGGGGCGGGCATCAGCAGCATGCACTACACCGGCATGGCGGCGATGCGCATGACCCCGGGTATCGACTACGACCCCACGTTGTTTGGCGCTTCGTTGCTGATTGCGGTAGTCGCCTCTGGCGCTGCCCTGTGGATCGCCTTCAACCTGCGGCGCAACACCCCTTACGTGCGCTTGGCACGCGGGGGCGCTGCGGTGATCATGGGCATTGCAATCGTAGGCATGCATTACACCGGCATGGCTGCAGCACGCTTTGCCGACGACAGTTTTTGTGGCGCCGCGCTGACCGGCCTGAGCGGCAAGGGCCTGGATAACCTGGTGCTGATCACGTCATTGGCGGTGTTGATCATCGCGCTGCTGACCTCGCTGCTGGATGCCCGCCTCGAAGCGCGCACCGCCGTTCTGGCCGACTCCCTGACCCTGGCCAACCAGGAACTGACCCACCTGGCCCTGCATGACATGCTCACCGGCCTGCCGAACCGCACCTTGCTCGCCGACCGTATTCAACAAGCCATCCAGACAGTGAAGGAGCAGGGCGGGTGCTTTGCCCTGATGTTTATCGACCTGGATGGCTTCAAGCCCGTCAACGATGCGTTTGGCCACCACATGGGCGACCAGTTGCTGCGGGAGGTGGGCCTGCGTCTGCGCGAGGACCTGCGCAGTCAGGACACCCTGGCCCGTATCGGCGGCGATGAGTTTGTGCTGCTGGTGCAACTGACGCAGCCGGATGATGCGATGGGCCTGGCCGAACGTCAGGTCGGGCTGATCAATCGTGCGTTCAAGGTCGCCGAACATGAGCTGAATATTTCCGCGAGCATCGGCATTGCCTTGTTTCCGGGCAACGGCAACACCCCTCAAGAACTGTTGATGAATGCCGACGCCGCGATGTACCACGCCAAGGGTATGGGCAAGAATGGCTACAGCTTCTTCGATGTGTCGATGAACACCAACGCGCGCAAGCAATTGCAGTTGTTGCAAGACCTGCGCAACGCCGTTGAGCACGAGCAGTTTCGATTGTATTACCAGCCCAAGTTTGATGCGCTCAGCGGTATTGCGATTGGCGCTGAAGCCTTGCTGCGCTGGGAGCATCCGCAGCAGGGGTTGATGCTGCCGGCCACCTTTATCGAACTGGCGGAAAAGACCGGCTTGATTATTCCCATCGGTGAGTGGGTGCTGAACGAAGCCTGCCGCCAGATGCGCCTGTGGTACCTGCAGGGCTATGAAGACTGGCGCATTGCGGTCAACCTGTCGGCGTTGCAGTTCTGCCATGCCGGGTTGGTAAAAAGTGTCGCTTCAGCCCTGGACCGTCACCAGTTGCCGGCCAACAGCCTGACCCTGGAAATCACCGAAACCACCGCCATGAGCGATGCCGATGCGAGCATGATGGTGTTGCAGCAACTGGCGGACATGGGCGTCGACCTGTCCATTGATGACTTTGGCACCGGGTACTCGAGCCTGATGTACCTCAAGCGCCTGCCGGCCAACGAGTTGAAGATCGACCGCGGTTTCGTGCGCGACCTGGAACACGACAGCGATGATGCCGCTATCGTCTCGGCCATTGTGGCGCTCGGCCAGGCGCTGGGGCTGCGAATCGTCGCCGAAGGTGTGGAGACCGATGTGCAGCAGAGTTTCCTGACCCGCCTGGGGTGTAATTCCCTGCAAGGCTATTTGTTGGGCCACCCGTTGCCGGCGGAGGGTTTCATGGCCGACATCCAGCGCGCCGAAGAGGCGTTAACGCCTGACAAAAGCACTGGGTGACGGGTATTCTTGGGGCCAACCCTAACGATCAGGTTGACTCAGGAGACCGCACGCATGGACAAAGTCCTCATCATCACCGGGGGCAGCCGTGGTATCGGCGCCGAGACCGCGTTGCTGGCCGCTCGCCAGGGCTATCGCATTTGCCTCAACTACCAGTCCGATGAAGCCGCTGCCCAGCGCATGCTGGATCAGGTCCGCGCCCTGGGTGCGCAGGCGATTGCCGTGCGTGCCGATGTGAGCATCGAAGATGAAGTGATCGCGTTGTTCAGCCGTGTGGATGCTGAATTGGGGCGTGTCACCGCCCTGGTCAACAACGCCGGCACTGTCGGGCATAAGTCGCGGGTCGACGAGATGTCTGAGTTTCGCATCCTGAAAACCATCAAGACCAACGTGCTGGGGCCGATCCTGTGTGCCAAGCACGCGGTGCTGCGCATGTCGCCCAAGCATGGCGGGCAGGGCGGCAGTATCGTCAATGTGTCGTCGGCGGCGTCACGCCTGGGTGCGCCGGGTGAATATGTCGACTATGCCGCCTCCAAAGGTGCCTTGGACAGTTTCACCATTGGCCTGTCCAAAGAGGTGGCGGGTGAGGGGATTCGTGTCAACGCGGTGCGCCCTGGCTATATCTTTACCGACTTTCACGCCTTGAGCGGGGACCCGGACCGGGTCAGCAAGCTGGAGTCCGGTATCCCCATGGCCCGTGGCGGGCGCCCGGATGAGGTGGCGGAAGCGATTATCTGGTTGTTGTCGGATAAGGCTTCCTACGCCACTGGGACATTCGTGGATTTGGCCGGCGGCCGTTAACGTACCGCGTCATCAGGTGGGCTGGTGGCGCAGTTCTTCATACCCGTACCAGGAAAACCGTCTGAGCAGGCTGGCCTCGGAGTTGTCCACGTAGCTGTAGCCACTCTCGGAAAACCCGTCGATCTGCCCATTGCGACTGACGCTTGCGTTCAGGCTTCGATCATCCACGTTGTCGATAAAGCGTAATACTTTGTCCAGGTTGTAGGCCGCATCGGCCCTTGATTGCGGGGCAGGATTGGCATTGGTCCAATCGCCCACCTGCAACTTGAGGTCATCGCCCACCAGGTAATGTTCGCGGCCATCCAGGAAGCGTCGGGTTACCGCACTTTGTTCGATGATCCGGTCTGCCGAACGGTGATCTACTGCTGAGCGGCTAACAGGCCCCGTCATCTCGCGCAGGTGTTTTTGTTCCTCTGCACGCATGTAGTGGGGTGGGATGGACGGTAACCTTAGGACCGCGGAAGTGACAGACATATACATGGAAATAAACCTGTTGGTTGAGATCAAGGACACACACTTTTGCTGGAACGTGCGCGCCGTTGTAGGTGGTTTTTCCTTTATCTGAGTTCCAGTTTAAAACGAGCGTACAATCCGCCCCAATGTCTCCATGGCCTTCTCCGACGCCTCGGTCCAGGGGCTGCCGTAGTTCAGGCGAATGCAATTTCTGAAGCGCTGGGTTGCCGAGAAGATCGGCCCCGGCGCAATGCTGATGCCCTGGGCCAGGGCCATCTGGAACAGCTTCAACGAGTCGGTTTGCTCCGGCAATTCCAGCCACAGGAAATAACCGCCGGCCGGCTGGCTGACCCGCGTTTGTGCCGGGAAGTAACGCGCGATCGCGGCCAGCATGGCGCTTTGTTGTTCCTCCAGCGCGTAACGCAATTTGCGCAAGTGCCGGTCGTAGCCACCGTGTTGCAAGTAGTCGGCAATGGCTGCCTGGGCCGGCATTGACGGGCATAACGAGGTCATCAGCTTCAGCCGCTCGACCTTTTGCGCAAAGCGCCCGGCCGCCACCCAGCCGACGCGGTAGCCCGGCGCCAGGCTTTTGGCAAACGAGCCGCAGTGCATCACCAGCCCTTCGGTGTCGAACGCTTTGGCCGGCTTTGGCGCGTGTTGCCCGTAGTACAACTCGGCGTACACATCGTCTTCGATCAGCGGCACTTGATGGGTGCGCAGCAGTTCCACCAATGCCTGTTTTTTCGCCTCCGGCAAGGTCGCGCCCATCGGGTTCTGAAAGCTGGTCATGGTCCAGCAAGCCTTGATCGGGTAGCGTTCCAGGCTTTTCGCCAGGGCGTTCAGGTCGATGCCGTCGCGCGGGTGCACGGGAATTTCCACCGCCTTGAGCTTCAGCCGCTCCAGCACTTGCAGGCAGGCATAAAACGCCGGTGCTTCAATGGCCACCAGGTCGCCCGGTTCCGTCACGGCCTGCAGGCACAAATTCAGCGCCTCCAGGGCGCCATTGGTGATCAGCAGCTCTTCCATGGGCAGCATCAGGCCGCCGACCATATAGCGCAGGGCAATCTGTCGGCGCAGTTGGGGGTTGCCCGGCGACATGTCGGTGACCACCAGGCGCGGGTCCATCTCGCGGCTGGCGCTGGCCAGGGAGCGGGCCAGGCGGGGCAGCGGGAACAGCATCGGGCTGGGGAAGGCCGAGCCGAAAGGCACGGTAGTGGGGTCCTTGATGGAGTCGAGCACCGAAAATACCAGCTCACTCACATCCACTTCGGTGGACTCATGCACGTGCTCACTCACCACAGGTTCGGAAAACGGGCTCGGTGCATGGGTGTTGACGAAGTAGCCGGAACGCGGCCGTGCACGGATCAGGCCACGGCGTTCCAGCAGGTAGTAGGCCTGGAACACTGTGGACGGGCTGACGCCGTAGGTCTGGCTCGCGTAGCGCACCGACGGCACCCGCTGGCCGGGCCCGAGGACGCCGGAGCGGATCAGTTCTGCGATGTCATCGGCGAATTTTTCGTAGCGTTTCATCGGAGCCTTAAACAATTTTCAGTGGGTACACGCCGAGCAAGCCCGCCTGCGCCGTTGAGTCTGGGCATATTCCGCTCTACCTCAGCGGTTAATCGGTGCCACAAAGCGACTGTCGGCGGCACTGTAGATCCAGGGCTCGTCCACATCCGTCACCTTGAATCGCAGGGTTTGCGAACTGCTCGCCGGCTTGTCGGCCAGTAAAGCGACCGACACCGGTATATCGCTGATTTCGCCCGGCGCGAGGCTGATCTCGGTCTTGCCCTGCAACTGGAAGCCTTCAGCGTCGACCAGTTCCAGGCGATAGGCCTGGCGCTGCTGGGTCTTGTTGATGACCTTGAGGCTGTAGATGTTCTCAATCAAGCCCTGGCTGTTTTCGCGGAACATGCCGCGGTCCTTGGTGACGTCCAGCGACACCATCGGACGTTCCACCAGGGCCACCACCAATGCCGCGATCATTACCAGCAACACGGCACTGTAGCCGATCAGCCGCGGCCTGAGCAGGCGGGTTTTGCCACCTTGCAGTTGGTGTTCGGAGGTATAGCTCACCAGGCCACGGGCATAGCCCATCTTATCCATGATCGAGTCGCAGGCGTCGATGCACGCCGCGCAGCCGATGCACTCCATTTGCAGACCGTCACGGATATCGATACCGGTGGGACACACTTGCACACACAACTGGCAGTCGATGCAATCACCCAGGCCGACGTCGGCCGGCCTGGCGTCGCGCTTGCGCGGCCCGCGCTGTTCGCCACGCGCCGTGTCGTAGGAGATGGTCAAGGTGTCTTTGTCGAACATCACGCTTTGGAAGCGTGCATACGGGCACATGTGCATGCACACCGCTTCGCGCAGCCAGCCGGCGTTGAGGTAAGTGGCTCCGGTGAAAAACAGCACCCAAAACAGACTCACGCCGCCCATTTGCCAGGTCAACAGCTCGGTAGCCAACGGCCGGATGGGGGTGAAATAGCCGACAAAGGTCAGCCCGGTCAGTACGCTGATGCCCAGCCACAGGGTGTGCTTGGCCGAACGCCGCGCGAGCTTGGCCAGGCTCCACGGCGCCGCTTGCAGCTTGATGCGTTGGTTACGCTCACCTTCGGTGACCTTTTCGCACCACATGAACAGCCAGGTAAACGAGCTTTGCGGGCAGGTGTAGCCGCACCATACGCGGCCGGCAAATACGGTTATCGCGAACAGACCGAAGGCGCAGATGATCAGCAGCGCCGACAGCAGGATGAAATCCTGGGGCCAGAAAGTCGCGCCGAAGATGTGGAATTTGCTTTCCGCCAAGTCCCAAAGCACGGCTTGGCGCCCACCCCAGTTCAGCCACACGGTGCCAAAAAACGCCAGGAACAGCACAGCGGCGCCACTCACGCGCAAGGTGCGGTACAGGCCACTGAAGCTACGGGTATGGATCAGGTTGTCACTGGATTTGGCCTTGACCTGCTTTGGGTGCAGTGGCTCAAAGGTTTCCACGGTTGGGATTCTTTCGCTCATGGTCGTTCGCTCATCAGCCTCCATCAGGCCGATGAACTATGAGCGCCGAGCTGTTTGCATAACAGACTCAGGTATGGCGATAAAAAGCGGATCAGATGGGCTGTTTGCGCGCGCCTGCGACAATCTGCTGCACGCCGTGGCGCCTAGGGTGCAGCAGTATTGAGCGTGCGCTGATACAGATCAATTAAATCGCCGAACCAGGCTCGGTGACCTTCTTGTGCTGGCGCCCATCGGTTGCACCGGCCACTGTGAGCGCGTCGGCCTCCGCTTCGGTGATGTAAATCTGCTCGCCGCTCAGCGCCACGTAGGACATGGACTTGCCAACATCCGTGCTGACCGTGACTTCACCCGCCGGCAAACTCTGTTCCTGGCCGTCGTCGTTGACCTTGAAATAACACGTCTGATGTTCGATACGGACTGGCATGTTGATCTCCTTTGCAAAGGCTGGTGATCGTTAGGGTGCACGGCGTTGCCAGGCGTTCCAGGCAACTGACTGGCGGTCGCTGCTGTCCATGCTTTGACGGCAATCTTTACCCACCCTGACAAAGGAGCGCATTCATGGACGCCTGGTGGCAAGAAGTCTTGCAAACCCTGCACGCCGAGTTCGCCGATATCGGTGATGCACGGCAGCTCACTCAGATTACCGTGCGCCTGCTGATCGCCGCGGTCCTGGGCGGCATTCTGGGTTTTGAGCGTGAACATAAGGGCAAGGCAGCCGGTGTGCGCACTCATATGCTGGTGGCAATGGGGGCCGCATTGTTTGTGTTGGTGCCGCAGATGTCGGGTAGCCAGGCCGATGCCATGAGCCGGGTGCTGCAGGGCGTCATTGCGGGGATTGGTTTCCTCGGGGCGGGGACGATTCTCAAGGGCAAGGAAGATGAAGAAGGCCAGCACGTCAAAGGCCTGACCACCGCCGCCGGGTTGTGGATGACCGCTGCCATTGGTGTGGCAGCGGGGCTGGGGCGTGAATCGACGGCGGTGCTCAGTACGTTGCTCGCGTTGGCGGTGTTCAGCGTGATGCCGATGATCGTCAAGCGGTTGGAAAAGGACGAGTGAGTGGCTATCAGGCCTGGATGTCCCGGTAGCGCACTTCGCCCAATACCTTCAGTTCGAACGGTGGTTCACCCGGCTTGCGCGAAATCGTCACGAAACTGGTGTTGCTGCCCGCGTAGTAATTAATCGTCATCTCGCCACTGATGCCGGAGAAACGCTCGACCAATGGCAACGGCTTTTCACCCAGTTGCGTGCGAATGCCGCTCAGATCGATCTTGTCTGTGCCTGAGGTAAAGCTCATCACCGCCCCAGGGTTCGCGCTGAGGTCGTTGTAGCTGAAAATCTGCGGCGTGCCTGCAGGGCGGGGCACCGCGGTATTGCCCGGATCTGCGGGGGCAAGCTCGGCGGATGAGTCGGTCTCGGGCTGCGGCGCGTCCTTGTGCACCTGTGCAGTCGGCGGCGCTGACCCAGGAAGGGTCGCAGCCTCGCGTTTCAGGGCTTCCAGGCTGGCCTCGCTCAAGGTTTCGCTGATCGTGTTCTTCAGCTTGGCCAGTTCTGCGGGATCCGTCGCCAGGGTTTTAAGCGAGTCTTCGCTCAACAGTTCCTGCAGTTCGGCTCCGCGCTGTGCGGTCTCTTCGGAACCCGGTTCGCGCAGCATCTGGATGAGGCTGTCGCGGCTTAGCAGGTGGTTGATTCTGTTCATTTTGGTGATGGCGTCGGCCGAGGCTTTGGTGTTGGCGTCCGCCGGGCTTTCGTCGATGCTGGAGGGCTGGCTGTCCTCCTTGGGTTGCAGGACTTTCGATTTTGCCGAAGGGTTGCTGTCGGTCTCGGCCTTCGGCGGCGCTGACGTTGGCATGGCATCGGCCTCGCGTTGCAGGGCTTGCAGATGGGTCTCGCTGAAGATTTGGCTGATGGTGTTTTTCAGCTTGGCCAGTTCTACGGGATCCGTCGCCAGGGTTTTAAGCGAGTCCTCGCTCAACAGTTCCTGCAACTCGGTTTTGCGCTGCGTGGTTTGCTCGGAATCCGGTTCGCGCAGCATCTGGATGAGGCTGTCGCGGCTTAGCAGGTGGTTGATTCTGTTCATTTTGGTGACGGCGTCGGCTGAGGCTCCGGTGTTGGCATCCGCGGGGTTTTTGTCGATGCCGGAGGGCGTGCTGTCCTCCTTGGGTTGCAGGGGTTTCGATTTTGCCGCTGGGTTGCGGTCGGTCTCGGCGTTCTGAAATGGCTTGCCAATAGCCATCAGGTTTTTGCTGAGCGGGGTGCTCAGCCGGATGCGCTGTTGAGCATTGGCATGCTCCTGTTGCCTTTCGGTTTCGATTTGCTTGTAAGCCACGTAGCTTTCTGTGGGGTCGACCTTGCGCGTGCGTTCCCGGATCCTTTCTTGCGTCAGGTTGGGGTTTGGGATCACTGCGGCTTCAGCCTGTCTGGCCTGGATGTGTTTTTCGCTTAATAACTGGCCGATGTTATCCCGCAAACGTGACATCTCGGCAGGGTCACTGGTCAGGGTGTTAAGTGATTCCTCGCTCAACAACTCCCGCATGTCCTTGAGGCTCTGCGCAGTGTTCCTGGCGTATGGATCGCGCATCATCTGGATGAGACTGTCCGGGCTTAACAGTTCGGTGATTCTGTTCATCTTGGCGATGACGTCTGGCGACGGTTCCGACGTTGTCGGCGTCTCGGCGGTCAGGGGGCTTTCAGGCGTTTCATTGTGCAGCGGTTTGCGGGGATTGAGGCTGTCGCGTTGAGGCCCCTCGGGTGGCTGTTTGGGTGCGGGATCATTTGAGCCCGTCGGGTTGGGGTTCGACAGCATTGGCAGGGGAGCCTGGGGGAGCAACGATGTTATCGACATGGTCAGCACTCGCGTTGTGATTGAAGGGGACCGCGCCAAACAGAAGCAAGGCCGAGGTCCACGCGAGCAGATTTTCTGATGATGAGGAGGGGCGTAGAGTTAAGAGCTGTCTTTACCGTTCGTAGGAAGTGTCTGTAGTGCTTGCCCGCAAAGTGCTTGATTGCGGGCAAGTGCGTGTTCGCCAGGTTTATTTCAGACGATGACCGGCGGCACAGTGGTGGGCGGCTCTTGCACGGGCGGCGGTTCGTTTTCCGGCGGCTCTTTCTCCGGAATCGGTTGCGGTTCGCTGGGCGGCAGGGTCGGGTTGTCGATATTCGGGTCAGGCGTTTCAGCCGGGATCGGGATATTCATCGGTGTGGCCTCCTTTGTGCTTTGCTCTATCGGTGGACAACCGCGGGGGAGAATTGATTCCCCGCCCAATGGCGGCATATCCACCTGAACTTTTCACCTGGCCACAGGCTCGGACCTATTACGGCCCTGCTCAGGGAGAGCGTCGCCGTATCAGAATTCGGATCAAGCAAAGAGCGTCCACAGGGCGTAAGGGGAAGATGCTCGATGACTGCTGAAACACTGGCTCCAGACCATTCACCATTGCCGCTGTCCCAGGCGTTGCTGTTGCCAAGGATCGCTATCGAAAGCACCACCCCGGTAATCGACGGCGGCGAATTCGCCGTAAAAGCTGTGGTTGGGCAGCGGGTAACCGTTACCAGCAAGGTGTTCGCCGACGGCCATGACAAGCTCGCCGTACTGATCCGCTGGCGCCCGCTGCAGGATGAAAGCTGGCACAGCGTGGTCATGACCGATGTCGGCAACAATGGCTGGGAAGGCGCGTTTACCGTTGCACAGCAAGGCCTTCACGAATATTGCATCGAAGCCTGGATCGATACCTTCGCCAGCTTCTGTTACGAACTGCGCAAGAAACATGAGGCCGGGGTGCCCGTCAGCCTGGAGTTGCAGGAGGGCCGCAGCCTGGTCTTGCAAGCGGCTGAACGCAGTGACAACGAATTGCGCGATCGTTTGATGTTGTTGCACCACGAGCTTGCAGGCCGGCTGGAAACCGAGCAGGTTGCGCAGTTCCTGCACGAAGAAAGTGCACACCTGATGACCCAGGCCGACCACCGCGCCTACCTGAGCATCAGCCCCGCCTACCCGATTGACGTTGAGCGCAGCGCCGCACAGTTTGCCAGTTGGTACGAGCTGTTCCCCCGCTCGATCACCGACGATCCGGCACGCCACGGCACCTTCAACGATGTGCACTCACGCTTGTCGATGATCCACGACATGGGGTTCGACGTCCTCTATTTTCCGCCGATCCATCCTATCGGCCGCAGCCATCGCAAGGGCAAGAACAATGCCCTGACGGCGGGCCCGGAGGATCCTGGCAGCCCCTACGCAATTGGCAGCGAGGCGGGCGGTCATGACGCCATCCACCCGCAATTGGGCAGCCGTGACGACTTCCGTCGCCTGGTCAAGGCCGCCGCCGACCATGGCCTGGAAATCGCGCTGGATTTTGCCATCCAGTGTTCCCAGGACCACCCGTGGCTCAAAGAGCATCCGGGCTGGTTCAACTGGCGTCCGGACGGCACGATCAAATACGCGGAAAACCCGCCGAAAAAGTATCAGGACATCGTCAACGTCGACTTCTATGCGGCTGACGCGATTCCGAGCCTGTGGACCGAGTTGCGCGACGTGGTGGTGGGCTGGGTGGAAGAGGGCGTGAAGACCTTCCGTGTCGACAACCCACACACCAAGCCGCTGCCGTTCTGGCAATGGTTGATCAGCGATGTGCGCGCCAAGCACCCCGACGTAATCTTCCTGGCCGAGGCATTCACCACGCCGGCGATGATGGCGCGCCTGGGCAAGGTCGGTTATTCCCAGAGCTACACCTATTTCACCTGGCGCAACACCAAGGCCGAGTTGAGTGAATACTTCGCGCAGTTGAACGAGTCGCCGTGGCGCGAATGCTACCGGCCGAACTTCTTCGTCAACACACCGGACATCAACCCAGGCTTCCTGCATGAGTCCGGCCGCCCGGGCTTTTTGATCCGCGCGGCGCTGGCCACCATGGGCTCGGGCCTGTGGGGCATGTATTCGGGGTTTGAGCTGTGCGAGGCGGCACCGGTCCCGGGCAAGGAAGAGTATCTGGATTCAGAGAAATACGAGATCCGCCCACGGGACTACACCGCCCCCGGAAATATCATTGCCGAAATCGCCCAGCTCAACCGTATTCGCCGGCAGAACCCCGCGCTGCACACGCACTTGGGGCTGAAGCTGTACAACGCCTGGAACGACAACATCCTGTACTTCGGCAAACGCAGTGAAGACGGCAGCAATTTCATTCTGGTCGCCGTCAACCTCGACCCATTCAACGCCCAAGAGGCGCATTTTGAGTTGCCGTTGTGGGAAATGGGCTTGCCCGATGACGCCCAGACCCAAGGCGAAGACTTGATGAGCGGCCACCGCTGGACCTGGTACGGCAAGACCCAGTGGACGCGGCTTGACCCGCAGATGCCGTTTGGTATCTGGAGAATCACTTCATCCTGAACTGAGCCTGATCTTCAGATCGATGAGGATCAAATGTGCGACCTGGCTTGCCGGTGATAGCCGTTTATCAGTGACACGTTGATTGCCTGACACGCGACTATCGCAGGCCCGCCAGCGCCCGCCTCGAACCCGCCCCCTTCAGGTCAATGTTCAAGCATTTCAGGAGTTTCCAATGGCGAAGAAACCCAAGGCTGCCACCTTTATCAAAGACCCGCTCTGGTACAAGGACGCGGTGATCTACCAGGTACACGTTAAATCCTATTTCGACTCCAATAACGACGGCATCGGCGATTTCCCCGGCCTGATTGCCAAGCTCGATTACATCGCCGACCTGGGCGTGAACACCATCTGGCTGTTGCCGTTTTACCCCTCGCCACGCCGCGACGACGGCTACGACATCGCCGAGTACCGTGGTGTGCACAGCGACTACGGGACCATGGCCGACGCCAAGCGCTTTATCAGCGAGGCACACAAACGCGGGCTGCGGGTGATCACCGAACTGGTGATCAACCACACTTCCGACCAGCATCCCTGGTTCCAGCGGGCGCGCAAGGCCAAGCCGGGTTCGGCCGCGCGGGACTTCTATGTGTGGTCGGACGACGATCAGAAATACGACGGCACGCGCATCATTTTCCTCGACACCGAAAAGTCCAACTGGACCTGGGACCCGGTGGCCGGCCAGTACTTCTGGCACCGGTTCTATTCCCACCAGCCGGACCTCAACTTCGACAACCCGCAAGTGATGAAAGCGGTGTTGTCGGTGATGCGTTACTGGCTGGACATGGGCATTGACGGCCTGCGCCTGGACGCGATTCCGTACTTGATCGAGCGCGATGGCACCCACAACGAAAACCTGCCGGAAACCCACGACGTCCTCAAGCAGATCCGCGCCGAGATCGACGCCCATTACCCCGACCGCATGCTGCTCGCCGAAGCCAACCAATGGCCGGAAGACACCCAGTTGTATTTTGGTGACAAAAAAGGCGACGACGGCGACGAATGCCATATGGCTTTCCACTTCCCGTTGATGCCGCGCATGTACATGGCGCTGGCCCAGGAAGATCGCTTCCCCATCACTGATATTCTGCGTCAGACCCCGGAGATCCCCGCCAATTGCCAGTGGGCGATTTTCCTGCGCAACCACGATGAGCTGACCCTGGAAATGGTCACCGACAAAGAGCGCGACTACCTGTGGAACTACTACGCCGCTGATCGTCGCGCCCGCATCAACCTCGGCATCCGCCGGCGCCTGGCGCCGCTGATGGAGCGCGACCGCCGCCGCATTGAACTGCTCAACAGCCTGTTGTTGTCGATGCCCGGCACGCCGACGTTGTATTACGGCGACGAAATCGGCATGGGTGACAACATCTATCTGGGC
>NZ_LXJP01000056.1:0-43808 GCF_001728855.1 Pseudomonas sp. AP19 | reverse complement strand
CCAAAAAAATGCCCCGGCACAGGCCGAGGCATTTTTAAGGCTCACCCGAAAGTGAACGCCGCTTACTTCACCACTTTCAAGCTCGGCCGGCCGCTTGGACGCGGAGGCTCGGAGTCCGGCGGTGGCAGATCGTCACCGTCGTCACCTTCGATCGCTTCATCGTCCTCGAAAGGCGACTCCAGATCGAACACCATGCCTTGGCCATTCTCACGGGCATAGATCCCGAGGATTGCGCCAATCGGCACGAACAGCGTATGCGGCACGCCGCCAAAACGCCCTTCGAAGCTTACCGCTTCGTTGTCCATGTGCAGGTGGCGCACAGCACTGGGTGATACGTTCAGCACGATCTGCCCATCACTGGCAAAACCCTGCGGCACGTCAACCTTGGGAAATTCAGAGTTGACCAGCATGTGCGGGGTGCAATCGTTGTCCACGATCCACTCATAGAGCGCGCGGACCAAATAGGGTCGACTGGAGTTCATCAGCGGCTCCTTAAGCCTTAGCGCATGTCGCGTTCGACACCAGACAGACTTGCCTGGAAAGCCTCACGCGCAAACTGGCGCTCCATGTAATCAAGCAACGGCTTGGCCGGCCGTGGCAGTTCAATGCCCAGGATCGGCAAGCGCCAGAGTATGGGTAATAGGCAGCAATCCACCAAGCTTTGTTCCTCGCTGAGGAAAAAAGGTTTGTCGGCGAACAGCGGCGAAACACCCGTCAGGCTCTCGCGCAATTCCTTACGCGCCTGCACCCGAACGGCTTCTTTACTGCGTGTATCCAGAATCACATCCACCAGCCCACACCAGTCACGCTGGATCCGATGGATCAGCAGGCGACTGTTGGCACGCGCCACCGGATACACCGGCAACAAAGGTGGATGCGGGTAACGCTCATCCAGGTATTCCATCACCACGGTTGACTCCCACAACGCCAGGTCACGATCGACCAGGGTGGGCAAGCTGCCGTAAGGGTTCACTTCGATCAGTTTCGGCGGATGACGTCCTGCCTCCACACTGATGATCTCGGCGCTGACACCCTTCTCTGCGAGCACGATGCGTACTCGGTGGGAATAGTGGTCGGCGGGGTCGGAGTAACAGGCCAACCGATTGGTCACGCCCATGGCGGTCCTCCTCGCTTGTTGAAATTATCGAAAGCTCAAAAACGAGCGCGCCCAGAGAGCATCTCTGCAGTGCCTGGTTGAACCAGAGCGCTACGTATTCAGAGATGCCGCTGGGCGCGCAAGATTAACAGCAATTGCTTACGGTTGGATCAATGCACATCCTTCCAGTATTCGCGTTTGAGCAGATAGGCGAATACGAAGAAGAAGGCCAGGTACAGCAACACATAAGTACCAATGCGCTGATGTTGCAGTTTGACCGGGTTGGCCGAGTAGGCCAGGAAGGTCACCAGATTCTTGACCTTCTCGTCGAACTGCTCTTCGTTCAGCGTACCGGTCTTGGGCACGATGGTCAGTTGGTCGCACGCTTCATGTGTCAGAGGCGTGCCAGTCAACGGATCATATTGCTTCTTGCCGTCTTCAACGACCTGAACCTGCTTGCATCCTACCACTTGGCGACCCTGCAGGCCGACCAGAACGTTGGGCATGCCGACGTTCGGGAAGACTTTGTTGTTCACGCCATAAGGACGCGCCGGGTCTTCGTAGAAGGATTTCAGGTAACCGTAGAGCCAATCGGTGCCGCGCACGCGCGCCACCAGGGTCAGGTCAGGCGGTGCTGCACCGAACCAGACCTTGGCGTCGGCTGGCTGCATACCGATGCTCATGTGGTCGCCGATTTTCGCGCCGGTGAACACCGAGTGGCTGAGCATCACGTCATGCGGGATCCCCAGGTCATCGGCGACACGCTCGTAACGCTGGAACTTGGCGCTGTGGCAGCCCATGCAGTAGTTGGTGAAGGTACGCAGCCCATCCTGCATGGCGGCCTTGTCGGACACGTCGATGTCGACTTTTTCCAGCTCCGGGCCGTGCTCGGCCGCGAAGGACAGTAGCGGCAGCGCCGCAAGCATCAAAGCAACAAATAACTTTTTCATCAGCCAGTCACCCTTTCCGGAACCGGTTTGGTCTTCTCGAGCCGGGTGTAGAACGGCATCAGAATGAAGTAGGCGAAGTACAGGAAGGTGCAAACCTGTGACAGCAACGTGCGCTCAGGCGTCGGCGCCAATACGCCCAATACACCCAGGATCACGAACGCAATGCAGAACACCCACAGCCAGATCTTGCTCAGCCAGCCCTTGTAGCGCATGGACTTGACCGGGCTTCGGTCGAGCCACGGCAAGACGAATAGCATGGCGATCGATGCCCCCATTGCCATCACGCCCATGAGCTTGTCGGGAATCGCACGCAAGATCGCGTAGAACGGCGTGAAGTACCAGACCGGCGCAATGTGCTCAGGTGTCTTGAAGGCGTTGGCTTGTTCAAAGTTCGGCTTCTCCAGGAAATAACCACCCATTTCCGGGAAAAAGAACACGATCGAGCAGAAGATGAACAGGAAGACGACGACGCCGACAATGTCTTTCACGGTGTAGTACGGGTGGAACGGAATGCCGTCCAACGGGATGCCGTTTTCGTCTTTATGCTTCTTGATGTCCACGCCGTCCGGGTTGTTCGAACCCACTTCGTGCAGCGCCAGGATGTGCAACACAACCAGGCCCAGAATCACAATCGGCAGGGCCACGACGTGCAAGGCAAAGAAGCGGTTCAGGGTGATGCCGGAGATCAGGTAGTCACCCCGGATCCACTGGGTCAGGTCATTGCCGATCACCGGAATCGCACCAAACAGCGAGATGATCACCTGGGCGCCCCAGTACGACATCTGCCCCCACGGCAGCAGGTAGCCCATGAAAGCCTCGGCCATCAGCGCCAGGTAGATCAACATGCCGAACACCCACACCAGCTCGCGAGGCTTCTGGTAAGAGCCGTACAGCAGGCCACGGAACATGTGCATGTAGACGACGATGAAGAACGCCGAAGCGCCGGTGGAGTGCAGCAGGCGCAGGATCGAGCCGTACTCGACATCACGCATGATGTACTCGACGGAGGCGAACGCCTCTTCCGCCGACGGGGTGTAGCTCATCGTCAGCCAGACGCCAGTGACGATCTGGTTAACCAGCACCAACAGCGCCAGCGAGCCGAAGAAGTAGAAGAAGTTGAAGTTTTTTGGTGCGTAATATTTGCTGAGATGGTCTTCCCACATTTTAGTCGCGGGGAAGCGCGCATCCACCCAATCCATGAACTTGCTCATCAGGCTTTCTCCCCCTCGTCGACGCCAATGACAATGACACTGTCAGTCTCGTAGTGATGTGGCGGAACTGGCAGGTTCAGTGGTGCGGGTTGTGACTTGTAGACGCGGCCGGCCAGGTCGTAGTGGGAACCGTGGCAAGGGCAGAAGTAGCCACCCACCCAGTCTTTGCCCAGGTCGGCAGGGGCAACTTCAGGGCGGAAGGTAGGCGAGCAACCCAGGTGGGTGCAGATACCGATCAGCAGCAGAATCTCTGGCTTGATCGAACGGATTTCCTTATCAACGTAGGCGGGTTGCTCGGAATTCTTGGAGTCGGGGTCAGACAGCTGACCTTCGATTTTCTTCAGATTCCCCAGGATTTCCTCAGTACGACGAACGATGAAGACCGGCTGACCGCGCCACTCAGCAATCATCTGCTGGCCTGGGTCGATCTTGCTGACATTCACCTTCACCGGTGCACCTGCGGCTTTCGCCTTGGCACTGGGAAACCATGACCCCACGAACGGGACCGCAGCCCCCACCGCTCCTGCAGCACCCACCACGGATGTGGCTGCTACCAAGAAGCGACGCCGGCCTGCATTCACGCCGTCATTGCTCATTCAGTCCTCTCCCATCAGCTTTTTGGCCTGTTAAATCAGGCGTCTACTAAGTGTTGAATCTTTACTTATAAAAATTTTGCCGAATGGTAATGAAAAGCCCCACGTATGACAAGGGAATTGCCCGAGGCTCCCTCTCCAGGCCTTGTAGTATAGGGGGTCTACGGATGTGGCAAGTTGTCACGGCGAAAAATGTGCATAAATCGCAGGCAATAAAAAACGCCCAGCTCCGTGAGGAGTTGGGCGTTCTTGTGGAACGTAAAGCGAATTAACGCTTCGAGTACTGCGGACGCTTACGCGCTTTACGCAGACCGACTTTCTTACGTTCAACTTCACGAGCATCGCGAGTTACGAAGCCAGCTTTGCGCAGAGCGCCACGCAGGGTTTCGTCGTACTGCATCAGAGCGCGAGTGATACCGTGGCGGATTGCGCCAGCTTGACCACTTACACCGCCACCGATAACTGTGACGTAGATGTCGAACTTTTCAACGGTCTCGGTCAATTCCAGCGGCTGACGAACTACCATGCGGGCAGTTTCGCGACCGAAGAAGTTGTCCAGAGTGCGGTTGTTGATCGAGATGTTACCAGTGCCCGGACGCAGGAAAACGCGTGCGGTTGCGGTTTTGCGACGGCCAGTGCCGTAATTTTGAGTCGCCGACATAATGAACTATTCCGTTAAAACTTCAGTTCTTGGGGCTGCTGAGCAGCATGAGGGTGTACAGCGCCCGCATAGACTTTCAGCTTGCGAAACATATCGCGACCCAGTGGGCCCTTCGGCAGCATGCCTTTGACCGCGATTTCGATCGGGGCTTCAGGCTTCTTGGAAATCAGGCCTTCAAAGTTGGAAGACTTGATACCGCCTGGGAAACCGGAGTGACGGTAGTACATTTTGTCTTGCGCTTTGTTGCCGGTAACACGTACCTGCTCAGCGTTGATGATTACGATGTAGTCACCGGTATCAACGTGAGGGGTGTATTCAGGCTTGTGCTTGCCACGCAGACGGCTGGCGACTTCAGTGGCCAGACGACCCAGGGTCTGACCAGCGGCGTCGACGACAAACCAGTCGCGCTGAACTGTTTCCGGTTTTGCAGTAAAAGTTGTCATTCTTTAATAGCCTCAGGGGCCGCCCTGTAAATTAGACGGCGGATCTTACTGAATAGTGCGTACTTTGACAAGTCAAAGGCAGCCGGATACAGACGCTATCGGGGGCTCGGGTCGGCGCGTCCGTTCAACGGCAAGATTCTTCGGCAGGCGGCGCATCACTTCCACTGCAGAAAGAGGTGGGCAATTATGCAGATTGCGAAAAAAAATTCAACCTGCTTTTATGATTGTTTTCCCCGAAGGAGTACCCGATGGATTATCGACAGCTGGGCCGCACCGATCTGAATGTAAGCGCGATAGCCTTGGGCACCATGACCTGGGGCGAGCAGAACAGCGAGGCAGAGGCCTTCGCGCAGATCGAACGGGCCAAGGCCGCAGGGATCAACTTCCTCGACACCGCAGAAATGTACCCGGTGCCGCCGAAGGCCGACACCTATGCCACCACCGAACGCTATATCGGTAATTACTTCAAAAGCCGTGGCGACCGGGCCGACTGGATCCTCGCCAGCAAGATCGCGGGCCCCGGCAATACCATCGACTACATCCGTGACGGCCACTTGCGCCACAACCGCAAGCACATCGTCGACGCCCTGGATGCCAGCCTCAAGCGCCTGCAAACCGACTGGATCGACCTCTACCAGTTGCACTGGCCGGAGCGCAGCACCAACTTCTTCGGCCAACTGAGCTACAAGCACAAGGACGAAGACGACCTGACGCCGCTGGAGGAAACCCTCGAAGCGCTCGACGCACAGGTCAAGGCCGGCAAGATCCGCCATATCGGCCTGTCCAACGAAACCCCGTGGGGCACCATGAAGTTCCTGGCCCTGGCCGAAGCCCGTGGCTGGACCCGCGCAGTGTCGATCCAGAACCCCTACAACCTGCTCAACCGCAGCTTTGAAGTGGGCCTGGCGGAAGTCGCCATTCGTGAGCAATGCGGCCTGCTGGCCTACTCGCCGCTGGCCTTCGGCATGCTCAGCGGCAAATACGAAGGCGGTGCCCGCCCGGCAAAAGCCCGCCTGACCGAATACAGCCGCTTCAGTCGCTACTTCAACCCGCAGTCAGAAGCAGCCTGCAGCCGCTATGTGGCACTGGCGCGCGCGCATGGCCTGGACCCGGCGCAGATGGCACTGGCGTTTGTGACGCAACAGCCGTTTGTGACCAGCAACATTATTGGCGCCACGAGCCTGGAGCAACTGGACAGCAACATTGCCAGTGCCGACCTGAGGCTATCCAAAGAAGTGCTGGAAGGGATTGAGGCGATTCAGAAGGACCATCCGAACCCAGCCCCTTGATTGATCCTTAAGCCGCTTTCGCGAGCACGCCCGCTGCCACATTTGACCGAGTCAATCCATTTGGAATGCGCTCAAGTGCAGGCGCCGGGCTTGCCCGCGAGGGGCCCTGAGCCGCACTGCAAAAGCATCAAAGCGCCCGCGCGATAATCTCCTTCATGATCTCGTTGGTCCCAGCATAAATCCGCTGCACCCGCGCATCAGCCCAGGCCCGGGCAATCGGGTATTCCCACATAAAGCCGTAACCACCGTGCAGTTGCACGCACTCGTCGAGCACCTTGCATTGCAGGTCCGTGGCCCAATACTTGGCCATCGCCGCCGTGGGCACATCGAGTTTGCCGTCCAGATGCAACGCCATGCATTTATCCACAAACACGCGGCCGATCTGAATCTCGGTGGCCATCTCCGCCAGTTTGAACCGGGTGTTCTGGAAGTCGGCAATAGCCTTGCCGAACGCCTTGCGCTCACGGGTGTATTCCAATGTCCATTGCAGCGCCGCCTCGGCTGACGACAGCGCGCCAATCGCCACGGTCAGGCGCTCCTGGGGCAACTCCTGCATCAAATAAGCGAAGCCCATGCCGGCCTGGCCCAACAGGTTTTCCTTGGGCACACGCACGTCCTGAAAAAACAGCTCCGAGGTGTCCTGGGCCTTCATGCCCACCTTCTCCAGGCGCTTGCCCTTGTCGAAGCCCGGCGTATCAGCCTCCACCAAAAACAGGCTGATGCCCTTGGCACCGGCCTTGGGGTCGGTCTTGGCCACGACGATCACCAGCTCAGCGAGAAAGCCGTTGGTGATAAAGGTCTTGGAACCGTTGATCACATACTCATCGCCGTCCAATACCGCCGTGGTCTTCACGCCTTGCAGATCGGAACCCGCCCCAGGCTCAGTCATGGCGATGGCCGTGACCCTCTCGCCGGAGATCAATTGTGGCAGGTACTTGTGCTTCAGCGCTTCACTGCCGTAATGCAGGATGTAGGGCGCCACGATGTCCGAATGCAGGGAAAAACCAATGCCGGTCAGCCCCAGTCGGCTGATTTCCTCAATCACCACGGCGCTGTAGAGAAAGTCCGCACCCAGGCCGCCATATGCCTCCGGCAGATGAGAACACAGCATCCCCGCCTCCCCCGCCTTGCTCCACAGGCTACGGTCGATGTAGCCCTGTTTCTCCCACTGCGCATGGAACGGCGCGGCGTGTTTTTCGAGGAAGGTGCGCACGCTCTCGCGGAAGAGTTCGTGCTCCGAGCTGAACAAGGTTCTGGGGATCATGGGTCACCTGCGTGGATTGTCGGACAAGGACGAGCCCACAGAGACTATGCCGCGAAGGCGTCACGGGACACTGGACACATGCGACAAAAAATAAGACGATCCAGCCGTCTGGTGACCACTTTCCCCTATAAGAATAAATGAAATTATGTCTAACCAAATCTCCACGCCCCTGCGGCGCGTCAGCATTTTGGCCATTGATCGGGTATTCGCTTCCACCCTCATGCAAGCCAAGGATTTCTTCCATCTCGCCAGCCTGCGGTATGGCAAACAACAAGGCCTGGGCCTGACCCCAGCGTTTGAAACGCGCCTGGTCAGCCCCGACGGGCAATCGGTACGCAGCTTCAGCGATGTGATCATGCCGGTGGACGGCGGCCTGGAAAACGCCGACATCATCGTGTTGCCGGCCTTCTGGGACGACTTCGACGCGCTGTGCAGCCGTTACCCCCAAGTGCTGCCCTGGCTGCGCGAGCAACACGCCCGCGGCGCGGTGCTGTGCGGCGAAGCCACCGGCGTGTTCTGGCTGGCCGAAGCCGGCCTGCTCGATGGCAAGGAAGCGACCACCTACTGGCGTTTCTTCAATGCCTTCAGCGAGCGCTTCCCCCAGGTGCAGCTCAACCAGGACAAGCACCTCACCGACGCCGACAACCTGTATTGCGCCGGCGGCACCACCTCAGCGTGCGACCTCTACATCTACCTGATCGAACGTTTCTGCGGCGCCAACATCGCCCAGGCCGTGGCCCGCGATATCCTCTACGAAGTGCAGCGCAGCTACGCACCTGGGCGTATCGGCTTTGGTGGGCAGAAGCTGCACCAGGACGTGATCATCCTGCAGATCCAGCACTGGCTCGAAGAGCATTTCGCCGACAAGTTCCGCTTCGAAGACGTCGCCCGGGAACACGGCATGAGCATCCGCAACTTCATGCGCCGTTTCCAGACCGCCACCGGCGACAAGCCGCTGCATTACCTGCAACGGCTGCGTATCGAGACGGCCAAAGGCCTGCTCTCGGCAAGCCGCAAGAGCATCAAGACCATCAGCTATGAGGTGGGTTACGACGATGCGAGCTTCTTTGCGCGGCTGTTCAGGCAGCACACCGAGTTGTCGCCAAACCAATACCGGCAGCAATTTCAGCAAGCCGCGTAGGTACGGCACCTGACGATGCAAGCGACCCTGTCATACCGCAATGGTGCAGGGTCGAACTGAAAGCCTTATGCAGCCTTACCAAGGCCTTAAGCAATATCTGCCCGCAAGACCTCCAATTCCTACAGCTAGACAGGACGAAGCCGACCCGCTGCGCCCTGGGTATCTGGCATTTTAAGCAAGGTAAAAATCGCTTATATCTGCCGGACCGCGTTCCGGATCACAGGGAGCGTTTTCAACATCCATGTCGTTCAAACCAGGACGGAGACTCAATCATGTCATCCATAGGAAGCAGCTCTTTCAGCCCGGCTATACAGCTGGACGTGACAGGCGCAAGTCCATCAAACGAAAATCAGATTAAATCGTTGACTGAAATTCTGGAGGAGAAAAAGAAGAAGAAGGATGATGATGAGGAAGAGGGGGGGAAGGGACCATTAATTAGGGGTTCGGACGGCGCGATCTACCAGATGGAGGGCAAATCCAAGTTCCTCGTGCTACCACCGCCGCCCGAAGCAGACCAGATCACTTTTTAACCCGCACCAACAATGTAAAAGGCCCGCAATCGCAGCGGGCCTTTTATCTGGATCACATCACTTACGGCTTATGCCCTCGCGACAGGAACTCGTGGGATTGCATTTCCAGCAAGCGGCTCAGCGTGCGCTGGAATTCGAAGTTCAAGCGACCGCCGGTGTAGAGGTCTTTGAGTTCGACTTCGGCCGAGATGATCAGCTTGACGTTACGGTCGTAGAATTCGTCGACCATGTTGATAAACCGGCGCGCGATGTCGTCAGTGGTGACACTCATCTGCTCCACGCCGCTGAGGATCACCGCGTGGAAGATCTTGCCCAGCTCGATGTAATCGTTCTGGCTGCGCGGGCCGTCGCACAGTTGGCGGAATTCGAACCAGGCCACGTCGTCGCAGGTGCGCAACGCAATGATTTCGCGGTTCTCGATCATCAGCTTGTCGTTTTCCACCGCCTGGGTGCATTCCGGCGTGAGCGCGCGGAAGCTTTTTTTCAGGCTGTCGTGCGCCGCTTCGTTCAGCGGGAAGTGGAACAGCTCCGCTTGCTCAAGGTGACGCAGGCGGTAGTCCACGCCGCTGTCGACGTTGACGATCTCGGTGTTCTGCTTGATCAGCGCGATGGCCGGCAGGAAGCGCGCACGTTGCAGGCCGTCCTTGTACAAGCCGTCAGGCACGATGTTCGAGGTGGCGACCAGGGTCACGCCGTTCTTGAACAATTCTTCCATCAGCGTGCCGAGGATCATGGCGTCGGTGATGTCGGAAACGAAGAATTCATCGAAGCAGATCACCCGCGCTTCGTCGGAGAAACGCTTGGCGATGATAGTCAGCGGGTTTTTCTCACCCGGCAGGGTCTTCATCTCCTCGTGCACACGCTTCATGAAGCGGTGAAAGTGCGTACGCACCTTTTCCTTGAACGGCAGCGCTTCGAAGAAGGTATCGACCAGGTACGTCTTGCCCCGGCCCACGCCACCCCAGAAATACAGGCCTTTGACCGGCGTGTGGTCTTTCTTGCCAAACAGCTTGCTGAACATCCCTGGCTTGCTTTGCGAGGCCGCGACCAGGTCGTCGTACAGGCGCTGCAAATGACGCACCGCCGTTTCCTGGGCCGCGTCATGGAAGAATTCAGGGCGTTTCAGATCAGCTTGATATCGTTCTAGGGGCGTCATAATTTCGTTAGCAAGGCAACAAAAACGGGCCGTCACTGTAACGACGGCCCTGGATAATGGCAATCAACCCTTGGTCGGGTTAATCCTCGATGGGGGTCAACGCAACGCGCAGAGCGGCGATGGCAGCATCGCGCGACGGTTCGTCGGCGAACTCGGCGCTGTCGGCCACCGCAGCGCCGTCCAGCCATACGCTGAAGCTCAGGGCTTCAGTACGCACGTCCACTGCGTCGCCGCTTTGCAATTGCTTGGTCACCGCGCCAGCCGCTTTGCCGTCGGCAAAATTGCGCGACAGCAGCAGTTGCTCGCCGTCGGCGGCCAACAGGCGGAAGCGGAAACTGCCGTCGTCTTCGCGAAAGCTTACGAAGCGTGCAGCTTTGGAGGCTTTCTTCTTGGCCGCAACCGGCGCGGCAACCTGATTGACGAATGAACGCAGGCCCACCGCCTCACGCAGCTCGGCCAGGAACGGCGCCGCCACGGCACGGGCCTTCTTGGCGCCGATCAGCAGCAGGTCTTCCATATCCGAAGGGCGCGACATCAACTGGTGATAACGCTCGCGCGCCTCGCCCAATTGATTGTCCAGCAGTTGGAACAGACGGTTCTTCGCCTCGCCCCAGCCCAGGCCTTCGAGCAACGCGTTGCGCAATTCCGCTTCCTCGGCCTTGGTGGCAAACGCCTGGAACAAGGTGAACAGGTGCGAATTGTCCGGGTCCTTGGCTTCGCCGGGCGCGCGGGAGTCGGTGACGATCCGCGAGATCGCGTCTTTCATGTCCTTGGCGCTGGTGAACAACGGGATGGTGTTGTCGTAGCTCTTGGACATCTTGCGGCCATCGAGGCCCGGCAAGGTGGCGACGCTTTCTTCGATCAGGGCCTCGGGCATGGTGAAGAATTCTTTACCGTTGCCGAACAGGTGGTTGAAACGCTGGCCGATGTCGCGGGCCATTTCCACGTGCTGGATCTGGTCACGGCCGACCGGCACCTTGTGCGCGTTGAACATCAGGATGTCCGCCGCCATCAGCACCGGGTAGCTGTACAAGCCCATGGTGATACCCGCATCCGGGTCTTCGCCGCTTTCGACGTTCTTGTCCACCGACGCCTTGTAGGCGTGGGCACGGTTGAGCAGGCCCTTGGCGGCAACACAGGTCAGCAGCCAGGTCAGTTCGGGGATTTCCGGGATGTCGGACTGGCGGTAAAAGGTCACCCGGTTCACATCCAGGCCACCGGCCAGCCAGGTCGCGGCAATTTCCATACGCGAGCGCTGGATGCGCTGCGGGTCATCGCATTTGATCAGGGCGTGGTAGTCGGCCAGGAAGTAGAAGGAATCGGCATTGGCGTCCTGGCTGGCGAGGATCGCAGGACGGATCGCACCGGCGTAGTTGCCCAGGTGCGGCGTGCCGGTGGTGGTGATGCCGGTGAGGATACGGGTACGAGTCGTCATGGGTAATCGCTTATCAGACTGCTATCAATTCGAGAGGCGCGGCAGCACCAGATCCTTGAGATCGGTGAGCTTGCCATGAAAAAAGTGCCCGCATTCTGCCACTTTCAGCAGCTCATGGGGGCGTTTCAAGGCAGCCGACCAGTCGTAGACCAGCTGCGGGTCGACCACTTCGTCGGTTTCCGGCTGGATCAGGGTCAATGGGCAGCCTTGGGGCAGCACGTCGGTATCGCGCAGGCGCATCACGGCAGCGGCGACCATGAACAGGTGCGCGAGCTTTTCGCCCCTGGCTTCCAGACGCCCGCCGAGGCTGGCCGCCACATAACCGCCGAACGAGAAGCCCAGCAGTGTCAGCGGCAGGTCGGGGTGTTTTTCACGCAGCCAGTTGGCGCAGGCTTCGGCATCGTCGACTTCACCGGTGGCCATATCGTGGGTCCCGGCGCTGGCACCGACACCCCGGTAATTAAAACGTAAAGTAATCAAACCGGCATCGCGCGCAGTGCGTTGCAGGGTCGATACGACTTTATTGAGCATGGTCCCACCCTGCACCGGGTTAGGGTGGCAGATCAGCGCCAGGCCACGTGGCTCGGGGTGATCAAGGTACAGGGCTTCCAATTGGCCAACCGGGCCATCGATCAAAACGGGGGTTTCACGCATGAGCAAGGAATGAACTCCGTGACCTCTCAAAGGGTCGACTCGTCTAGCTAAAAGTCTGTGCATGGCATGATTGCGAGCTTAATCGCGGTATACAGCGCAGGTCCGAGCCGTTAACGTAAAGCAAAGCCGTTTATAGAGGAAGGACTCGTGGAACACTCGCTCTTAGTTTGGTTGTTGCCGACTCTCGCCTTGGTCGCCGGTGTCGCCATTGGATTCCTGGTTGCCCGCCTGCTGCCGAATGCCGCGCCTAACCGCACGCAGCGTCAGTTGGATGACATTCAGGAACGTTTTGACAGTTATCAGAACGAGGTTGTTACCCACTTCAACAGCACCGCGACCCTGGTCAAGAAGCTCACCCAGAGCTACCAGGAAGTACAGGATCACCTCGCCGATGGCGCTAACCGCCTGGCCCTCGACGACATCACCCGCCAGCGTCTGCTGGCTGCGTTGCATTCCGATGCACCGCAAACCCCACGGGAACGCCTGACCCCTCCGCGGGAAAACCAGGAGCCACCACGGGACTACGCGCCAAAAACGCCAAACGCCCCAGGCATGCTGGATGAGCACTACGGCTTGAAGAAGTAAGTCATTTTCAAGCCTTAAAAAAGCCCGGCTGATCGATGATCAACCGGGCTTTTTTGTGGGCTTCACTCTCCAGCACAATGACGATCCAGTGTGGGAGCGGGCTTGCTCGCGAAAGCGGTGGATCAGTCAACACAACTGCAACTGACAGACCGCATTCGCGAGCAAGCCCGCTCCCACATTTTGATCGAGTGTGACCTCAGGACACGGGTTGCTCCTGCAACAGCCCAGCCTCGATCCGCACATGCCGCCCATGAAAACGCTTGAGGCTGCTGCGATGGCCGACGCTGACGATGCTCAGCCCCGGCAGTTCATCGATCAACGCCTGGTACAAGTTCGCCTCATCCTCTTCGTCCATGGCCGAGGTGGCTTCGTCCATGTACAGCCATTGCGGCGCGAACAACAAGGCGCGGGCAAAGGCCAGGCGCTGCTGCTCACCGGGTGAGAGCATACGTTGCCAGTGGTTAGCTTCATCCAGACGGCTGACAAGGTGCGGCAAGCGGCAGGTTTCCAGGACCTGTGCATAACGTTGCGCCGGGTACACGCCGTCGTCCTGTGGATAACTCAATGCAGCTTTCAAGGTCCCAATCGGCAGGTAGGGTTTCTGCGGCAGGAACAGGTAACGCGCCGCCGGCAAGCGAATACTGCCGTGCCCTGCAGGCCACAAGTCGCCCATTGCACGCAGCAGCGTACTTTTACCACTGCCGGAACGCCCACTGAGCATCACCCGCTGGCCCGGCTCTACGGTCATGTCGGCGTCGGTGAGCAAATGGCGACCGTCGGCCAGGTCCATGCCCAGCTCCTGCACGACCAGACTCTGCCCCTCGGAGCGCACCTCAATGGCCGGAGCACGTTGCTCGTTGTCGCTCATGGCCTGGCGGAAGCTGAGCAGACGATCACTGGTCGCGCGCCATGAAGCCAGCTCCGCATACGCGTTGATAAACCAGCTGAAGTTCTCTTGCACGTTGCCGAACGCCGAGTTGATCTGCATCAGCTCGCCCAGCTCGATCTTGCCGGTGAAGTAGCGTGGTGCGGCGACGATAAACGGAAAGATGATCGCAATCTGGCCGTAGCCGGCAGTAAAGAAGGTCAGGCGCTTGGACACTTTCATGATGTCCCAGAAGTTGTGCCAAACCTTGCCGAAGCGAGCACTCAAGCGCTGGTTTTCATTCGGCTCGCCGTTGTACAGGGCAATGCTCTCGGCATTCTCACGCACCCGCACCATGGAAAAACGCAGGTCCGCTTCGAAGCGTTGTTGTTGGTTGCTTAAGCCGATCAATCGACGGCCGATCAGGTGGGTCAACCAGCTACCGACACCCGCATAGACCAAGGCGCACCAGAACATGTAGCCGGGAATGGTGAAGCCAAACACCTCAATGCTGCCCGATACCCCCCACAGGATGATCGAAAACGACACCAGGCTCACCACGTTGCGCAGCAGGCCTAACCCCAGACTCAAGGTGCTGGAGGTGAAGTTGTTAAGGTCTTCGGAAATCCGCTGGTCCGGGTTATCGGTGTAACCGCCCTGCTCCAGCTGGTAGTAGTTCTTGTCGGCAAGCCAGCGCGCGAAATGCTTTTCGGTGAGCCAGGCACGCCAGCGAATCGTCAGCATTTGGGTCAGGTACAGACGATAAACCGCGCCGAGAATCGCGACGGCGGCGATCCCGCCGAAATAGCCGATCAACTGCCAGAAAGCGGCAGTGTCCTTCTTCTCCAGCGCGTTGTAGAAATCCTTGTACCAGTGGTTGATCCATACGGAGATCGCCACGCTGAACAGCGACAAGCCAATCACCGCACCCAGCAACAACCAGGCCTTGCCCTTCTCTTCACTGCGCCAATACGGCGTGATCATCGCCCAGGTTCGGCGGAAGAATTGCCCACGCACCGCGTCGTTGACCGCGGAATACTCAGCGTTCTGATTCATCGTTCAGGCTCTGTAAGAAAATGTGACAGGCGTTTGAACCGATCATAGACGATCGGTTCAGCGCGCCGTGCTGCCTGAAGCGGATTGTTCAGACTTTGTTCAGCGCCGTACCGGGCGTTTCTGCAGCTTGCGTTGCAGGGTGCGACGGTGCATGCCCAGGGCACGGGCAGTGGCGGAGATATTGCCTTCATGCTCGGTCAGCACGCGCTGGATGTGTTCCCACTGCAGACGGTCCACCGACATCGGGTTTTCCGGCACCAGGGTGTCGAGGTCGGCGTGTTCGGAGAGCAAGGCAGCCAGTACGTCGTCGGCGTCCGCCGGCTTGCACAGGTAGTTGCAGGCACCGCGTTTGATGGCCTCGACGGCGGTGGCGATGCTGGAATAACCGGTGAGGATCACCACGCGCATTTCCGGGTCGAGTTCCAGCAGCTTGGGCAGCAACACCAGGCCGGAGTCGCCGTCCATTTTCAGGTCGAGCGCGGCGTAGTCCGGCAAGTCAGCCTGGGCGATGCTCAGGCCTTCTTCGGCGGAACCGGCGGTGCTGACACGGAAACCACGACGGCTCATCGCGCGCGCCATGACACGGGTAAAGGTGGCGTCGTCATCTACCAGCAACAGGTGCGGCAGTTCTTCGCCTTCGACTTGGATCTCGTCACTCATCGATATCTCCTCGTGCGACACGGGGCAGGCGCAGCTCGGTGAGCGTGCCACCTTCCTCATGACTATAGAGCTTCACTGAGCCGCCCGCGCGGGTCACGCTGGCCTTGCTCAAAAACAGGCCGAGGCCGAAGCCTTTGCCCTTGGTGGTAAAGAACGGTTTGCCGATCTGCTCGGCAATGGCCAGCGGCACGCCCGCGCCGTGGTCACGAATGCTGATGGTCACGTGTTCCGCGTCCCAGTCCAGCTGCACGCCCAGGCCTTCGGGGCAGGCGTCAGCGGCATTGTTCAGCAGGTTGAGCAGCGCCTGGGTCAGGTCCGGGGGTGGCGCCATGCGTGGCACGCTGCCCTGGCCCAGCAGGTTAAAACGGTAACTGGCTTCGGGACGCATCAGGTGCCAGCGGTTCAGGGCTTCATCGAGCCACTGGGTCACGTCCTGCATCTCGACGGCCAGGCGCCGGTTGGCTTCGGCGGCACGCACCAGTTGCTGCAGCGTCTGCTTGCACTGTTTGACCTGTTCCTGCAGCACGCTCAGGTCATCCTGCAGGGCTGGGTCGTGATGGTCCTGGACCATCTCATTAAGCAGCACGCTCATGGTTGCCAGCGGCGTGCCCAATTCATGGGCGGCGCCAGCCGCCTGAGTGGCGACGGCCAGCAATTGCTGGTCGCGCAGGCCTTCTTCGCGACGAATCGCGCGCAATTCTTCCTGGCGGCGCAGTTCTTCGGCCATGCGCGCGGCGAAGAAGGTGATAACGGCGGCGGACAGCGCAAAACTCAACCACATCCCGTAGATCTGCAGGTTTTCCCGCGCAATGGGGAAGGTCTGCAATGGATAAAACTGAGCCAACAACAGGGTGTACAGGGTCAGGGCAATACCCGACAGCACCACTGAGTAGCGCCACGGCAAGGTCACGGCGGCGATGGTCAGTGGCACCAGGTAATAAGAAACAAACGGGTTGGTGGAACCACCGGAGAAATACAGCAACACACTGTGGATAAACAGGTCGCAGGCCAATTGCAGGGCGTATTCCAGCTCAGTCACCGGCCACGTGGTGCGCAGGCGGATAGCCGTAAACACACACAGCACGATGGAGAAGCCGAGGGTCACGGCCAGTTGCAGCCACGGCAACGGCAGCAGGTCGAACCAATACGCGAGCCCGACGGAGCCGGCCTGTGCGGCCAGTACCAGGGTGCGAATGAACGTCAGGCGCCAGAGGTTCTGGCGTGTGGCGGAAGTCAGTTTTACGGCGGCGAGCATGAGCTCTCCCGGTGAGCGCTGCAGGCGGATCGGCAGGAGTATAAACGAAGCAGGCCGCCTGGCATGGCGTGTGTGGCTCTTTGACGCAGGCCGAGCAAATGACCGTTCGTCGGCACCCGACAACTTGTAGCGAATGTGTAAACCCGAAGAACCCGACATCACCGTCTACAGTCATACCGAACACGACTATCTCAAGGAGCTTCCATGTCTCGTTTCACTCGCAGTGCAGCCGTTCTGACCCTCAGCGCCAGCGCCCTGGCCAGCCTTCCCGCCATGGCCGCCGATGCGCTGAATTACAACCAGATTTCCCTGCGCGCCGAGGTCAGCCAGGAAGTTGCCCGCGACAAGATGATCGTCACCCTCTACACCGAATCGCAAAACGCCGACCCGGCCAAGCTTGCCGCTGAAATCACCACAACGATGAACAAGGCGCTGGGCGAGGCTCGTGAAGTCAAAGGCGTGACCCTGCGTCAGGGCAGCCGCAACAGCTACCCGATCTACGACAACAAGAACCAGAAGATCACCGGCTGGCGTGAACGCGCTGAACTGCGCCTGGAAAGCGCTGACTTCCCGGCGCTGTCCAAGCTCACCGGCGAGCTGCTGAGCACGCTGAAAATGGAAAACATGGACTTCGCCATCGCCGACACCACGCGCAAGGCCAGCGAAGATGCGTTGCTCAAGGATGCGGTTGCCGCGTTCAAGGCCCGTGCCCAGCTCGCAACTGATGCGTTAGGTGGCAAGGGTTACAAGATCGTCAATCTGAACTTCAACACCAATGGCTACCCGATGCCTTACGCCCGAAACGGCGGGATGATGATGAAAGCGGCCATGGCGGATTCGGCGCCAACGCCGGAAGTTGAAGCCGGCACCAGCCAGGTGAACATGAGTGCTGATGGCGTGATTGAAGTCCTGCAGTAAGCTTATCGACTCCAAACAAACGGCGCAGCCCTGAGGGCTTGCGCCGTTTTTTTATACCTTGGTTTCCAATACCACGAGCGGTAAGTTTTTCCCCGTGGCTGTAGGCCGCTCCTTATGAGCGCTTTTTTCGTACAGAGCACACGCATAACGTGGAACCTTGCGCACGCTTTTAGCCACGCAGTGATAAGTAACGCCATGCGGACACTTCAAAAGTTTAGCAAGTAAGTTCTGTACAAAAGATAGACCAACAAAATTAATTTTATCCTTTGGCTTATGTAAATCACACACTCGCAAACGTGACTTAATCAGTGTCAAGAGAACACTGATCAGCCCCTCGTAAAAATCATGACATGGCGTACTGGCGCGGTGCACGCACTGCCAGCCGTACTGTTTCGCGCCCAGAAAACATCGTTAATTAATGATCAATAAAGCGACCCGATAATGAATACACTCTCGCCTCTGCTACCGCCGCCTATTACAACGCCCGCTCAACACAGCCGCCCGACTCGAGCCATTGACACTGCGCCGACAGTAGAAAATACACCGTCGGGCATGCCGCCCCTTTCAGAAGATAAAGCCTCAGGCCTGGGACAAAAACCGAGCTCGGCTCCAACCCCCAACCATGAACTGGATTTCGCCAAGGGCGTCATTTATGGGGCGGTCGGCGTTTCCCCGCCCACAGCAAGTTACACGCTACAGGAGCGCCTACAGCGGATCGACGCTTATGCCGGTCGGGTCGTAACGCAAATCAAGCACATAGAAAGCGGCGAGGAATGCGAAAGCAATATCAGGTTCCAGAAGACTCGCCAGTTTCTGGAGCCTGCCGGCTACTTCAGCGGTGGGTTATTGGCCGCTGGGTTAGACCCACATGAAAAAATCACCGTGACATTCAACGCTTACGTGGGGAAATGGAAACCGGAAGTCAAGACCAACACCGAGACACGCACCTATTTTGCCTGGGAAATTGCCGCGGGTGCCCTGAAGCACGATAGACCAGCGGAAGGCGGCCTGCTCAACTTCCAAACCATGGAAATCCAGCCCCAGGACCGCAGCAAGATCAACGATCTGGAAGCGCTGGGTGCGAAGCTTCAAGATCACTGGAAAGATGACATAGCCAAGCCCTTGCGCGACGAGTCAGGCGCATTGGCAAAGCGCTCGGGGAAAGCCGATGCCTATGTTGTGAAGGGCATCTTGCAAGGCCTGCGCAATGATAAAGATATCTATAAAACGCTAACGCCTGAAGGTCAAATAGCCGTTGACCGCACGCTGGACAAGAAAGGGAACGTGCTCATCCCAAACATATACGGCTATCCAATGGCCGGGTACGCGTTCATCCCTTACGTCAATTATCACGGCAACTATGACACCCGACCCAATCAAGGCCTGATGATTGACTTGAAGAACGGTACGGTCAATGAAATAGGCGGGGATGATGATTTTGCCCGCTGGGCCGGTAATAATCGTGAGGCATTGCGGGCCAGCTTTAACGCCCGGGACAAGCAAGGCGGAAAAGATGCTCATTGGCCAGCCGCAGGCGATGTACTCGAAAACATTATTGAGGGTAATCATGCTCATTACCCAGGACGTCATAACTTCCTCAGTGATAAACAGGTCCCCGTAAAGGAGACATTTAATTACACTCAATCCCGAACACAAAGTTACCATTTAAAGTTCGGAGATCTGAAATCCGGCATTGCTGCAGATTATCAAGAGCTCAACGCCAACAACGCAAAGTGGGCCGATCAAACCGAGGTATTTGGCGCCTCGCAGCAAACGTGGAAGGAAGCCAAAGAATTGTGGGGGCGCACGTTCGGCTACGTGCCCATCCTTGGCAACGCGGGCAATATTTACTTCGGTGTCCATGACTCCATTTATGGCATGACCGCCGACGATCGTGTGGGCGGCACGGCCGCTGCAGTCATATCGGGCCTGCAACTGGCGCACGAACTTGCACCCTCTGTGGCAGAGGCGGGGCTGGGTGAGCCTGCAATCGCTACCCGCGCCTCGACGCCGCGGCCGTACAGCTGGAAATACAATGAGCAGACGCGCGATTTTGAGTTCGTGCGAGCGCCAGAAACTTCGAACAAGGCTGACACAAACGCCACCAAACCTGCGAGCACAGTTGTAACCCCTCCGACGAAGACCGCCGCATCCTTCCCGGGGATGCAGGAAATAGAGTTCAGGGGCAAAACGTATTTCGTCGCGGATAAACCCGATGCCTGGAACGGCACGGCTTACTTGTTGCGAGTGAAAGATCCGAGCGACCCAACAAAATTGGTGAGCAGTGGCATTATTGCCAACCCTGATGAGGCAGGCGTGTGGAAGAAAGACGTGTTAACGGGTGGCGGAAGGTGGCCATGGCAACGCCCCGAATCACCCACCCCAAGTATCGAACCCAAGACCCCGTTGATGTCGGATCAGTTTCTGGAATTAGACGGGACAAAAATGCGAGGCTCTACGACGCTGGATCAATACCTCAATGGTGAGGAGCACGCCTATACCTATGGTGTTGCTATTAACGATAACGGTGAGACCGCACCGCAGGTTTCCTGGACAGCTGACGAGAACCCAGCCCACGCCACACCACACCCGACAGCTGGAAAATCAACGTTCGGGACGAGTGAATACAGTGAGCAATTTATTAGAGATATAAACCGCAGCCGGTTCACAGTGAACACGCCAGAGGGCATCACACTGGAAATCAACATCCCCGAACAGGTCCGGTTGCTTCAACAGCAAAAAGGCGCCACGTTGTCAACTGCCGAACTCAACAGCGTCATACAAGAAAACCTTGAAAAGTTTGAGATCGCTATACCAGATGCCGCGTTAAGAGCCCGAATTTCTGAAGTTGCCAATCAATGGTTGCTCGGTGCTGCCCCCGATGAGTTTCGAACATCTCGTTTCAACGGCACAGTATTTGGTAGCGGTCGAGACCCCCACTACATTATCGAGTATGCGGGAGAAGGAAAAACGGCCACCGTCACAGGGAAATCTGACTTTATACTTACCCGACTAGACGAAAGTAATGGGGAACTTGAAACACTGACTGATGTAAATGTAAAAGCGTCAAGAACAATCACTATAGACACCAGCAATGAAATTGACGGCGACGGTTATGTCATCAACCCCTCAGCGCCTACCCGTATAGAGATCACGGCTGTACTGGACTGATCAGTACTCCCCTCTATCTGCCCTTACTGAACGGCGGTAACCTCGGTGACCGCCGTTTTCGTTTGGGCAATTTTTGGCTGCCAGCCACTTCAGGGGACTCCATGGAAAGAATCGCGTTTAAACCACTGCTACTCGCCGCCAGCCTCCTGGCCTGTATGCCCATGGCTCACGCCGCCAGCACCCTGGTCTACTGCTCCGAAGCCAGCCCCGCCGGCTTCGACCCCAGCCAGTACACCAGCGGCACCGACTTTGATGCCTCCGCCGAAACCATGTTCAACCGCCTGACCCAGTTCAAGCGTGGCGGCACCGAAGTCGAACCTGGCCTGGCAACCAGTTGGGATGTCTCCAAAGACGGCCTGACCTACACCTTCCATCTGCGCGATGGCGTCAAGTTCCACACCACCGAGTACTTCACCCCTACCCGTGACTTCAACGCGGATGATGTGCTGTTCACCTTCAACCGGCTTTTGGACGCCGAGAGCCCATTCCGCAAAGCTTACCCGTCCGAGTCGCCGTACTTCACCGACATGGGTTTGAACACCACGATCAAAAGCGTCGACAAACTCGACGAGCACACCGTGCGTTTCAGCCTGAACAATGTCGATGCCGCGTTTGTGCAGAACCTGGCCATGAGCTTTGCCTCGGTGCAATCGGCCGAATATGCGGCTCAGTTGCTCAAAGAAGGCAAGGCGGAGGACATCAACCAAAAACCGGTGGGCACCGGGCCGTTTGTGTTCAAGCGCTACCAGAAGGACTCGCAGATTCGCTACGTCGCCAATAAACAGTATTGGAAGCCCGAGGATGTGAAGCTCGACAACCTGGTGTTCGCGATCACCCCGGACGCGGCCTCGCGTTTGCAAAAACTCAAGGCCGGCGAATGCCAGGTCAGCGGTTACCCACGGCCGGCCGACATTGACGTGATGAAGCAGGACCCGAACCTGCGGGTGCTGCAACAAGCCGGTTTCAACCTGGGCTTCCTGGCTTACAACGTGACCCACCCACCGCTGGACCAACTCAAGGTGCGCCAGGCCCTCGACATGGCCATCGACAAGCCCGCAATCATCAAGGCCGTTTACCAAAGCGCCGGTCAATTGGCGCAGAACGCGCTGCCTCCCGCGCAGTGGTCTTATGACCCGAATATCAAGGACGCGCCCTACGACCCGACCAAGGCTCGGGCGCTACTAAAAGAAGCAGGGGTTGCACCCGGTACCACCATCAACTTGTGGGCGATGACCGTGCAGCGCGCCTCCAACCCCAATGCGCGAATGTCGGCTCAGATGATCCAGCAGGATTGGGAGAAGGTGGGTATCAAGGCCAATATAGTCAGCTACGAATGGGGCGAATACATCAAACGCGCCAAAAATGGCGAGCACGACGCAATGATTTATGGCTGGACCGGCGACAACGGCGACCCGGATAACTGGCTCGGCGTGCTCTACAGTTGTGCTGCGGTCAAGGGCAGCAATTATGCAAAATGGTGTAACCCGGCCTACGACAAACTTGTGCAGCAGGCCAAGCTCAGCAGCGACCGCGAGCAGCGCATCAAGTGGTATCAACAGGCGCAGAAAATCCTTAAGGAACAAGTACCTATAACGCCTATTGCAAACTCGACGGTTTTCCAGCCGATTCGAAAAGAAGTGCAGGACTTCAAGATCAGTCCGTTTGGCTTAACGCCGTTCTACGGTGTCAGTCTAGATAAGTAACAGCAACGCCCCAACCGAGTGCGCCAGACGCCTCGATTGGGCTTTTTTGGTGCGCCGAATGCACCGAAAAAACCCTCTATATATATGCATTTATGTACAAACTTTCATAAATGCGACATTCCTGTACGTTCGTACCACACTTTGCTGCTTGCAACGGTTCAGCATCTTGCAATGGGTATGGCCCCTGCATAAGTATCCGCAGGCCGACTCACGAGGTCGCCCTCACCACCAAAAATGACAACAAATCATGAGGCCAACATGCTTAAACACGCAGTCCTTCCGCTTTTAGTGAGTGCTGGCCTTATGGCCGCAGCTCCGTTCGCCCATGCGGCGACTAACCTGGTGTTTTGCTCCGAAGGGAGCCCGGCCGGTTTCGACGCAGCCCAGTACACCACCGGAACAGACTTCGATGCCTCGGCCGAAACCATGTTCAACCGTCTGACCCAGTTTGAACGCGGCGGCACCGCTGTAGTTCCTGGGCTGGCCACTAGCTGGGACGTGTCCCCCGATGGCCTGACGTACACCTTCCATCTGCGCGACGGCGTGAAGTTCCACACCACTTCGTACTTCAAACCGACCCGTACCTTTAATGCTGATGACGTGCTGTTCACGTTCAACCGCATGATCAACAAGGACGATCCGTTCCGCAAAGCCGCCCCTACCGAGTTCCCGTACTTTACGGACATGGGGATGGACACCAACATCAAGAACATCGAGAAAGTCGATGACCACACCGTCAAGTTCACCCTTGGCACCGTGGACGCGGCGTTCATCCAGAACATGGCGATGAGCTTCGCTTCGATCCAGTCGGCCGAATACGCCGCCCAGCTGTTGAAAGAAGGCAAAGCGACCGACATCAACCAGAAGCCAATCGGCACTGGCCCGTTCGTGTTCAAGAGCTACCAGAAAGACTCGAACATCCGTTACACCGGCAACAAAGACTACTGGAAACCTGAAGACGTCAAGATCGACAACCTGATCTTCGCGATCACGACTGACCCATCGGTACGTATCCAGAAACTCAAGAAAAACGAATGCCAAATCACCTTGTTCCCACGCCCGGCCGACCTGAAGGCGCTGAGCGAAGACAAGGACCTGAAAATGCCGCACCAGGCCGGTTTCAACCTGGGCTATATCGCTTACAACGTCATGCCAGTTATCAAAGGCCAGACCGCGCCTAACCCGCTGTCCGACCTGCGCGTACGTGAAGCCTTGGACATTTCGGTGAACAAGCAGCAGATCATCGACTCCGTCTACCAGGGCGCGGGCCAACTGGCCGTCAACGCCATGCCGCCAACCCAGTGGTCCTACGACACCACCATCAAAGATGCACCGCACGACGTGGCCAAGGCCAAGGAGTTGCTCAAGGAAGCTGGCGTTAAAGAAGGCACCGAGATCACCCTGTGGGCCATGCCGGTTCAACGTCCATACAACCCGAACGCCAAGCTGATGGCCGAGATGCTGCAGAACGACTGGAAACAGATCGGCCTGAAGGTCAACATCGTCAGCTACGAGTGGGGCGAGTACATCAAGCGTTCCAAAGGCGGCGAAAACCAGGCCATGATCATTGGCTGGAGCGGCGACAATGGTGACCCGGACAACTGGCTGAACGTGCTGTTCGGCTGCGACTCGCTGGGCGGTAACAACTTCTCCAAATGGTGTGACAAGAAATTCGACGGCATCGTGAAAGAAGCCAAGGCTACATCGGATGTCGCCAAACGCACCGAGCTGTACAAGCAGGCGCAACATATCCTCAAAGATGCAGTCCCGATGACACCTATCGCGCACTCGACGGTGTATCAACCCATGCGCAACACCGTGCAGGACTTCAAGATCAGCCCGTTTGGCTTGAACTCCTTCTACGGCGTGGGCGTAAGCGGCAAGTAAGGATTAGTAACGGCGACGTTTCATAACGTCGCCGTTATTGCATCCGCCTAGACAGTAGGAAACGGACCACGACAGAACTCGTTGCGTCTTACAGCAATGAGCCGCGACGTAGAACCCCGTTACCTACAAGGTCAATCCATTTTGGCGCATTTACTGCGAAGTCCGCGGCCCATACCGTCGTAGGACAGCAGAAGCACCAATAACGGAAAGGCACTTGCTGTGTGTGGGATCAGTGATGTCTCCCTGGCTGAACGCCAGGGTGATTGCTCGCTGATGACAACAACAAACAAGGATCGGGATCGTCATGCGCCATACCACTGTTCTATCCGCAATTTTTGGCACCAGCCTGCTGGCTGTGGCCACGATGGGCCAAGCCGCCGACAAGAAGAGCCTGGTGTTCTGCTCAGAAGGCAGCCCGGCCGGGTTTGACACCGCGCAGTACACCACCGCCACGGACAACGATGCGGCCGAGCCGCTGTACAACCGCCTGGTTGAGTTCGAAAAAGGCGCGACCAATGTGGTGCCTGGGCTGGCAACCAAGTGGGATATTTCCGAAGACGGCCTGACCTATACCTTTCACCTGCGTGAAGGGGTGAAATTCCACAGCAACAAGGAATTCAAGCCGACGCGGGACTTCAATGCCGACGACGTGCTGTTCACCTTCAACCGCATGCTTGACCCCGACCACCCGTTTCGCAAGGCCTACCCTACCGAGTTTCCGTACTTCAACGGGATGAGCCTGAACAAGAACATTGCCAAGGTCGAGAAAACCGACCCGCACACCGTGGTGATGACGTTGAACACGGTCGACGCCGCGTTCGTACAAAACATCGCCATGAGCTTTGCCTCGATTCTGTCGGCCGAGTACGCCGAACAGTTACTGAAAGACGGCAAACCCAGCGATATCAACCAGAAGCCCATCGGCACGGGCCCGTATGTGTTCCAGCGCTATCAAAAAGACTCGCAGATCCGTTATGTGGGTAACAAACATTACTGGGACCCGAGCCGGGTCAAACTGGATCAACTGATCTTCGCCATCAACACCGACGCGTCGGTGCGGGTGCAGAAGCTCAAGGCCGGCGAGTGCCAGGTGACCCTGCATCCGCGCCCGGCCGACGTCGACGCCCTCAAGGCTGACCCGAACCTGCAACTGCTGACCAAGCCGGGTTTCAACCTTGGCTATATCGCCTACAACGTGCGCCACAAACCCTTCGACCAGCTCGAAGTGCGTCAAGCGCTGGACATGGCGGTGAACAAGCAAAGCATCCTCAATGCGGTGTACCAGGGCGCCGGGCAACTGGCCGTCAACGCCATGCCACCGACGCAGTGGTCCTACGACGAGACCATCAAGGACGCCGCCTACAACCCGGAAAAAGCCAAAGCGCTGCTCAAGGCTGCCGGCGTCAAGGAAGGGACCGAGATCACCCTGTGGGCGATGCCGGTGCAACGGCCGTACAACCCCAACGCCAAGCTGATGGCCGAGATGCTGCAAAGCGACTGGGCCAAGATCGGCCTCAAGGTCAAGATCGTCAGCTACGAGTGGGGCGAGTACATCAAGCGCACCAAGAACGGTGAGCACGATATCAGCCTGATCGGCTGGACCGGTGACAACGGTGACCCGGACAACTGGCTGGGCACTCTGTATAGCTGCGACGCCATCGGCGGGAACAACTACTCCATGTGGTGTGACCCGGCGTACGACAAGCTGATCAAGCAAGCCAAGGTCGTGACCGACCGCGAACAAAGGACTGTTCTGTACAAACAGGCGCAGCAACTGCTCAAGCAGCAGGTGCCGATCACGCCAGTCGCCCACTCGACGGTCAACCAGCCGTTAAGCGCCAAAGTCGAAGGGTTCAAAGTCAGCCCCTTCGGCCGCAACGTGTTCTCGGGCGTCAGCATTAACCCATAAGAAAATAGCCGGATGGCGGGGGGCCAAATTGGCTCTCCGGCAAACGTGCAGCCTTTTGTTGGGAATTTTCCTACGGCAAACGTTTGCAATAGCTTGAACGAGTTACACACCCAATAGCCGGTTCACCTAAAAAGACCGGCATTAAAAAGAGAACCAAAGGAGCTTCACCCATGAAACTGAGCAGCAAAGCGCTTCTGGCCCTGGCCATCAGCAGCATCACGGCAACCGCCTTCGCTGAAACCCAGAGCCAGGACTTCGTTCCAACCACATTGGCCGGCACCAGTGCCCAAAGCGAGGCCAAAGGCTTTGTCGATGGATTCAGCCTGGGCGGTACCACCCGTAACTGGTTCGCCAACGAACAACGCTTCCGCGGCAGCAAATTCAGCTACCAGAAGCACGGCGAAACCCGCACTGACGCGTACCGTACCAACTGGGTACAAGGCACCATCCTCAACGCCACCTCGGGCTTCACCCAAGGCACCGTTGGCGTGAGCACCGAAGTGGCGGTCTACAACGCTCTGGTTCTGGACCGTAGCAAGCGCGACATCAAGGGTGGTTCCAACCGTACCCTGGCCGACTCCAACGGTGACGCCGTCGACCAATGGAGCAAACTGGGCCTGGCCAACGTCAAGTTCCGTGTCTCGAACACCACCTTGACCGCCGGTCGCCAGAACTTCAGCAGCGGTATCGTCGACACCATCGGCAACCGTGCCCTGCCTTCGAGCTTTGAAGGTGTGAGCTTCAACAGCGAAGAATTCAGCAACCTGTCGTTCCAGGGCGGCGTGTTTGACCGCGTTTCGCCACGTACCGAACAGAGCCTGTCGAAATTCCGCACCGAATACGGCAATGGCCAGGAAACCGACAAGGTCAACACCTTGGGCGTTAACTACCAGCCATTCAAAAGCCTGAAAACCAGCCTGTTCGCCGCCAACGTCGAAGACTTCTGGAACCAGTACTACTTCGGCGCCACCCACGAACTGGGTGATGCACAGACCCTGGCTCTGACCACCGGCCTGAACTACTACAAAACCGTCGATACCGGCAAAAAGCTGATGGGCAAGATCGACAACGATACCTACTCGCTGTCGCTGGGCCTGACTCACCAAGCCCACAGCCTGACCTTCTCGTACCAGGAAGTGAACGGTAACGAGTACTTCGACTACCTGCACGAAACCAACGGCATCTACCTGGCCAACTCCCTGACGTCCGACTTTAACGGCCCGAACGAGAAATCCTTCCAGGTTGCCTACGGTCTGAACATGGCCGAATACGGCGTGCCAGGCCTGAAGTTCAATATCTACTCGGCTCGCGGCTGGGGCATCGACGGCACTCACTACACCGGCAACGGTGGCATCGCCGGCCGTGGTTACGACGGCATCCAGTCCCAGGACGGCGAGAAACACCAGGAATACGGCATCGGTACTTCCTACGCCCTGCAGAGCGGCCCACTCAAGGCCACCACCATTCGTGGTACCTACGTGACTCACCGCGCCAGCGCCAACCAGGCTGACGGCAACCTCCGTGAGTTCCGCCTGGTCACCACCATCCCGTTCAACATTCTTTAATTAGCGCCAGGTAGACGGCGGGCTCATGACGAGCCCGCCGTCTACGCTTGTCTGGTTTAATCGATTGCAGAGGGCTCTGAATGAAAATGCTCCCGCTACAAGCTGCCATTGCCGCTGCGCTGTTGAGCGTTGCGATCGGCGTATCAGCCAAACCGCTGGTGGTCTGCACCGAAGCCAGCCCGGAAGGTTTTGACCCGGTCCTGTACACCACCGCCGTGACGGCTGACGCCGCTGCCGAAACCATGTTCAACCGCCTGGTGGACTTCAAGCCCGGCACCACCGAAGTAGTCCCCGCGCTGGCCAAGGCCTTGCCGGAAATCAGCGCCGATGGCCTGACCTACACGTTCCACCTGCGTGACGACATCAAGTTCCACACCACCGACTACTTCAAACCCACGCGCAACATGAATGCCGACGACGTGCTTTGGAGCTTCCAGCGCCAGCTGGACCCGAACCACCCTTGGCACAACAAGTCCAACGTGGGCTACCCGTACTTTGAAAGCATGGGCTTCAAGGAACTGCTCAAGAGCGTAACGAAGACCGACGACCACACCGTCGTATTTACCCTGACCCGCCCTGAAGCCCCATTCCTGGCCGACCTGGCCATGGCGTTTTCCTCGATTCACTCCGCCGAATACGCCGACCAGTTGCTCAAGTCCGGCAAGACCGATGACCTGAACGCCAAGCCGATCGGCACCGGGCCGTTCATCTTTACCCGCTACGCCAAAGACGCCCAAGTGCGCTTCAAGGCCAACCCGGACTACTTCCGTGGCAAGCCGCCGGCTGACCCGCTGATCCTGGCGATCACCACCGACAACAATGTGCGCCTGCAGAAACTCAAGGCCAACGAATGCCAGATCGCGCTGTATCCGAAACCGGATGACGTGCCGAGCATGAAAGCCGACCCGAACCTGAAAGTGGCAGAGCTGGCGGCGATGACCACCAGCTACACCGCGTTGAACACCACGCACAAGTACATGAGCGACGCACGGGTGCGTCACGCGATCAACATCGCCTTCGACAAAAAAGGCTATAACGAATCCCTGTACGGCAAAGGCAACGCTGTGGATGCCACCGGCCCGTACCCGCCCACCCTGCTGGGTTTCAACGACAAACTGAAAAACCCGCCACGGGACCTGGATAAAGCCCGCGCCTTGCTCAAGGAAGCCGGCGTACCGGAAGGCACCGAGATCACCCTGTTCACCCGTAACGGTGGCGGCCCGACCAACCCTAACCCGATGCTCGGCGCCCAGCGCATGCAGGCGGACTTGGCGCAAATCGGTCTGAAAGTGAACATCAAGGTGATGGAATGGGGCGAAATGCTCAAACGCGCCAAAGCGGGCGAGCACGATATGGTTTCGGCTGGCTGGGCAGGGGATAACGGCGATCCGGATAACTTCCTCACGCCTAACCTGAGTTGCGATGCAGCCAAAAACGGCGAAAACTACGCCCGCTGGTGTAACAAAGAGTTTCAAGACTTGATCGACAAGGCCCGCGCTGACGCTGAACCCACACAGCGCGCTGCACTCTATGAACAAGCCCTGGACGTTTTCGCCAAGGACCAACCGTGGATTCCCATGGCTTACCCGAAAATGTTCACCGCCATGCGTAAAAACGTCGAAGGTTTTACCCAAAGCCCTCTGACGACAAATAACTTCGCCACCACCCAGGTGAAGTAATAAGAGAAGACGCTCGGCACCGTCGCCATTGACGGTGCCGAACCTGCCTAACCGGCTGATTGAGGTACACAACAAGATGTTTAGTTTTATTGCCCGCCGATTGGGGTTATTGATCCCCACGTTTTTCGGCATCACGTTGCTGACGTTTGCGTTGATTCGCATGATCCCCGGCGACCCCGTCGAAGTCATGATGGGCGAACGACGAGTCGACCCCGAGATGCACGCACAGGCAATGGAACGCCTTGGCCTTAACAAGCCTTTGTACGCGCAATACCTGGATTATGTTGGCAAGCTCGCCCACGGCGACCTTGGCGAATCGCTGCGCACGCGCACCAGCGTGTGGACCGAATTCACCGCCCTCTTCCCGGCGACCCTGGAACTGTCCATGGCCGCCCTGTTGTTCGCCGGTATCCTGGGCCTGTTGGCCGGGGTAATCGCGGCCTTGAAACGAGGATCCCTGTTCGACCATGGGGTGATGGGCATCTCCCTTGCGGGATATTCGATGCCGATCTTCTGGTGGGGCCTGATCCTGATCATGTTCTTCTCGGTAAGCCTGGGCTGGACCCCGGTTTCCGGACGTATCGACCTGCTTTACGACATCGAGCCGCGCACCGGCTTCATGCTGATCGACACCCTGCTGGCTGACGAGCCGGACGCATTCTTTGACGCCCTGCACCACCTGATCCTGCCGGCCATCGTGCTCGGTACCATCCCGCTGGCGGTGATTGCGCGGATGACCCGTTCGTCGATGCTCGAAGTCTTGCGTGAAGACTACATCCGTACCGCCAAGGCCAAAGGCCTGTCGCCGGCGCGCGTGGTATTCGTACACGGCCTGCGTAACGCGCTGATCCCGGTCCTCACCGTGGTCGGCCTGCAAGTCGGCACGCTGCTGGCCGGTGCGGTCCTGACCGAAACCATCTTCTCGTGGCCTGGCATCGGTAAATGGCTGATCGAAGCCATTGGCGCGCGGGACTACCCGGTGGTGCAAAACGGCATCCTGCTGATCGCCTGCCTGGTGATCCTGGTGAACTTCGTGGTGGATATCCTCTACGGCTTCGCCAACCCACGCATCCGTCACCAGCGCTGAGATCATGACCATGACCACACCTACTCAAGTGTCAGCAGTCGATCAAAGCCTGCTGTATCCGTCCCCGTACAAAGAATTCTGGCAAGCCTTCTCCAAAAACAAAGGCGCGGTTGCCGGCCTGCTGTTCATGTTGCTGATCGTGTTCTGCGCGCTCTTCGCCCCTTGGGTTGCGCCGCATAACCCGAGCGAGCAATACCGCGACTTCCTGCTCACCCCACCGGCGTGGCTGGAAGGCGGGCAGATGCAATTCCTGCTGGGTACCGACGAACTGGGCCGTGACCTGCTCTCGCGTCTGATTCAGGGCTCACGCCTGTCCTTGCTGATCGGCTTGTCGTCGGTGGTGATGTCGCTGATCCCGGGCATCCTGCTGGGTCTGTTCGCCGGGTTCTTCCCGCGCCTGCTTGGCCCAACCATCATGCGTTTGATGGACATCATGCTGGCCCTGCCATCGCTGCTGCTGGCCGTTGCCATTGTCGCGATCCTCGGCCCTGGCCTGATCAACACCGTGATTGCGATTGCCATCGTGTCCTTGCCGTCCTATGTCCGTCTGACCCGCGCTGCGGTGATGGGCGAACTGAACCGCGACTACGTGACGGCCGCCCGCCTCGCCGGCGCCGGCCTGCCACGCCTGATGTTCATCACCGTGCTGCCTAACTGCATGGCGCCGCTGATCGTTCAGGCGACCTTGAGCTTCTCTTCGGCGATTCTCGATGCCGCGGCCCTGGGCTTCCTCGGCCTTGGCGTACAACCGCCAACCCCTGAGTGGGGCACCATGCTGGCTTCGGCCCGTGACTACATCGAACGCGCCTGGTGGGTGGTGAGCCTGCCGGGTCTGACCATTTTGCTCAGCGTGCTGGCAATCAACTTGATGGGTGACGGCCTGCGCGATGCGCTGGACCCGAAACTCAAGAACGCCGCCTGAGGAGATTCCCATGTCACTGTTAGAAATCAAGAATCTCAACGTCCGCTTCGGCGACAAGACCGCCGTGCCGGTGGTCGATGGCCTCGACATTTCCGTCGACAAAGGCGAAGTGCTGGCAATCGTTGGCGAGTCGGGTTCGGGTAAATCCGTGACCATGATGGCGCTGATGGGCCTGATCGAGCACCCCGGTATCGTCACTGCTGACGCGCTGAACTTCGACGGCAAGGACATGCTCAAGCTGAGCAACCGCCAGCGTCGGCAGATCGTCGGCAAAGACCTCGCGATGGTATTCCAGGACCCGATGACCGCGCTGAACCCCAGCTACACCGTGGGTTTCCAGATTGAAGAAGTGCTGCGCCTGCACCTGAAAATGTCCGGCAAGCAAGCGCGCAAGCGTGCCATCGAACTGTTGGAAAAGGTCGAGATCCCCGGCGCTGCCAGCCGTATGGACGCCTACCCGCACCAACTGTCCGGCGGTATGAGCCAGCGTGTCGCAATCGCCATGGCAATTGCCGGCGAGCCGAAACTGCTGATTGCTGACGAACCGACCACCGCGTTGGACGTGACCATCCAGGCGCAGATCATGGAGTTGCTGCTGGCCCTGCAGAAAGAGCAGAACATGGGCCTGGTGCTGATCACTCACGACCTTGCGGTCGTGGCTGAAACCGCCCAGCGCGTGTGCGTGATGTACGCCGGCCAGGCCGTGGAAGTCGGCCAAGTACCGCAACTGTTCGACATTCCGGCGCATCCGTACAGCGAAGCGCTGCTCAAGGCGATCCCCGAGCACAGCCTTGGCGCCACGCGCCTGGCCACGTTGCCGGGTATCGTGCCCGGCCGCTATGACCGCCCGCAGGGTTGCCTGCTGTCGCCGCGCTGCCCGTATGTGCAGGAATCCTGCCGTGCCCAGCGGCCCGGCCTTGATCCGAAAAGCAACAGCCTTGCGCGCTGCTTCTACCCCTTGAACCAGGAGGTGGCGTAATGGCCGTCGTTCTTACCGCCCGCGACCTCACCCGCCACTACGAAGTGTCCCGTGGCCTGTTCAAGGGCCATGCCCTGGTGCGTGCGCTTAATGGTGTGTCGTTCGAGCTGGAAGCTGGCAAGACCCTCGCCGTAGTAGGCGAGTCGGGTTGCGGCAAATCCACCCTGGCCCGTGCGCTGACACTGATTGAAGAGCCGTCATCGGGCTCCTTGAAGATCGCCGGCCAGGAAGTGGCCGGCGCCGACAAGGCCCAGCGCAAGCAATTGCGCAAAGACGTGCAGATGGTGTTCCAGAGCCCGTATGCGTCGCTGAACCCGCGTCAGAAAGTGGGTGATCAACTCGGCGAGCCGCTGTTGATCAACACCCACCTGTCGGCCGCCGAGCGCCGCGAGAAAGTGCAGGCGATGATGAAGCAAGTGGGCCTTCGCCCTGAGCATTATCAACGCTACCCGCACATGTTCTCCGGTGGCCAGCGCCAGCGGATCGCATTGGCCCGCGCCATGATGCTGCAACCTAAAGTGCTGGTGGCGGATGAGCCGACGTCGGCACTCGACGTGTCGATCCAGGCCCAGGTACTCAACCTGTTCATGGACTTGCAGCAGGAATTCAACACCGCCTACGTGTTCATCTCCCACAACCTGGCGGTGGTGCAACACGTCGCCGACGACGTGATGGTGATGTACCTCGGCCGCCCGGTAGAAGTCGGCCCCAAGGAAGACATCTACGCCCGCCCGCTGCACCCGTACACCCAGGCGCTGCTGTCAGCCACCCCGACCATCCACCCGGACCCGAGCAAGCCGAAGATCAAGATCGTCGGCGAACTGCCCAACCCGCTGAACCCGCCGCCAGGTTGCGCTTTCCATAAGCGCTGCCCGTATGCGACCGCGCGGTGCAGCAGCGAGGAACCGCAGCTGCGCGCCCTGGATAACCGCCAGGTGGCATGCCACTACGCGGAGCAGTTTGTGGCCTGAGCGCAACAAAAATGCCCTGGGTGATTAAGCCCAGGGCATTACAGGAGTTCTACCGCCCCACCCGTCGGATTGCGCATCAGTCCGGCAGGTGGGGCTTTTTTTTGTTCGACTCAGGTATCGCTATCGCCTTCGGTGTCATCGTCATCTGGCGCTTGCTGATCATCATCATCCTTGGAGCCGCCTTGGTCCTCATCACCAGGCTCGGCCTCGCTCTTGGCCAACTGCAAACCACCCACCTGCGGCATCTTTGCCGCCACATAGCCCGGCGCCTGGCTGTGCACGGCCGTACTGGCCCATGCAGAGGAAGCACCCAGCGATAGCATCACCAGTACTTTTAGCAACAACACCAAACGTTGAAAGATAGTCATGGTCGATTTCCGTCCAGTCAGTGAATCACGTGCACCAGCATGCGGCCGGCACTGGGATTTAAGCTAGTTTCGTTCTCGGTTTTACGCCAATCAGGCTTCAGGTATCGCCGTCATCGTAGGTTTCGCTGTCCTCGCCTTCGTTGTAGGGGTTCTCTTGGTCTTCCTTGGGCGCGGGTTGAGCCCGGGGCTGCCAACTGCCGGAATTGACCTCCTTCTGCTTTTTCTTGGTAACCGGGCCGGTGTCTTTCCACTGTGGCGTGCCGGTCTCCGCCAGCGCCGAGGTGCCTGCCAGCCCCAAAGCCGCCAGCAACATCAGCTGGACGGCACATTGAGTTATACGCAAGGTCGTCTCCTGATCCGTCGGTGAGTGCGTGAAGTATTTGAATACGCTAGACCGGATGCGGGCTTCTCGCCAATGCCACAGACAGATGAAGACCAACTGTGGGAGCAGCGTCGCGCCCACAAAAAAGGGCGAAGCCATGACAGCTTCGCCCTTTGGTGTACCGCGCAGACCTTAGTGGTGCTCGCGGGTCGCCCGGAATTTCACATCCGGCCAGCGCTCTTCCATCAGCGCCAGGTTGACCCGCGTCGGTGCCAGGTAGGTCAGGTGACCACCGCCGTCGATCGCCAGGTTTTCTACGGCCTTGTTGGAGAACTCTTCCAGCTTCTTCTTATCGCTGCAATCGATCCAGCGCGCGGAGTACACGGTGATTGGCTCGTAGGAGCATTCAACCTTGTATTCCTCTTTCAAACGGCTGGCGACCACATCGAACTGCAGCACACCGACGGCGCCGAGGATGATGTCGTTGCTGCGCTCGGGGAAGAACACCTGGGTGGCGCCCTCTTCGGCCAATTGCTGCAAGCCTTGGCGCAGTTGCTTGGACTTGAGCGGGTCACGCAGGCGTACGCGGCGGAACAGTTCCGGGGCGAAGTGCGGGATGCCGGTGAAGCCCAGGGCTTCGCCTTCGGTGAAGGTGTCGCCGATCTGGATGGTGCCGTGGTTGTGCAAACCGATGATGTCGCCGGCAAACGCCTCTTCCAGCTGCTCACGCTCGGAGGAGAAGAACGTCAGGGCGTCGCCGATGCGCACGTCCTTGCCGGTGCGCACGTGGCGCATCTTCATGCCTTTTTCGTATTTGCCGGAGCAGATGCGCATGAAGGCGATACGGTCGCGGTGTTTGGGGTCCATGTTCGCCTGGATCTTGAACACGAAGCCGGTGAATTTCTCTTCGACCGGTTCCACGGTGCGCTCGTTGGCAACGCGGGCCAGGGGTTTCGGTGCCCAGTCCACCACGGCATCAAGCACGTGATCGACACCGAAGTTGCCCAGAGCCGTACCGAAGAACACCGGCGTCAGCTGGCCGTCGAGGAATTCCTGCTGATTGAACTCGTGGCAGGCGCCCTGTACCAGTTCCAGCTGGTCGACAAAACGATCGTACTCGTCACCCAGGTGGGCGCGGGCTTCGTCCGAGTCGAGTTTCTCGATGATCTTGGTTTCGGTGCGTTCGTGACCGTGGCCGGCGGTGTAGACAATGATGTAATCGTCGGCCAGGTGATAAACGCCCTTGAAGTCGCGGTAGCAACCAATCGGCCAGGTGATCGGCGCGGCCTTGATTTTCAGGACGGCTTCGATTTCATCCAGCAACTCGATCGGGTCGCGGATATCGCGGTCGAGTTTGTTGATGAAGCTGACAATTGGCGTGTCACGCAGACGGCAGACGTCCATCAGCGCGATGGTCCGTGGCTCAACGCCCTTACCGCCATCGAGGACCATCAAGGCCGAGTCCACCGCGGTCAGGGTGCGGTAGGTGTCTTCGGAGAAGTCTTCGTGGCCCGGGGTGTCGAGCAGGTTGACCATGTGGTCGCGATACGGGAACTGCATGACCGACGTGGTAATGGAAATACCCCGTTGCTTTTCCATCTCCATCCAGTCGGATGTCGCATGGCGGTCGGATTTGCGGGATTTCACCGTGCCGGCCACAGCGATTGCCTTGCCCATCAGCAACAGCTTCTCGGTGATGGTGGTTTTACCGGCATCGGGGTGGGAAATAATGGCGAAAGTGCGGCGTTTCGCGACTTCGGCGGCCTGGTGGGTCATGGGAAATCGCCTGGCAGGTGAGTCAAAAAAGGGCGGCGAGTATAGCGCAAACCCCAGGCGCCGGACCACCGTTCAGCCCATTGGGGGTGGCTAAATGCTGCCAAGTGTGGAACCTTTTAAAAGGTAGAGACGTCCACTCCCCTGCTACCGCACTCGTAACAGGGGCTGAAAAATCAGCAAGTTAGCCTGACGAGGCTGCGCTCATGGCTCGATCGCATACCGCGTTGCCGGTATCGGCGAGCTGCTTTTCGCGAACACATTCGAAGGCAGCCAGGAATGGCATTGCCGCCGGAGAATGTGTTCGCCGACAAAAGAAAAAAAGGAGTCCGCCTGTGGCTATTCGCTATGGCAAAGGGCTGATAGGAGGTGTGGTTGTCGTCGCACTCCTGGCCCTGCTGGTCCACTGGATCGGCATCAACACGATCGAACTGTACCGCGACGATTTGTTGTTTTACCTGCAAGCACACCTGATCCTCGTTCTAGTCTCCATGCTGGCCGCCCTCGTTGTGGGCATCCCCGCCGGCATCCTGCTCAGCCGACCGAACATGGTCGGGCGCGCAGAACGCTTCATGCAGATCTTCAACATCGGCAACACCGTCCCTCCCCTGGCCGTACTGGCCATCGCCCTCGGCGTCCTTGGCATCGGCAGTGGCCCGGCCATCTTCGCGCTGTTCCTCGCCTCTCTGTTGCCCATCGTGCGCAACACCTACGAAGGCCTTAAAAACGTTCAAGGCTCACTCAAAGAAGCCGCCACCGGCATCGGCATGACGCCGCGCCAGGTGCTGTTTCGCGTGGAACTGCCTAACGCCGTGCCGATCATCATCGGCGGCGTGCGTGTGGCCCTGGCGATCAACGTCGGTACCGCACCGCTGGCCTTCCTGATTGGCGCCAACAGCCTGGGCAGCCTGATTTTCCCCGGCATCGCCCTGAACAATCAGCCGCAATTGCTGCTCGGCGCCGCGTGCACCGCGCTGCTGGCATTGCTGCTCGACGGTCTGGTGACCATGGCCAGCCGCCTCTGGCTGGAACGCGGGTTGCGTCCGTCTTAAGGCTTGGCAAAGGAATTCACATGAAAAAACTGACATTGATACTGAGCTGCGTCCTGCTGCTGGCAGGTTTTGCGCAAGCCGCCGAAAAACCAGTGATCCGTATCGGCGCCCGGGTGTTCACCGAACAGACCCTGCTCGCCGAGATCACCTCCCAATACCTGCGCACCAAGGGCTACGACACCCGCGTGACCGGCGGCCTGGGCAGTAACCTGGCACGCAGTGCCCAGGAAAGCGGGCAACTGGACCTGATCTGGGAATACACCGGCGTGTCGCTGGTGGCCTACAACCACGTGGACGAAAAGCTCGACAGCGAACAGTCCTACGCCCGAGTGAAAGAACTCGATGCGAAAAAAGGCCTGGTCTGGCTCTCGCCGTCGAAATTCAGCAACACCTACGCGCTGGCACTGCCGGAAAACGTCGCCCAGGAATTCCCGCAGATCAACACCATCAGCGACCTGACCCAAGCACTCGCAGAGAAAACCAAAGGCACGCGCCTGGTGGCCCTGGATACCGAGTTCGCCAACCGTTCCGACGGCATGGCCGGCATGGTCAAGCTGTATGACATGAACCTGACCCGCAAAAACACCCGGCAGATGGACGCTGGCCTGGTCTACACCGCGCTGCGTAATGGCCAGGTGTTTGCCGGGTTGGTCTACACCACCGACGGTCGCCTGAACGCCTTCAAATTGAAGCTGCTGGAAGACGACAAGCATTACTTCCCGGACTACACCGCAGCGCCTGTGGTGCGTCAGGTTTATCTGGACGCCCACCCTGAATTGGCCGCAGACCTCAAGCCGCTGGCCGCGCTGTTCGACGATGCAACCATGCGCCAACTGAATGCGCGGGTCGACGTCGACCATGAAAGCCCGTCCGCCGTGGCTGCAGATTTCCTGCGCCAACATCCGATCAACCCATAAGAGGAGAAGACATGGAATTCCTGAACGCCTTTTCCCATCTTGATTGGGCCCAAGTCCTGCACCTGACCTGGCAGCACATCACCCTGGTCGGCATTGCGGTAATCCTGGCGATTGTCGTCGGCGTGCCCCTCGGCGTGCTGATGACCCGCTTCCCGACCCTGGCCGGTCCGCTGCAAGCCAGCGCCACGGTGCTGTTGACCGTGCCGTCCATCGCCTTGTTTGGCCTGCTGTTGCCGTTCTACTCCAAGTTCGGCCAGGGCCTGGGGCCGATGCCGGCGATTACCGCCGTGTTCCTCTACTCCCTGCTGCCAATCATGCGTAACACCTACCTCGCCCTCACGGGCGTGGAGCCTGGCATTCGCGAAGCCGCCAAAGGCATCGGCATGACCTTCGGCCAGCGCCTGCGCATGGTCGAGCTGCCCATCGCCGTGCCGGTGATCCTCGCCGGTGTGCGCACCGCCGTGGTGATGAACATCGGTGTGATGACCATTGCCGCCACCATCGGCGCCGGTGGCCTGGGTGTACTTATTCTGGCTTCCATCAGCCGCAGCGACATGTCGATGCTGATCGTTGGCGCCGTGCTGGTCAGTCTCCTGGCCATCTTCGCCGACCTGCTTCTGCAATGGCTGCAACGCTCGCTGACTCCAAAAGGACTGCTCAAATGATCGAACTTCAAAACCTGACCAAGACTTTTCAAAGCAACGGCAAAACCGTGTCCGCCGTGAACGACGTTAGCCTGACCGTCAACGAAGGCGAGATTTGCGTATTCCTCGGCCCGTCGGGCTGCGGCAAGAGCACCACGCTGAAAATGATCAACCGCCTGATCAAGCCCACCTCGGGCAAGATCCTGATCAATGGCGAAGACACCACCGACCTCGACGAAGTGACCCTGCGTCGTAACATCGGCTATGTGATCCAGCAGATCGGCCTGTTCCCGAACATGACCATCGAGGAAAACATCGTGGTGGTGCCCAAGCTGCTCGGCTGGGACAAGCAGAAATGCCACGACCGCGCCCGCGAATTGATGAGCATGATCAAGCTGGAACCCAAGCAGTACCTGCACCGTTACCCGCGTGAACTGTCGGGTGGCCAGCAACAGCGGATCGGTGTGATCCGCGCGTTGGCGGCCGATGCACCGTTGCTGCTGATGGACGAACCGTTCGGTGCGGTCGACCCGATCAACCGCGAGATGATCCAGAACGAATTCTTCGAGATGCAACGCGCGCTGAACAAGACCGTGATCATGGTCAGCCACGACATCGACGAGGCCATCAAACTGGGCGACAAGATTGCGATCTTCCGCGCCGGCAAGCTGCTGCAGATCGACCATCCGGACACCTTGCTGGCGCATCCGGCTGACGAGTTCGTCAGCAACTTCGTCGGCCAGGACAGCACCCTCAAGCGCCTGCTGCTGGTCAAAGCCGAAGATGCAGCCGACAACGCCCCGTCGGTGAGCCCGGAAACTCCGGTGGCGGATGCGCTGGAGCTGATGGATGAAACTGACCGCCGTTATGTGGTGGTCACCTGCGCCGAGAACAAAGCGCTGGGTTATGTACGACGTCGCGACCTGCACCGTCAGACCGGTACCTGCGGGCAGTACCTGCGCGAGTTCAACGCCACGGCGGCGTACGACGAGCATTTGCGCATCCTGTTGTCGCGTATGTATGAGTTCAACCGTTCGTGGTTGCCGGTGATGGATGCCGAGCGGGTGTTCCTCGGTGAGGTGACTCAGGAGTCGATTGCCGAGTACCTGAGTTCCGGTAAGTCGCGTGGCGGCAAGACCAGTATTGTGTCGCCTGCCGAGACCGCCCTGGCCTGACACAACGTGGTAAAAAATGTGCGAGGGGGCTTGCTCCCGATGGCGGTGTGTCAGTTACTTCATCTGTCACTGATCCACCGCCATCGGGAGCAAGCCCCCTCCCGCATTTCCCCTTCGGTGAGTCAGGGAAATCGCCTCGATTACCACTCGACGGGGAACATCAATCCGTCACACCTGTCGGTTACATAAGTAGCTGCACCGGGTCCCGCGACGAACGCGTGCAAAAACGCGACATTTTTAGTTGATCTATGGCCCCTCACGTCCTAAAGTTCGCGCCGAACGTCCATGCTGGAAACGATCCATCCGGCTCAAGTACTGACGACGAGACAGCAAGGCCAAGGGACGCGGTTATCCCATGGCCTTTTTGCTTTCGGCGACATGCCTTGGGAAGTAGGCGAACCAAAGTGGGGATACGGAGGACGTTCAGTTGCACCCATTGATCAAAACAGTTTGCCCTTAGGAGTTCCCAGCATGTCGATCAACGTCGAAGATTATTTCGCGCGCGCCACTTTTGACAAAATGAAGGCGTTCGCGGACAAGCAAGAAACCCCGTTCGTGGTGATCGACACCGCGATGATCAGCCAGGCCTACGATGACCTGCGCGCCGGTTTCGAATTCGCCAAAGTCTATTACGCGGTCAAGGCCAACCCGGCTGTCGAGATCATCGACCTGTTGAAAGACAAAGGCTCGAGCTTCGACATCGCGTCGATCTACGAACTGGATAAAGTGATGGACCGTGGCGTCAGCCCCGACCGTATCAGCTACGGCAACACCATCAAGAAATCCAAGGACATCCGCTACTTCTACGAGAAAGGCGTGCGCCTGTTCTCCACCGACTCCGAAGCCGACCTGCGCAATATCGCCAAGGCCGCGCCGGGCTCGAAAGTGTATGTGCGTATCCTCACCGAAGGCTCGACCACGGCTGACTGGCCTCTGTCGCGCAAATTCGGCTGCCAGACCGACATGGCCATGGACCTGCTGATCCTCGCCCGCGACCTGGGCCTGGTGCCTTACGGCATCTCCTTCCACGTCGGCTCGCAACAGCGCGACATCAGCGTGTGGGACGCAGCGATCGCCAAGGTCAAAGTGATCTTCGAGCGCCTGAAGGAAGAGGACGGTATCCACCTCAAACTGATCAACATGGGCGGCGGCTTCCCGGCCAACTACATCACCCGCACCAACAGCCTGGAAACCTACGCTGAAGAAATCATCCGCTTCCTCAAGGAAGATTTCGGCGACGACCTGCCGGAAATCATCCTCGAACCCGGCCGTTCGTTGATCGCCAACGCCGGTATCCTGGTCAGCGAAGTGGTGCTGGTGGCGCGTAAATCGCGTACCGCCGTCGAGCGCTGGGTGTACACGGATGTGGGCAAGTTCTCCGGCCTGATCGAAACCATGGACGAAGCCATCAAGTTCCCGATCTGGACCGAGAAGAAAGGCGAGATGGAAGAAGTGGTCATCGCCGGTCCTACCTGCGACAGCGCCGACATCATGTACGAAAACTACAAGTACGGCCTGCCACTGAACCTGGCGATTGGTGATCGTTTGTACTGGTTGTCGACCGGTGCCTACACCACCAGCTACAGCGCGGTTGAATTCAATGGCTTCCCGCCGCTGAAGTCGTACTACGTGTAAGCACGCCGCACACAAAAAACCCATGACATGTCATGGGTTTTTTTATGGGTCAGGACAGGGTCGTTGCGCGCTGTTCGTAGGCCTCGGCCATTGCCCGAACCTGCGGATTGGCGGCCGCCGCCAACGCCTTGCTGGCTGTGCGCAGGAATTTGAGATTTCCGCCGGCCAGTGCCTGGCGTAACCACGCCAACGCAGTGTCGACCTGACCGCTGTCGGCCAACACCGCCGCATAACTGAACTGCCCGCGAAAATCCCCGCCTTCGGCTGAGCGTCGATACCAGGCCACGGCCGACTCCAGGTCCTGTGGGCAACACCGGCCCTCTTCCAGATAACGCCCCAAAAGGTTCATCGACTTGGCATGGCCCTGCTCGGCCGCCTGGCGATAGAACCCCAGCGCTTGCGCTTGATCTACAGCCACGCCGCGACCGGTGGCCAGCAGGTTGCCGTAGTTGTACTGGCCCCAATCCAGCCCGGCCGTTGCCGCCAGGCGATATTCGCTGGCGGCCGCGACTTCGTCGACGGCGCAACCCCAGCCATGTTCCCGGCAACGCCCGACCATATTGCGGGCCATCAAATGCCCGCCCTGCGCCGCAATCTGGAACCAGCGCAACGCCAGCGCTTGATCACGTGCAATGCCGCGCCCTTCCAGCAGGATTTGCCCAAGCAGGGCCTGGGCGTCGACCACGCCCTCCTTCGCCGCCATCAAGATGGCCTGGGCGGCACGCACCGGAGAGTCATCGAGCATGCGTTGCAATTGCTCGACGGTGAGGACTTCTTCACGGCGCAATAAAAACCCCATGTCAGACCTCAACCCAGCGGCGCAACAGGTTGTGGTAAGTGCCGGTCAGCTGGATCAGCGCCGGGTGGTCGGGAACATCGCGGGTCAGTTGCTGGATCGCGCCGTCCATCTCGAACAGCAAGGTGCGCTGGCTGTCTTCGCGCACCAGGCTTTGGGTCCAGAAAAACGCGGCATACCGCGTGCCGCGCGTCACCGCGTTGACTTTGTGCAGACTCGAGCCTGGGTAAAGCACCATATCGCCGGCCGGCAGTTTTACCCGCTGCAGGCCGAAGGTGTCCTGGATCTCCAACTCACCGCCGTCGTATTCATCCGGGTCGCTGAAAAACAGCGTGGACGACAGGTCGGTACGTACCCGCTCATGGCTGCCCCTGGGCTGACGCACGGCGTTGTCGATATGAAAGTCGAAACTGCCACCCGCCGTGTAGCAATTGAGCAGCGGCGGGAAGACTTTGTGCGGTAACGCCGCCGACATAAACAGCGGGTTTTTCCATAGGCGCTCAAGCATTGCCGCGCCGATTTCCTTGGCCAACGGGTGGCCTTCGGGCAATTGCAGGTTGTGTTTGGCTTTGGCGGATTGGTGCCCGGCGGTGATTTTACCGTCGGCCCACTCGGTGTTTTCCAGGGCTTGGCGAATGCGCAGCACCTCCTCGCGAGAGAACAGGCCGGGAATGTGCAGCAGCATGGGGCGATACCTGAAATCAGAGAGGCGCCAATGGTATTGATTCTTATCCTCCCTGTAAAACCCAGGGACGAACGAGCGGGTAAAAACCGTAAGCGGAAAGTGTAAAGAATGTAAATTCAGTGCGAATAGCAATGTATCGCAATTGATATCAAGTCTTGTTGACCCTATATTCCGCGGCCTCAACTCCTTGGGGAAGGACAACTCATGTCGCGCACTACGCTAAAAATATCTGCCGGTTCACCACGCGTACTGGCTTCGGCCATCGGCGTTGCACTCAGCGCCAGCTCTGCTGCCCACATGGCGCAAGCGGCCGAAAGCACTGAACAAAAAGGCCAGCGCAACAGCATCTCCCTGGGTGCCACCAGCATTACCGGCCAGGAACAGGACAACACGTCCTACCAGGTAGAAAAAGCGTCTTCGCAGAAGTACACCGCACCACTGGTCGACACACCGCGCTCGGTCACCGTCGTGCCGCAACAAGTCCTCAAGGACACCGCCGCGACCTCGTTGCAGGATGCCTTGCGCACCGTACCGGGAATTACCTTCGGCGCCGGTGAAGGCGGCAACCCTCAGGGCGATCGCCCGTTCATTCGGGGGTTTGACGCCCAGGGCGACACCTACCTTGATGGCGTGCGCGACACCGGCGGCCAGAGCCGCGAGATCTTCGACATCGAGTCGATCGAAGTCAGCAAGGGCCCGAACTCCTCGTTCGGCGGGCGCGGCTCGGCCGGCGGCAGCATCAACCTGGTCAGCAAAACACCACAAGCCCGCGACTTTACCAACGGCGGTTTCACCTACGGCTCCGA
>NZ_LXJP01000055.1:0-44137 GCF_001728855.1 Pseudomonas sp. AP19 | reverse complement strand
ATAGCCGCCGTTACCGCACCAACGGATATGTACCCCACCCAAATCACAAATCAAAAATCAAAAATCAAAAATCAAAAATCAAAAATCAAAAATTCTCATACCGATTCATATCCAACACCCCATCCTCAACCGGCGTAGTCTCAAAAACATACCGCGACAAATCATGAAAATACTGCCAAAACAACGGATGACTACGCCTCACCCCCCACCGATCAACAATCCTCTCAAACCGCTGGGCATCCTTGGCATCCTCCATCGCCGAAACAAACTCCGGCACCTCCCCCGCCGGAATGTTGAACATAAAGTTCGGATAACTGCTCAGCACCCCCGGATAGATGGTCACCGTATCCAGCCCCGGCTGATAGCGATAAGCCTCACCCAGCAAAAACGCCACATTACTGTGCGCACGATTACGCAACATGCTGTAAACCACCCGCTTGCCGCTGGTGGTTTCGACCCGCAGCATCGTGGCCTCAGGCAATTGCTCAATCACCTTGAGCCCCGCCGCCGGCCTCGACGTGAGGCGACTGAGCGCCTGCTCCGCATCCTGCAACGCCGGATCAATCCCATCACGCGAGCAATAGGCACCGGTACACCGGTTGATCGGGTCCGGACTGGCATTCAGGTCACCGTAGCGAGTCAGCAACTGATGGGCAAAGTCGCGCTTCGGGTCCTTCTCATCCAGATGCAGCCCACTCGGCGTGTCATCATCAATCGCCTCGTAGTCCAGCCAGAGCTTGAGTTTGCCGCTGTTCTGGTACCAATCGTCCATAAAGTCGTCGCGGCTATCGGCCGGCATCAGGCGCAGGAAGTTCTGCTCGGCGCCATTGCGGATCAGGTCGAAGTACAGCCGGGTCTGGGCCTGGTGCGAGACATTACCGAACACGTCAAAGTTGACCACCAGTTGGTAGTAGGTGCGCTCCAGCAACGGGTAATCGAACAACCACATCGTCTGCGGGACTTCACCGATCAGGCCTTTATTGACCGAGGCACTGTCAAAGTGGCGGAAGATGCTCAACAGCGCATTGTCATTGCCGGCCCACAGGGTTGACCAGCTTGGCGCCGGCAGGTCGGCGTAACTGTCCCGGCGCAGGGCTTCGTACTGGTTGCGCTTGTCGCGGTACTTGAGCCACAGGCTGAGCACGCTGCCCACGTCATCGTTCTGGCCGGGCATCGCCAGCAACGGCGTGGCCTGGCCACGGTAGCGGGCATCGGTGATGTACAGGTCGTGATCGGGTGCCTGGAACAGCGCCCAGAAGTTGTCGCGGATCACGTCCGTGGCAATCTGCCCGCGGCACACCGGGCCACGGATAAACGTGCGTACAAAGTACTCGGCGTTGTCCAGCATGAACTGGTAACGCGCCTGCGCCGGGATCGCTTCGAAGGTCTCGAACGGGTTGGCACGCCGCCCGGGGCCGTAGCCCGGCGACGCGGTCACCTGCCAGTCGCCGCTGTAGAACAAGGATTTGACCCGTGCCAATTTCTGCGCACTGAGCGGATAAGTGATGTGGGTTTTATGCACAATCACCCCTTGTACCGGCCACAGGCGGTAATACACCCGAGTGCCGGGGTCGTCATTCGGGCGACGGGTGTTGATCAGGTCAATCGGCTGCCCGCTGGGGGTGCGTGAGCGTACCCACTGGAAGAAATGCCCGGGTTCGCCGCCTTCAAAATACAGATGCGCAATAAACAGGTGCTCAAACAGCCAGCGCGCCACCAGGCTTTGCCGGGCGCCGGGGGCGTTGAGCAGGTTTTCCCATTGCAGCACCTGGGCCGCTTCCTGGGCACTCGGCGCCACGCCTTGTTGATCAATCGGCGCACCGGAGGCCAGCCAGCGTTGCAGGGTCTGGTATTGCTGGTCGCTCAAGCCGGTGACGGCCAACGGCATGCCTTCATTGGGGTGCGCGCCGGCGTAGGCGTCGAATTCGCCTGGCGACGGGCACACGTTTTCGCGGTTCAGGCCCAGCACGATGTCATCGGGCAGTTTGCCGTTGGGCTGCAAGGGCGCACGGCGGTGGCCCAGCTCCAACATGCGCGCCATCAGCGCGGCCTGGCTGCCCTGGGCATCAAGTACCGAGCTGAAGCCTTCGCGCTGCCAGGCGGCTTTACCGAACGCGTCATAAAACAGCCGGGTCGGCTTGGTGGCCTGGCTGCGCTCACCGTCATAGACCGGCACTTTGGTCGCGCCGCGTGCCGCGCCTTCGCCGCTGCCCAGGTTCAACTGGCAGGCCGAGTCATAGCAGGCATGGCAGGCCACGCACTTCTCAGTAAAAATCGGTTGAATGTCACGGGTATAGGAAATCGCCGGGGCGGGATCTTGGGCCTGTGTGGTAGTGCCAATCAGCAAAAGTGCAAGGCTGATAATGATGCGATACGGCATGAGCCTGGTCCCAAAATGAAGCCAAAATAAAAAACCCGCGAATTCTACCGGCCTGGAACCCACAGCAACATGAACGATATTCATGCAAAACCTTGGCATGCTCCAAATAGGCACAGGTTTGCTATGATTCGCCCCCTCCGAAATGCCTGACCAGAGTAGTCCCATGTCCGATCGTAGCGCTCGTCTGCACGCCCTTCATCAAGCCCTCAAGGAACGTATCCTGATCCTCGATGGCGGTATGGGCACGATGATCCAGAGCTACAAGCTTGAGGAGCAGGATTATCGTGGCAAGCGCTTCGCCGACTGGCCGAGCGACGTCAAGGGCAACAACGACCTGCTGGTCATCACCCGTCCGGACGTGATCGGCGGCATCGAAAAAGCCTACCTGGATGCCGGCGCCGACATCCTGGAAACCAACACCTTCAACGCCACGCGCATTTCCATGGCCGATTACGGCATGGAAGCCCTGGCCTACGAATTAAACGTAGAGGGCGCGCGCCTGGCACGCAAGATCGCCGACGCCAAGACCCTGGAGAACCCGGCCAAGCCGCGTTTCGTCGCGGGCGTGCTCGGCCCTACCAGCCGTACCTGCTCGCTGTCGCCTGACGTGAACAACCCCGGCTACCGCAACGTGACCTTTGATGAGCTGGTGGAAAACTACACCGAGGCGACCAAAGGTCTGATTGAGGGCGGCGCCGATCTGATCCTGATCGAAACCATTTTCGACACACTCAACGCCAAAGCGGCAATCTTCGCTGTGCAAGGGGTGTTCGAAGCGCTGGGCATCGAGTTGCCGATCATGATTTCCGGCACCATCACCGACGCGTCCGGCCGTACCCTGTCGGGCCAGACCACCGAAGCGTTCTGGAACTCCGTCAGCCACGCCAAGCCGATTTCCGTAGGCCTGAACTGCGCCCTTGGGGCAAGTGAACTGCGCCCGTACCTGGAAGAGCTGTCGAACAAGGCCAACACCCATGTGTCGGCGCACCCGAACGCCGGCCTGCCCAACGAATTCGGCGAATACGATGAACTGCCGTCGCAAACCGCCAAGGTCATCGAAGAATTCGCCCAGAGCGGCTTCCTCAACATCGTCGGCGGCTGCTGCGGCACCACGCCCGGCCACATCGAAGCCATCGCCAAGGCCGTGGCCGGCTATGCGCCACGCGCGATTCCGGATATTCCCAAGGCTTGCCGACTGTCGGGCCTGGAGCCGTTCACCATTGACCGCAGCTCGTTGTTCGTCAACGTCGGCGAGCGCACCAACATTACCGGTTCCGCACGCTTTGCCCGTTTGATCCGTGAAGACAACTACACCGAAGCCCTGGAAGTCGCCCTGCAGCAGGTGGAAGCCGGCGCCCAGGTGATCGACATCAACATGGACGAAGGGATGCTCGATTCGAAGAAGGCCATGGTCACCTTCCTCAATCTGATTGCCGGCGAGCCGGACATCTCCCGCGTGCCGATCATGATCGACTCCTCCAAGTGGGAAGTGATCGAAGCCGGCCTCAAGTGCATCCAGGGCAAGGGCATCGTCAACTCCATCAGCATGAAGGAAGGCGTCGAGCAGTTCATTCACCACGCCAAGCTGTGCAAGCGCTACGGCGCCGCCGTGGTGGTGATGGCCTTCGATGAAGCCGGCCAGGCCGACACCGAAGCGCGCAAGAAAGAAATCTGCAAACGCTCCTACGACATCCTGGTCAATGAAGTCGGCTTCCCGCCGGAAGACATCATCTTTGACCCGAACATCTTCGCGGTCGCCACCGGTATCGAAGAGCACAACAACTACGCCGTCGACTTTATCAACGCCTGCGCCTATATCCGTGACGAGCTGCCGTACGCGCTGACCTCGGGCGGCGTCTCCAACGTGTCGTTCTCGTTCCGCGGCAACAACCCGGTGCGTGAGGCGATCCACTCGGTGTTCCTGCTGTATGCGATCCGCAACGGCCTGAGCATGGGTATCGTCAACGCCGGCCAACTGGAGATCTACGACCAGATCCCGGCCGAGCTGCGCGATGCCGTGGAAGATGTAGTGCTCAACCGCACCCCGGAAGGCACCGACGCCCTCCTCGCCATCGCCGACAAGTACAAGGGCGACGGCAGCGTCAAGGAAGCCGAGACCGAGGAATGGCGTGGCTGGCCGGTGAACAAGCGCCTGGAACACGCGCTGGTCAAGGGTATCACCACCCACATCGTCGAAGACACCGAGGAATCCCGGCAGTCGTTTGCGCGCCCGATCGAAGTGATTGAAGGCCCGCTGATGTCCGGCATGAACATCGTCGGCGACCTGTTTGGCGCCGGCAAAATGTTCCTGCCCCAGGTGGTTAAATCCGCCCGGGTAATGAAGCAGGCCGTGGCCCACTTGATCCCGTTCATCGAGCTGGAAAAAGGCGACAAGCCGGAAGCCAAGGGCAAGATCCTCATGGCCACCGTAAAAGGTGACGTGCATGACATCGGCAAGAACATTGTCGGCGTGGTACTGGGTTGCAACGGCTACGACATTGTCGACCTGGGCGTGATGGTCCCGGCCGAGAAGATCCTGCAAGTGGCCAAGGAACAGAAGTGCGACATTATTGGCCTGTCCGGCTTGATCACGCCGTCCCTGGACGAGATGGTGCACGTGGCCCGCGAGATGCAACGCCAAGACTTCCATCTGCCGCTGATGATCGGTGGCGCCACCACCTCCAAGGCGCACACGGCGGTGAAGATCGAGCCCAAGTACAGCAATGATGCGGTGATCTATGTGACCGACGCCTCCCGTGCGGTGGGCGTGGCCACGCAGTTGCTGTCCAAGGAATTGAAACCGGCCTTTGTCGAGAAAACCCGCCTGGAATACATCGACGTGCGTGAACGCACCTCGAACCGCAGCGCACGTACCGAGCGCCTGAGTTACCCGGCGGCGATCGCCAAGAAGCCACAGTTCGACTGGAGCACCTATACCCCGGTGAAACCGAGCTTTACCGGTGCCAGGGTGCTGGACAACATCGACCTCAAGGTCCTGGCCGCGTACATCGACTGGACGCCGTTCTTTATCTCCTGGGACCTGGCCGGCAAGTTCCCGCGCATCCTCGAAGACGAAGTGGTGGGTGAAGCGGCGACCGCGCTCTACGCCGATGCCCAGGAAATGCTGAACAAGCTGATCGACGAAAAACTCATCAGCGCCCGCGCAGTGTTCGGTTTCTGGCCGACCAACCAGGTGCAGGACGATGACCTGGAAGTCTACGGTGACGACGGCCAGCCGATTGCCAAACTGCATCACCTGCGCCAACAGATCATCAAGACCGACGGCAAGCCGAACTTCTCCCTGGCCGACTTCGTTGCGCCCAAAGACAGCGGCGTGACCGACTACATCGGTGGCTTCATCACCACCGCCGGTATCGGCGCCGAAGAAGTGGCCAAGGCCTATCAGGACGCGGGCGACGACTACAACTCGATCATGGTCAAGGCCCTGGCCGACCGTCTGGCCGAGGCCTGCGCCGAGTGGCTGCACCAGCAGGTGCGTAAAGAACACTGGGGTTATGCCAAGGACGAACAGCTGGATAACGAGGCGTTGATCAAAGAGCAATACAGCGGCATCCGCCCTGCCCCGGGCTACCCGGCGTGCCCGGACCACACCGAGAAAGCTCAGCTGTTCCAACTGCTGGACCCCGAGGCCCACGAAATGCACGCCGGCCGCAGCGGTGTGTTCCTCACCGAACACTACGCGATGTTCCCGGCAGCGGCAGTCAGCGGCTGGTACTTCGCCCACCCGCAGGCGCAGTACTTTGCCGTGGGCAAAGTCGACAAGGACCAAGTGCACAGCTACACCGCGCGTAAGCACCAGGACTTGAGCGTCACCGAACGCTGGCTGGCTCCCAACCTGGGTTACGACAACTAAGAAGCGCGGTATTCACCTGCCCGGACCGCTTGCAGCATCGACCGCTGCAGGCGTTCGAAGCAGGCGGGTACCGGGCCTTGACGCGTGCAAGCTCGGTGTTGAAAGCGGTATCCGGATACCTCACCTGACATGAGCAAAATCGATTTCCTGTGCGTACCGATCATTGGATCACACCGCAAAGGATTTCATCATGCCCACCCCGCACTCCCCTGCCCCCCTGAGCCAACTGCCAGCATCGGCGGTGCATCAACGTTTCTCGACACGCCCGGCGTTGTATTCGGTGGTATTCAATGCACTGCGCAGTCGGATACTGGCGTGTTACCCATCGCTGCCCCTGGATCTGCCGACGCTCAAGCTCGCCATCCCGCAGCCAGAAGGTCACTACATCTACCGGTCGCTGATGGAGGTCGCTCTGGCGCACGTACTCGACCCGCAGTTGCTGGACCTGCACACACGCCGCGAGCTGCCGTATTACCTCACGCAACAAATCCCTACGGTGTTGAAACCCACACCGCCTGCGCTGATCGATATGCAGGTGATCGCGCACATCATCGACCAATTGCGCGTGTCGCTACCGCTGCATTTCCAGCAGGAACTGGCGGACTACTGGAGCGCAAGCGATAGCCACGGCCGCAGTCGCTGGCAATGGCTGAGTGAGTTTCTCAATGGCCAGATGACGGCCGCAGCGGCAGGTCAGTCAAGCCTGACCGACAACCAACGGGCCATGCTGACAGCCGTCGCCGCATGGCCGGGGCGGCTTGACCGTCTCTCCCACGCCTCGCCCACCACCTATGCCTATTTCATTGAAAGCACACTCGTTAAAGGCGCAGAAGAAACACGCCTGCTGAGCCCGGACCTGCTGCTGGTACGCGATCAACAGGTGCTGCTTTACAGCATCGGTGGAAGGGTTGAGGCGTTTACCTCCATCGATGATTTCAGTCACGCCTGGGGCGCCAGGATGCAGCGCCAGTTCGAGTTCGACAGCCTCACCTGGAGGCGTAACGAACCCGACGGCAACGTGTTCGAACAACAAGCCGGCCTGCTCCTCGACCAGGCGTTGGAAGACCTCGCGGCGTTGACCTTTGAGGGCCAGGACGAAACCACGCTGCAGCGGCGCCTGGACACGCTCACCGACCCGGCGGTTTTCTTTACCCAGGTTGCGACGCCTGCCGCACCGCACCTGCAGACGATCCGCGACCAGTTGCCCGAGTGGCTCACGCAAGCCAGCGCCGATGACCGCTTTGCGTTGCACCGCCACCAGCAGGAGATGGCGCAAGTATTGCGACGCAACCAGGGTCAATCGTTCAACGACGGCATTGAGAATATCCATGACTTCAGCCGCGCGGCATTACGCAAGCAGATGCGAGCCGATCATGGTGACTACGACCCCGACGAGGTCCTGCTGGACTTTACCGTGGCCGCCGGCTACCCGGGAGGCGCAGGTATCGTCGAGCACGTGCGCCTGTCATTGACGGAGCTGGCAGTGAAGAACCTGGCCGGCAAGCCTTCAGGACGGCTGACGCTTTCAGCCAAGGGAGGCCTGGCACTGCCAGGCTGGCTGGACGAAGACTACCTGATGGGCAGCAGCGGTTTAATTCAGCGCGTCGACATAGGCAGCACGTACCCGCAAAGAATCAGGGATGTGCTGTTATCCGACACCCGTGACGCACGGCGCCGGGAACAGCTGTTTACCCGCGAACTCAAGGTCAAGCTGCCGATGCAGGCGTTGGAATACAAGATTCGCCAACAGCACGGCCTGACCGTCATGGGTTATCGCTATGTGAAGGCGCTGATGGGCTCGATGCCTTCGGACCGATACGTCGACGGCGAGGAGATCCTCCTGCGCCCATTGGCGTTCTGCCGCAAAACCGGCGCCCAGCCCGATGAGGTCAGCAACGCGTTCATTATTGAACCCAGGGATGTGCGTGTCGGCCCACACCTGCTGTATCAACCACTGTATGCCGACTGCCTGCATGAATACCCGACACGCCAGGCACTGCTCGACGCACTGGCCAAACCCGGCGAACTGCAAAACACGGTGCTGACCTGGCTGACCGACCAGGCACGCCCTATCTACGCCAATGGCGGCATCAAAGAACCTCACATCATCCGCTTCCTGGCGGGGGATGAATTCAGCCCTCCCCAACACCCCGCTCCCGCGACCCTGGCGGTCGATGAAGGTGCCGGCGAGTGGCTGCAATCCCAAGTCAACGGCCAACTGCTCAACCATCTATACGGCAGCACTGCGCGGGCACTGGTCGACCTGGCGGATCGCGAGTCGGTGTCCAACAGCGAAAGCCGCTGGGCCGTTGTGATGGAAGGTGCGTGGCTGCTCTTCAATACCTTACTGTTGCCACTGGTACAGGGGCCAGCCATGTTGGCGGGTTGGTTCATGGTACTGGTCGCCAGCCTGGAGCAGGACCTGGCCGGGCTGGACAGCAGCGACCCGACTGCCCGTGAGCTGGCGTTGATTGACCTATTGCTTAACACCGCGATGGTGCTGCTGCACGCTGCCACACCGGCCAACCGGCCTCGCCAGCCGCTGCTGGAGCCCAGCGCAGAAGACCCGGCACGGCGCCTTGCTCGCTGGCGCCGCCCTGCGGGCCTGCCCCATGCGCCCAGTGCCGCAGTGGTCCATCAGGGCGCTGTGGCGCTGCCAGGCGAACCTCCGGCGACCGGCCACACCGCATTGGACTTCACCCGTTCACTGGCCAGCCCCTGGGCAAGTGCAAGGCTGATGCAGGCGTTTCTTGACCTGCATGTGCCGTGGCCTGCGTCCCTGCCGCCGGCGCAGGCAAGCGGCCCTCTCAAAGGCTTGTACCGGATTGACGGCGCCTGGCACGCCAGCGTCGGCGCGCTGCTGTTCCAGGTCAACGTGGTCCAGGGTTTCAACGAGGTTTACCTGGTTCATCCGCAGCATCCGCAACGTCCCGGTTTCAAACTGACCAGTGACCAACAGGGGCGCTGGGGGCTGGACCGACGAGCCAGGCTGGAGGGCGGCATGCCCAGAGAAAGACTCGCGGGGTTGGCGGAGCGTAATAAACAGCGATTGCAGGCGCTAAACCCAGCGTTGGAAAACCTCACTCGGGAAGCGCAGCAACTGGCAAGCCAGGCCCAGCAATTCAACAGCGCCGTCATCACCGCCCGGGTTCGACTGACCGAGCAACAACGCGCACTGAAAGAGGATTGGGAACGGCTCAACAACCCCCAATTGCTGCCCGCCTTGCGCTCCAGAATCGTCGAGCGCCATGAGCAACGGCAACGCTCGACGTTACGCGCCCTGCATGACTGGAACATCGCGGTGGAGAACTACCGGGAAAACACCCGCACGTTTGTCGATGTGCTGCAACAGAGCGAAGCCACGGCTCGCCAATTGATGGAATTGGACAGGACCGAGGTGAAATACAAAGATGCGCGCGATAACGCCACAACCAACCTGTTCCAACACTCGCTGGTGTCCTATGCGAACCTGCATCAGAAAATCTCACACACGCTGCAAACCCGACGCGGCGAAGACCTGGCTGAACTGCTAAGACGCGTCGACAGAGAACTGCCCGATAACATCACAGATGCCTATGAAGTGTTCATCAGCGGCGCGATGCAACGACTGGAAACGCTCAAAGAGATACTCGAACTCACAGAGAACATCGAAGCCACTCTGCAGCAGGCAACCTCAGCGCTGCGCGCGAACCTGCTGGCAGAACTTCCACCTGACCGCATCATCTCCTCGGCCATTATCAAACATCACCTGCTGCTGGCCCTGTTTGAGCTGTTACCGGATCGCACGCCGGGCCCAAGAAAACCGGAGGAAAGCCCTTTCCTCGCTATTCTCATCGACCGTCAAGCCACTGTCGGCATATTTGCACACACGGAAATGCGCACGACCACCGGTTACTCACCCGCCGAACAAATGGCCGTACTCAAAGATTCCCTCAAGCGTTATGAGCAACTGGAAAACGCCGTCATCTCGCTCTCCGAGATGCATTCGAGCCTGTTACGAGACGAATACCGAGGCCCGTTCCTGGAGCAGCTGGGCGAAGCCCGCGCAAGCCTTGAAGCACAACTGGCGAGCTTAATCCTGGTTGAAGAAAAAATTACCCCGCGCCCCGCGCCCGACAGGGCCAAACGCCCCAAAAAACCCACTCGCCGAGTGATCAAAACCGTCGACAAGACCAGCCTGATCGGCGATTTGCGGCCAAGCAGCGCTGATGCATCGGGCAATTTCGTCGATATCAACGACACCTTCACAGGCACCCTCCTCGCCACGTATCACGAGCACCCCGATGAAGGGGTGTGGAAAGTGGTTGAACCCGCAGACACCACCACACAACTGCCCCCACGGGCCATTCGGCCGCTGAAGACGCTAAGAACGCTGGCGCAAACCCTGACAGCCGATCGCGCGGGTATCGACGCAAGCATTCGTTTTCAACAGCGAAAACTTCAAGAGCCCGGCCGTATAGAGGCAGTCGACCCTTATGAATGGGAGGTGATGCTGACCCAGCACGCGGCGAAATTTGAAGCGCTTGCGGCAGAAATAGACCGCGACCACGCCACTGATAGCAGCGCCACCGCCTTGAGGAATCACGTCCTTGAAGAAGCCGCATCCGCCACGCAGAAGGCCCGCGAGGTGTGCAGTGAAGGCTACAAACTGCAACGCCCGAAAGCCGCCAACATTGCCTATTTATGGAAATACGGCTTCGTTGATATCAATCTGGTGCGCAGTCGCATCAAATTGAAGGCCGGCGATTACCTTACTGAATATGCAATACGCGACAAAAGCCTGATCAAAGCCGGCAAAAAGGCTGACGAGACTGTCTTGTGGTATGCCCACTTCCATTATCCCTCTGAGCATGCGCCCGCATCCCAACCCGCTTTCGGCCATTTGAAAACCCGGGCTGAGCGTCTGTTCACCCGCCGAGAGCTGATCGAACAATCGCGCGCTAACAACCGTGCGGTGGTCAATCTGGACAAAGCCGAGATCAAGCCACCACTGGATCAGACGCTGTTTCTTGGGCTGGAGGTGTTAAAACCTGAGTGACGTTTCCATTCGCTTGTCTATGCTTTGCATAACGTCCGGCCGAAGAGGGATATATGGAAGACCCAAGCGATAACAAACCGCCGACCTTCTGGCAGATGCTGCACAGCGTGTTGGCGGCAGCGTTCGGTGTGCAAAGCGGCAAAAACCGCGCTCGCGACTTTACTCACGGCAAGCCCAGCCACTTTGTGGTCCTGGGCATCCTGTTCACAGCGGTGTTTGCGCTGACCTTGTTCGGCATTGTCAAACTGGTGCTGCACCTGGCGGGCGTTTAACGCAACAGCAGTTGCAGGCTGAACGGGTAACGGTAGGACGGTGGCTTGCCCACCGCTGACAGTGCGCGAAAATCCACTGGCGGCATTGGCCCCAATAAGCGTTGTGCCTGCCTGGCGTCGATCAGCTGGAACAACGCTTGCTGGCGGTCACGCCCGCCGTAGGCGGCGATATCGACGCCCTTGGCGTCATCATTGATCAACACCATGGCCCAGCCACCCAACGTGAAGTGCCCGGCGACGAGGGTTGTGAGCCGGCCGTCGAGGCGTGCCTGCAAGATGCCCGGCGAGCTGTTGACTGCACTGAACAGCGCGTCCTTGCCCGGCACGCGCCCGCTGTCTTGCAGGGCCTGCATGGCGCCGAGCGCCATCTCATCGTTGGCAGACCATACCAACGACGTCTGGGGATAGCGCTTGAACAATTGCGTGGCTTGCTCGAATGCGCGCTGGCGGCTCCATTCGCCATACACCAACTGGCGCAGACGCACTTGCGGGTGCTCGGCCAGGGCGCGGCGCAAGCCCTGCTCACGTCGCTGTGCGGCCGGCGTATTTTTAACCCCAGAAAACGCCAGCAGGTCCAGAGACTCACCGGGTGCAACCGGGCCATGGCTGCGCAGCAGGTCGGTGAGCATCAGGTAACCGGCCTGCTCGTCATCGGCCACCAGGCTGCCGATCCACTGCGCGTCTTTGTGCACGTCGAGCATTTGCAGTTGAGCGGCCGTCAACGCATTGTTCACGATCAACAGCTTGACCCCGCGGCCCAAGGCCATGCGCAAGATCTGCGGAGCAATGTATTGTTCGTTGACGAACACCAGGTAGTCCGGGCGGTTTTCCCCTTGCAGGGCTTCGCGCGCATGGGCGACGGTTGTGTCCGGGTTGCGCTCGGAATAACGCACACGCAAATCCAGGCCGAGGTCCTTGGCGGCGGCCTGCATGAATTGCGCGTAGGTGACCCAGAAAGTTTCGGTCGACGTGCCCGGGTTAAGAAACACCACTGACGTCGCATGGGCCATCGCCCCGTACGCCGAACCCAATAACCACACGCACGCAATCAGAACCTTCAACATGGTCGTTTGAGCCTTGGATGTTGACCGCCATGATAATGGCAAATTGGCAGTCAATCGAGGCTCAATCCTGCTTCATTTACTGGTGGCCAACCCAGAAAACGGCGGTTCCGACCACCAGAATGATCAGAAACAGAATGGCCCAGGCATCAACGGTACTGTCAGGTTTACGGGCTTTAGTCGAATTGCTCATCGCATCGCCTCTTGTCGGTTTTATAGGTGATTGCATTAAGACTCGACGACAGTAAAGTTCATGATTGCCCGCATGACAAATGTGGGTATCGCGATAACCGTTCTCATTAGTCAATTTGGTTATTTACATATACTCAAACATCACTTTTGCGCATAAACGCAAACTGGTATCGTGCGCCGGCTCCGTTGGGAGTGCGCGGCCGTGCGCGCAGATTTGCCGAGAACAGGACCTATATGTACGTATACGACGAATACGATCAGCGCATCATCGAGGACCGCGTCAAGCAGTTCCGTGATCAGACCCGACGCTATCTGGCAGGTGAACTGAGCGAAGAAGAGTTCCGCCCTCTGCGCCTGCAAAATGGCCTTTATGTTCAGCGCTTTGCGCCGATGCTGCGGGTGGCCGTGCCCTATGGCCAACTGACCTCGCGCCAGACGCGGATGATGGCCAAGATTGCCCGCGACTTCGACAAAGGCTACGCCCACATCAGTACCCGCCAGAACGTGCAGTTCAACTGGCCGGCGCTGGAGGACGTGCCGGACATCCTGGCTGAACTGGCGACCGTGCAGATGCACGCCATTCAGACCAGCGGTAACTGCCTGCGCAACGTGACCACCGACCAGTTTGCCGGCGTAGCCGCCGACGAGCTGATCGACCCGCGCCCCTGGTGTGAAATCGTCCGTCAGTGGACCACCTTTCACCCGGAATTCGCCTACCTGCCGCGCAAGTTCAAGATCGCCATCAATGGCTCGACCTCGGACCGCGCCGCCATCGAAGTGCATGACATTGGCCTTGAGCCGGTGCACAACGCCGCTGGCGAGCTGGGTTTCCGTGTGCTGGTCGGTGGCGGCCTCGGTCGTACACCGGTGGTCGGTGCGTTCATCAATGAGTTTCTGCCATGGCAGGACCTGTTGAGCTACCTCGATGCCATTTTGCGGGTCTACAACCGCTACGGCCGTCGTGACAACAAGTACAAGGCCCGGATCAAGATCCTGGTCAAAGCGCTGACCCCTGAGGTGTTTGCGCAGAAGGTCGACGCTGAGATGGAACACCTGCGCGGCGGCCAGACCACCCTGACCGAAGCCGAAGTACACCGTGTGGCCAAGCACTTCGTCGACCCTGAGTACAAGGCCCTGAGCAATCAGGACGCCGAACTGGCCGCCCTTGACCAGCAGCACCCAGGTTTCGCCCGCTGGCGTACCCGCAATACCCTGGCGCACAAAAAACCGGGCTATGTAGCGGTGACCCTGTCGCTGAAACCTACCGGCGTTGCGCCAGGTGACATCACCGACAAACAGCTGGACGCCGTCGCCGATCTGGCCGAGCGCTACAGTTTCGGCCAACTGCGCACCTCCCACGAGCAGAACATCATTCTCGCCGACGTTGAGCAAAGCCAACTGTTCACGCTGTGGGGCGAACTGCGCGAAGGCGGTTTCGCCACGCCGAACATCGGCTTGCTGACCGACATCATCTGCTGCCCGGGCGGCGACTTCTGCTCCCTGGCCAACGCCAAATCGATCCCGATCGCCGAATCGATCCAGCGCCGTTTCGACGACCTGGACTACCTGTTCGACATCGGCGAGCTGGACCTGAACATCTCCGGTTGCATGAACGCCTGTGGTCACCACCATGTCGGCCACATCGGCATCCTGGGCGTGGACAAGAAAGGCGAAGAATTCTACCAAGTGTCCCTGGGTGGCAGCGCCAGCCGCGATGCGAGCCTGGGCAAGATCCTCGGCCCGTCCTTCGCCCAGGAAGCCATGCCCGAGGTGATCGGCAAGCTGATCGACGTGTACATCGAACAGCGCACCGAAGATGAGCGTTTCATCGACACCTACCAGCGCATCGGCATCGACTTGTTCAAGGAGCGCGTCTATGCAGCGAATCATTAAGAACAACGAAGTCCTCGACGAAACCTGGCACCTGCTGCCCAAGGACGCGAGCTTCGACGGTATTTCCAACTGCGACGACCTGATCGTACCGTTGGCCTTGTGGCGCGAACACGCCCATGCGCTCAAGGCCCGCGATGGCGGCCTGGGTGTGTGGCTGGACGCCGATGAAGAGGCCGAAGAAATCGGCGACGACGTGGAGCACTTCCAGGTTATCGCCCTGAACTTCCCGGCCTTCACCGACGGGCGCAACTACTCCAACGCCCGCCTGCTGCGTGACCGCTACGGTTTCAAAGGCGAGTTGCGCGCGATTGGTGATGTGCTGCGCGATCAGCTGTTTTATCTGCACCGCTGCGGGTTCGATGCCTTCGCCTTGCGCGCCGACAAAGACCCGTACGAAGCGCTGGAAAGCCTCAAGGATTTCTCGGTGACCTATCAAGCCGCAACGGATGAACCGCTGCCCTTGTTCCGTCGTCGCTAAGCGTTAGCACCTGAAAAAGCCCTGGCATGCCAGGGCTTTTTTTATGGCGTGAGGTTGATCGACGCCAGCACTTGCTTTTGACCCATCGAACACGGCACATCTGCCGGGTGCGCCCGCACCGCCTCGATCACGCCCAGCAACTGCGCTTTGCTGTGGGCCAACTGCGCCTGCATCCCTTCGATCTGCTGCACCTTGCGCTCCAGCGCCTCAATCAACTCGTCGCGCTTGTGTTCGCCTGGAGCCGGCATCAATGCCTTGAGCTCCTGCAAGGTAAACCCGGCCTGCTGCGCGCTCTGAATCAGTTGCAGGGTTTGCAACGCTTGCGCTGAATAGCGTCGATAGCCATTGGCCTGGCGCCCCACCTGGCTGATCAGCCCTTCGGCCTCATAAAAGCGGATACGCGACGCCGCCAGCCCGCTCTGTTTTGCCAGTTCACCAATATTCATTGCCACGCCCTGCTTGACATTAAAGTTAACTTTAAGCTTAGCCTGAGGCCTCCCCCGCTCAGGAGTCAATCCATGTCGCCCTTTGAAGCTTTGCAACTGCCCAACGGCCAAATCCTCACCAACCGCATCGCCAAGGCAGCGATGGAGGAAAACATGGCCGACGCCCACCAAGCGCCGTCGCGCGAATTGAAACAGCTGTACAAAGCCTGGGCGGACGGTGAGCCCGGTCTGTTACTGACCGGCAACGTGATGATCGACCGCCACGCCATGACCGGGCCCGGCGGCGTGGCCCTGGAAGACGAACAGCACCTGCACAGTTTTCGTGAGTGGGCCGATGTTGCCCGCGCCACGGGCGTGCACTTTTGGGTGCAGCTCAGCCATCCGGGTCGCCAGACCATGGCCAATCTGGGCCAGCAAGCCTTGGCGCCCTCTGCCGTTGCGCTCGACCTGGGCGGTTTTTCGAAGATGTTTGCCAAGCCCAAGGCCATGACCGAACACGACATTCAAGACGTAATCAACCGCTTCGCCACCAGCGCGCGCCTGGCCGAACAAGCCGGGTTTACCGGGGTGCAGATCCACGCAGCGCATGGCTATTTGCTCAGCCAGTTTCTCTCGCCGCTGAGCAATCTGCGCACCGATCGCTGGGGCGGCTCGCTGGAAAACCGTGCGCGCCTGCTGCTGGAGGTGATCAACGCAGTGCGCGCCAACGTCAGCCCATCCTTTTGCGTGGCAGTAAAGCTCAACTCGGCGGACTTCCAGCGCGGCGGCTTCGAAGAGGCCGATGCCCGCGCCGTGGTCGAGATGCTCAACCCGCTGCCGATTGACCTGCTCGAATTATCCGGCGGCAGTTATGAGGCCCCGGCGATGCAAGGGGACGCACGGGACGGCCGCACCCTGGCGCGTGAAGCGTACTTCCTGGAATTTGCCAAGGAACTTGCAACCATCGCCACCATGCCACTGATGGTCACCGGTGGTATTCGTCGCCTGCCGATCGTGCAGCAGGTGCTCGGCAGTGGCATTGCCATGGCCGGCATCGCCACCGCCCTGACGCTGGAACCGCAGTTGATCAAGCATTGGCGCGCAGGGCGCGACCTGAACCCGCAACTCAAACCGATCAACTGGCAGCGCAAGCCGCTGGCCGCCCTCGCCACCCTGGCAGTGGTGCGTTACCAGATGCGCCGCCTGAGCCGCGGCCATCAGCCCAAGCCCAAGGTTGCCCCGTGCATGGCGCTGGTCCGTGACCAGTGGTTTATCGCCCGCCGCACCCGCCAATACCGCGCCGCCATGACGCAATCTTCACATTAAGCGCGGAGCATTCGCCGTGATCGAACTGTCCCCTATTGATCAGCAATTTTTTACCTCACTGACGATTGGAGTTCTTCATGGCGAAAATCAACCTGGCCCAGCAATTGGCGACCACCCTTGAACAGGCGGGCATCAAACGCATCTGGGGCCTGACCGGCGACAGCCTCAACGGCCTGACCGACGCCCTGCGCACCATGGAAAGCATCGAGTGGATGCACGTGCGCCACGAAGAAGTCGCCGCGTTCGCCGCCGGTGCCGAAGCCGCCGCCACCGGCGAACTGACGGTGTGCGCCGGCAGTTGCGGGCCGGGCAACCTGCATTTGATCAATGGCCTGTTCGACTGCCACCGCAACCATGTCCCGGTGCTGGCCATTGCCGCACAAATCCCGTCTTCGGAAATCGGCCTGAACTACTTTCAGGAAACTCACCCCCAGGAACTGTTCAAAGAGTGCAGCCACTTTATCGAGTTGGTGAGCAACCCCGCGCAAATGCCCCACGTACTGCACCGCGCCATGCGCTCGGCGATCCTCAATCGCGGTGTAGCAGTGGTCGTGATTCCTGGCGATGTGTCACTGCTCGAGGTGGAAGACTCGCTCAAGCCGTGGCCAGCCCTGCACGCACCGCGCACCTTGCCGGCGGAACAGGACCTGCAACGCCTCACCGAGATCCTGCAGAGCAGCCAGAAAGTCACCCTGCTGTGCGGCAGCGGCTGTGCCGGCGCGCACGACCAGGTGGTGGCCCTGGCCGACGCCTTGGGCGCGCCGGTGGTGCATGCCTTGCGCGGCAAAGAGTATGTGGAGTGGGACAACCCATTTGATGTGGGCATGACCGGCCTGATCGGTTTCAGCTCCGGCTATCACGCCATGCTCGACTGCGACACGCTGATCATGCTCGGCACCGACTTCCCGTACCGTCAGTTCTACCCTACCGACGCGAAGATCATCCAGGTCGACCGCAACCCCCAGGCCCTCGGGCGTCGGGCCACGTTGGACCTGGGTATCGCTGCTGACGTCAGCGAGACCATCGACGCGCTGTTGCCGCGCCTGAGCCGCAAGACCGACCGCAGCTTCCTCGAGACTTCACTCAAGCATTACCAGAAAGCCCGCCAGGGCCTGGACGACCTGGCGCAGCCATCAAAGGCTGGCCGACCGATCCACCCGCAATATGTCGCGCGTATGCTCAGCGAGCTGGCGGACGATGATGCAATTTTCACCGCTGATGTGGGCTCGCCCACCGTGTGGGCGGCGCGTTACCTGAAGATGAACGGTAAACGCCGCCTGATCGGTTCGTTCAACCACGGTTCGATGGCCAATGCCATGCCCCAGGCCATCGGTGCCCAAGCAGCGTTCCCCGGGCGCCAGGTCATTTCGATGTCCGGCGACGGTGGGTTTGCCATGTTGATGGGCGATTTCATCTCGTTGGCGCAGTTGAATTTGCCGGTCAAAGTCATCGTGTTCGATAACTCGTCACTCGGGTTCGTCGCCATGGAAATGAAAGCCGCCGGCTACCTCGACACCGGCACCGAATTGAAAAACCCGGATTTCGCGGCCATGTCCAATGCCATGGGCATTCTGGGCATCCGCGTGGAACACTCCGAAGACCTCGAACCGGCCTTGCGCCGGGCCCTGGCACATGATGGCCCGGTGCTGGTGGATGTCGTCACCGCCACCCAAGAACTGGTGATGCCTCCCAGCATCAAGTTGGAACAGGCCAAAGGTTTCAGCCTGTATATGCTCAAGGCGGTGATGAGCGGGCGCGGCGATGAAGTCATCGAACTGGCGCGCACCAACTGGTTGCGTTGACACTCAGTAACGCCGGGAAGCGCCGTAACGGACCACGACCTGGGTGATCACCTCGACCAGGCGTGAGTCCGCCTCCGGCGCGCTGAACAGGCGGAACTCGGCGTCCGGCAACGCGGGCAAACCCTGTTCGTTGCCGAGTACCGTCAAGCCCGGCTTCACTTGGCTGAGTGCCATCGGGGCAATTGCAAACCCGGACATCGCGGCAGCGTGCAACGCCGCGTAACTGCTGCACTGCAAGGCGGTGCGCTGGGCGATACCGGCCTGGGCAAGACGGGTCAACGCCGCCTCGCGGTAAGGACAGGGCGCCGGAAACAGGGCCAGCGGCAAAGGCGTCGGTAATGCCACCGTCGGTTGCGCGGACCAGGCCCACACCAGCGGCTCTCGCCACAACGCCAGGCCCGGCTCGCTTGACTCGCATAACGACCCCACGACCATATCCAGCTCACCCTGCTTCATCAAACTCAGCAACGAACCGGGAATGCCCACCTGCACGGTGATCTGGATGCCTGGGTATTCGGCGGCAACGTCTTGCAGCTCACGCAACAGGCGTGCGTCGGCGAACTCCTCCGACACACCCACGCGCAGATCTCCTGCAAACGCCGAACGGGTCAGCTCCGCCCAGGCATCCCGATTCAACGCCAGAATACCGCGCGCGTAGGCCATCAACCGTTGGCCGTCCGGCGTCAACTGTTGGGAACGCGTGGTGCGCGTGAGCAACGGCTTGCCGACCTGTTCTTCCAGGCGCCGCAAATGCCCGCTGACGGCCGACTGCGTAAGGTGCAGACGCTCGCCTGCACGACTGAAACCGCCCTCATCCACCACCGCGACGAAGGTTTTAAGCAGCACGCCATCAAACATATTCTGATATCTAATTAATAGGCCGCCAAAACACGATTTATATTTCATCAAGCGCTATGTTGCAATGCTCGGGTCAACTTTCTTCGAGGCCCACTATGACTACGCTTCTGCACATCGAATGCTCACCCCGCAAACAGCGCTCCGCATCCCTGGAAATCGCTCGCCAATTTATCCAGCGTTATCAGCAGAACGCCCCGGACACCCACGTGGTGACCCTGGATGTGTGGGCTCTCGACCTGCCGGAATTCGATGGGCCGGTGATGGACGCCAAGTATGCGGGCCTCAGCGGCGTGGCATTGAGCGACGAGCAACGCGTCGCCTGGACGGCACTGAAAGCCCTGGCGGCCCAGTTGCATCAGGCGGACGTATTGGTGTTCTCGGTACCGCTGTGGAATTTCGCGATCCCTTACAAGCTCAAACACTTTATCGACGTGGTGTCGCAGAAGGATGTCTTGTTTGAGTTCAGCCCGGAACACGGTTTGCGAGGCCTGCTGCACAACAAGACGGCGGTGAATGTGTACGCGCGAGGGATGGATTTTTCCGCACCCGGCGCGCAGGCGATGGACTTTCAGAAACCCTATCTGGACGCCTGGCTCGGATTTATCGGTGTGACGGATGTGCACACGCTGTCGGTGGAAAAAACCCTGCTGGGGCCGGAGGTCGATCAGACCTCCCGCCAGCAATCCACCGCACACGCGCTGGCACTGGCGGATCGCCTGGCCTGACCGCAAAAACAAAACACCCGGCGCTGGCGGCCGGGTGTTGCGTATTCAACCGTGTTGTTTCTCGACCCAGGTGCCATAGGCATTGATAAACGCCTGCAGGAATGGCTTGGTCTTTTCCGACACATTGCCCGCCTCATCGAACGCGCTGCCCGCGCCCCCCAAGTAGGCTTCCGGCTGCTGCATGCACGGCACATCAAGAAACACCAGCGACTGGCGCAGATGGTGGTTGGCGCCGAAGCCGCCAATCGCGCCCGGCGACACACTGATGATCGCGCCGGGCTTGCCGCTCCAGGCACTTTGCCCGTAAGGGCGAGAGCCCACATCAATGGCATTCTTCAGCGGGGCGGGCACGGAACGGTTGTATTCCGGGGTCACGAACAGCACCGCGTCGGATGAACGTACCTGCTGACGGAAAGTACTGTAGGCTGCGGGCGGTGATGCCCCGTCGATGTCCTCGTTGTAGAGCGGCAAGTCGCCAATTTCAACGATGTTCAATGTGAGGTTGGCTGGGGCCAGTTCGGCCAAAGCCAGGGCGACCTTGCGGTTGATCGACTCTTTTCTCAAGCTGCCAACCAGGACGGCAATCGTATAGACCTTACTCATTGAGGTTTTCCCGACGTCTGACTAATGGAGCTTGTAGTTATAGAGTTTTCGCGACAGGTTCACCAGAAGGTTTTGATGAGGCCCAAGACGTTTGACTCGCCGCTGCCAGCGTAGGAAGCGTCTGAAAACATCAACGAATAGTATTTTTTTTCCATAGGTAAACTACCCCGCTCCATGACGGTCTACAGAACCGCAAATCGAGTGTTTATCTCCAGAGGTTCTAAACAGATGGCTGCAGTACTTGTCGGACAGTTCCATGCCAGAGACGCGGAAGGACGCGTGTATTCGGTGCATGAGTTCCAGGAATCCAACCCGGTGCAAGGCGACCTGGCTGGCTCGGCGCCCACCACTACCTACAAGCTGGCCATTGGCGATCGTGTAGAGAAGCTGGAAGGCGATGAATTCAGACTGATCCAGTCGGACAAAATTATCGTCCGCGAATCCCCAACGTTCCTCGCTTCATAAGATCCCGCCTTATCGACCTGCTCAGTCCTGGCCATTGATGGCGTTGACTGGGCTGGGTGATCAGGGTCGGCGTATCTCCGTCACCTCGACGCCCTGCTCACCGTCCATTTGCCTGAGCGTCACCATCAACCGCCCCCGCTCGCCCTCGACGGCAAACAGCGATCGCTTGTAGCCCGAGGTGCCGTAACCGGGATAGGCGACCACCTGCCTGACCAATGCAATCTCCAGCACCGCGCCGACCTGCTCGCCTACCTGTTCCTGGGAACGGATAAACGCCTCCAGGGCGAGATTTTCCGGGGTGTGTTCATCGTGACTATTGAGGAGATAAGCAGCCACGCTACCAAGGGTCACCAGGACCAGTAGTTGCTTGGCCGTTACCCCGAGGAATGTCGAGGGTATAGGCATGTGAGACCGGACCTGTTTTTGTTTTAAGTGCCGAGTAACCGGCATTGGTCGTTGATGATCAGATGCGCCATTCTAATCAGGTCGATGGGTAATGCCAGATGAATCAGTTGTCGCCGTAGGTAATATCCTTGTTCTCGCCGACACCGCCCAGTGTGCGGTCCTTGCCAAACGAGAACAGGTCGAAGGGCGTTTTCGCTTGCGTGGCCGGATAGTGATACTGATAGGCAATGCCCCAAGGGTCGGCCAGCAGGTCTTCGCTCACGTAAGGCCCCTTCCATTTCACCTCGCCAGCCGGTGCCGAGGTCAGCGCTTCCAGGCCTTCTTCATCAGTGGGGTAACGGCCAATGTCTTGATGAAACTGCTCGACAGCCTTGCCCAGTTCGGCCACTTGGGCTTTCGCCGTGGCAATTTCCTTTACGGTGACCTCACCCAGTAAACGTGGCCCCACCGCAAACGCCAGCACGCCAACGATGATCAACGCCACCAGCACCGCCCAACGCGTAAAGCCACGCTGGCCGGGGATCTTTCCGATTGTGGTACGTCCTGGCATGGTAAGGCTCCCCATTGTCCCTCGGTTGATACGTTCTTATATGACCTGATCATTGCAGTTGTATACATGCTAACGCTGCCCGACACCCGACCACGCCCGTGCTGTTTTTTCCCCAGCCATTGAAACCCCACCGCACTGAACATAGACTCCGGCGATGCGTTTACGTCATATCGAAGTGATTCAGGCCATCTTGCAGACCGGACACCTCGGCACGGCCGCCGAATGGTTGCAACTCCCCGTGGGCGATGTGGACGCCACGCTCAAGGATGCCGAGCGCCAATTGGGCTTCATGCTGTTTGCCAGCGTGCGCGGGCGTTTGCAAGCGACGCGCGAGACCCTGGAGCTGCAGGCTGAAATCGCCCAGCTCTACGAAGCGCTGGAACCGGTGCAACGCCTGGCCAGCCGCTTGAAACACCATCATGCGCCCACCCTGCGTGCAGTGTGCACCCCGCCCCTGGCCAATCAACTGCTGCCGCAAAGCATCGCTGCATTGCGTCGACGCTTCCAGGACACGCCGTGCAACCTGTCGAGCCAGCCGACCCGGGAGATCGTCAGGAGCCTGCTGCTGCGCGAAGCCGATGTGGGCCTGAGCCTCTATGACCCGCAGCACCCACACATTCAAAGCACGGTATTGGCGCAGGGCAAACTGCAATTGCTCGCGCCCCACGGCTGGCTCAAGCCCAAGCAAAAGTACATTGCATTACAGGAGCTGGCCGGGCAATCGATGATCGGGCTCGAAGGGCATGACCCGTTAAGCCGTCTGCTCGACGCCAAGTTGCAGGCTCTGCGCCCATTGCCGGAGGTGCAAACGCGGGTGCAGACCTATCAGATGATGCGCAGCCTGGTGGAGGCAGGGGAAGGTTTGGCGATTGTCGACCCGTTCACCGCATCCGGTGCCCGGGAGATCGGGCTGGATGCTTGCCCGTTATCTCCGCCCATCCCGGTAATCCTTTACGGTTTGACGTTGAAAGAAACTGAATCGACGCCAGCGCTGAATGCCCTACTGGAGATCATCATGCACAAGGCCCAAGCCTTGCTGGCCGGCACACCGCCGAGCGCGCCAGTCGCGTAACGCAGACCTTTGCTCCCCTGCCCCCGACACACCTCCTGACAGTCAAGCGGGAACCCCTTCCGACGTTTTCTTCACCTATTCGCTGCACAAAGCCCCACTGGGGCGCTGTGCCGGACGATATACCACCACTACGGAAGGCTCCTCAATGAACGTGACCCATCACGCCACTACTGCGCGTCTGCCTCTGAGCAACGTCGCCAACCACAACCAACCACAGCTCGCCAGCCCCCTGATCAGCCCCCCAACGGCAGCGGATAATGATGCGCCTGAGGTAGCTGACGCGCTCGACAACCCCACCGCCCTCAAAAAAGCCTTCGGTGAACGCTGCAACTGGAGAGAGCTGGCCAACGCACTGCGCGCGCTGCTTGAGGAACTGAGCCAAACATTCCCCGGTCACTTAACCGGCGACCAGCAAATCCGTGTTGCCGCCGAACTGGCCGTGCGCCTGAGCACGCTTTCAATACCGGTCTGTGAAGACTCCGACTACTACCAACAACACCAACTGACCCCAAGCAATCTTTTCGTCAAGCTCCAAGCGTACCTCGCCGGCAGCGGCCTGAACGTACCGACAACCCTCGACGAGGTGCTCGCGCTGTATCAAACCGCGACCAAGCACGTGCAGACCCACCCCCTGGGTAATTTCAGCGGTGCGTTGTCTTGGCCAAGCCCTATGGCAGGCGTGGATAAACAAGCCATCCTCGACCTGCTGAATGCGCCTGACTCAACCCTGCCTGGGCTGCCATTGGCCGATAAACGCAAGGGCGTGCTGGGCTATCTGTTATCGGCAGCCAGCCTGTCGAACGATGACTTGAAAAAACCCGCCGAAGCGACGCAGATGCTGCTGGGCTCAGCCGCAGCCAAAGCACTGGGCGAGGCCATACAAACCCGGCTGGGTGGTGTCGCGACGAACACCAGCCTCAATGATTACTTGCTGGCGGCCATCCACCTCAGCCTGGACCCGGAAGCCGTGCACGCGCCGGTGCGCAACGGTGTCGCCGGCTTTGACCTTGGGCAACGCCAGCAATGGGGTAAACCGGCCGCAGCGGTTATTGAGGGTTTGAGTCACCACCTGGTGAAAGAAGGCCGTGCCTCTACGCAATCAGCCGACCTTGCCGCCCGGGTATTGCTGGCCCGCACCGCACCTGAATGCTTGGTCAAGGACATCCCGCCCAGTGTGAAGTACGGCAGTATTCCCTGGACACAGCTGGCCATTGCCGCAGCCAAACTGGAAGCCCAAGCGCCGGGGCGCGTGCTCACGATGACCTACAGCGAGGTATTGGCTGGCGCCGAAAATATCGAGATCGACGCAAACCTTACCCAATACATCCAGCGCGAAGCGGTGATCAATTGGGGCGTGGTCAATGGCCTGTGGAACGCCGGCCAGGTGCCCTCGGATACCGAAATGCAAGGTTTGCAGCGCGCCTTCAGCACCCAACAGAGCGCTGTGCAGGCGACAGCAACGGCACTCGCGACACCGCTTCCGAACCGTGAAGACATGGGGCTGGCGTTACTCAGAGAAGCATTTCCGGGGGTCGACGACAGCGTCTTCAAGGCCAAAGACATCGTCAAAGTCTCAAAGATCCCAGGGCGGCCGGGCCGTATCCCCGGCGAGCACTCGATGCTCGATATCGTCATGCAGGGCGACAAGACCAATGCGGACCGCAACGAACATTGGGAAACCCACAACCAACGGATCCCCATTCAGGCGTTTTGCGAGCAGTCAACCAGCGGCAAGCTGAGCGTCGCAGAGACCTTTACGCAGCACTACGCATCTGCCATTGAGGCAATGAAAAAAGGCCATTCGGGCATGGCTCACTACCTGATATCGACCTTGCCGCCGGAGGACAAACAGAATTTCGAGTATGGCGAGCTCGAATTTTTCCAGACCAACGAATACACGCTAGGCACCGACTTCTGGACCCAAACCCTGAGTAAAAGAGGCCATACGCTGGATGTAAAGATCACCCGTGACGGGCAGGTCAACATTTATCGCATTGATACTCACGCCGGCACTATTTCCAAAGAAAACTACAAGATCCATACGTATTCGCCGCCCTACGACAAACTCGAGACGAGGGTCGCCAACGCCTTGCATAAAACCGTGCGGTTTAACCCCTTCCCGGCCGAACACAGCCTGCAGGCGGGGGAAAAAGACACCCTCTTGCAAACGCCACAGGTCTTCGACTCCCCGCGCACCCACTACATCTCCCGGGTGTTCACCCAATCGCTTGACCTAGACAATGACGACCTGCTCCAGCATGCCAGAGGGTCCACCTCTTACGATAAAAGCGCAGCTGCCGACGATGCCATCGGCCAGTTCCTGCTCAACCTGATTCCCTTCAGGTCAGCCGTTGTCAATTTTATGAAGGGCAACGTCGGCGATGGCTTGTTTGACCTGGGCACTGATGTTGTGGGCCTGGTGACCCTCGGCCTGGGCAAAGCCGCCCAAGCGGGCAAAGTGCTTGCCAAGGGGTTGACCAGCCTGAAGGCGGCGACGAAAACCGCACGATTCGTAGGCACCGTTGCCATTGAGGCGCTCAACCCCTTGAGTGGCGCCAGCGACCTGCTCAGGGGCGCGGGCTGGCTGATACGCCGCGGCGCACGCCTGGGCAAGGAAGCGGTGAATGTGCTCAAGGGTGCCAGTGGTAGCTACGATGTGCTCAAGGCAGCAGGCCAGCAGCATGGTTTGGCGGCCGTAGGCACCTACACAGTGGCCGAGCACAGCCTGGAAGGCGGCGCCGTGTTCCGCAACGGTCACTGGTATGCCTACGACATCGGCAAGGGGCAACCCTATGGAGCGCCGCTGAAAAAATTCCAGCCGGCAGTCGTGGCGAACGCGGGCCAAGTCAAGACCCTGAACAAATCTGCGCTGCTGGGTTACGAGGCAACAGTGTCCCCCGAACTGCTCCGGGTGAAGGGCCTGCAGGCCAACGTCTACGTGGGCCCGAACAATATTGAATATGTGAAAGTCGACGGTAAGCTTTATCGGTCCACGCTCAAGGATGGCCAGCGAGTCATCCAGCATCCCGACGCACGCCAAGCCGATATTGCCGTCAGGGACCTGGGCGTCGCCGGCTGGGAGCCTTCCGCCTCGGCCAACCGTTTATTCGGCGGTGCCCCCGACAACTCGCCTGCCTGGAAGCTCGACGAAAACACCTACGTAATGCCGATAGATGACGTACGAGTCAACACATACCCGGGTTCGTTCCCTTACTCCATCAACTATGACGGCATGAACTATCTCGCCACCTTCGATACCCGTGTCGGGGCCTGGAGCCCAGATGCCGCAAACGGTATTTATTTCTGGAGAACGGGAAAGAACAAATGGCAGCGAGGCACACTTGATGAAATGAACAAAGCCAAAAAAATCGACGCGCATAATTTCAAGTTCGTTGATGCGACCCCGCCGGCCATCCTGCAAATGCCGGAAAATATCCGCCCCCTACCCAAAGACATTCACTATTTCTGGGCCGGCGGCGAAATATCGGAGAAGTTGGTCAAGAACATCGCGGCCAATACCGAAAAGATGCCGGGGTTCAACGCCATTGTGCATGTTGACGCCGATACCCCAGCGCTGTTCACGGCCATCAAGGCCAATCTGGAAAACAACGCACCGGGTATCACCGTCATGAACTTGCACGAAGAGGCATTTTTCCAGCCCCTGAAAAATTCGGAAATGTATACCTATTTCCGCCAGGGCCAGGGCAAGAATCTCGCCGCCGCCTCTGACGTGGCACGCTACCCGTTAATGAATAAATATGGCGGCATCTATCTCGACACCGATGACACGATCAAAGGTGCTGTCGGCTCGGCAGGCCTGCACGCGGGAGACTCGGATATCCTGATCGGCGCGCCGGTCGCGCACACACTGACCGACTACAGACTGTTCTTTAACACGAGCAACTTCGCCACCCAGGCAGACAACCCGGTCGTCACTGAAATGATTGCCGAAATGAATCGCCGCTTCAGCAATAATAAAGCCTACTTTCAGGCCAATCGCCCGACCACGGGGCGTGACGCCAATGGCGCGGTCAGCTACACGGCGGATTTCCGCACCTACGAGAGCAGGATTTTCGAGACCGTGGGCCCGAATATGTTTGACGACGTGCTGAAAGCCAGGCGACCGGACATTTACGACGCAGGCTTCGATAAAAAAAGTAAAGAAACCAACTTGGTCAATGGCAGACTGAGGCTTGGCAAGCCGTTCAACCTCGACACCGAAACGCGCCAATATTATGCCGACCGAGGTATATCGGCACCGAGCGACCTGCAATCGAGGGTAGATGAGGCCAAGAAGCACTATGGGGCCTTCCGTGATCAATTGCAGGTAGAGGTCGGCGCCGAACACTCCTGGATCGACTCCTAACCTGCCCCGAGGCCTTTGAGGTGGTGTGAAAAGCTGGCAGACGCAACGTTCAGTCCGTGCCCAACTCGGGCTTGAACAGCCGATACCAGAAAATCGCCACCTCACGGGTCTGCGGATCAATCCCGCGATAACGCAGTTGATCGATCCCACCCATCACGTATCCGCAACGCTCATACAGGCGGCAGGCGCCGAGGTTGTTGTTCTGGGTTTCGAGCATCATGCCCGGCAGGTTTTTCTTGCGCGCCCAGAACTGCGCCACGTCCAGCAATGCCTTGGCCACACCATGCCGCCGTGCAGGCAAGGCCACCGCCAGTTCATCAACGTGGGCAAAACCGTTCCAGTTGGTGCTGACCACGACATGCCCTACCGCACGGTCATCCAGGTAAGCCATAAAAATCGCACTGTCGGGTGCGTCACGAAAACTGGCGAACTCTTCCGGGTCGATGCCATAGCACTTGCGGTACGGCAGGATGCGCTCCACGCCCCATTGCTCGACACGCTTGCCCATTTCCGGCACGGCATAGGCGCTGACCTCAAAGCTGAAATCATTGCCCCACACGTAGGCATCAAAACCTTCGTCGGCGACCCGCACACTGAGCCCTGGGTACTTCGGGTTCATTACAGCTTGCATAAACATCCTTAACCCTTGATGCAATCGACGGTGTAACAACGGCCATTGCCGTCATCTTCGTGTTGCAACCCATGAACATCGGCGACAAAACCGGGGAAGCTGCTATCGAACGTGCGGGCGAACGCCAGGTAGTCGATGATCGACCGCGTCGCCTCGGTAAAACGCTCGCCCGGCATGATCAACGGAATGCCCGGCGGATAAGGCACCAGCATCACGGCGGCGATGCGCCCTGACAAGGCATCGATGGACACAGCTTCGACTTCACCCCTGACCAACTGATCGTATGCGTCAGCCGGTTTCATCGCAATTTCCGGTAACACTGTGTACATGCGCTTGAGGTGCCTGGCCGTGGCATTGCTGCGGTAACAACTGTGCAATTGGTCGCACAGGTCGCGCAAACCCAGGCCTTGATAACGCGCCGGCCCCTGTTTGAACACCGAGGGCAAACAACTGGCCAAGCTGACGTTAGCGTCGTAGTTGCGCTTGAACTCCAGCAACTCGGTGAGCAAGGTACTCCATTTGCCTTTGGTGATCCCCATGGAAAACAGCACGAGGAAAGAATACAGGCCAGTCTTCTCCACCACCAACCCACGCTCCCAGAGGAATTTGCTGACGACCGCCGCAGGAATTCCGCACTCGCTCAACGCGCCTCCGGCATTCAGGCCGGGCATCACCAGCGTCACCTTGATCGGGTCCAGCAACACGTAGTCTTCGGCCACATCGCCAAAGCCATGCCAGTCGTCCTGAGGGTGCAACAGCCAATCCGCAGTGGCCACCCGGTCGATACCGGCGACTGAAGGCGGCTGCCAGATCGAAAACCACCAGTCCTCGGCGGCGATATGCTGGCGCAGGTTAGCCAGGGCGCGCCGGAAGCTCAGCGCCTCATCGAACATCTCTTGCAACAGCGAACGCCCGGCCGGGCCTTCCATCATCGCCGACGCGACGTCCAGCGAGGCGATGATGCTGTATTGCGGCGAGGTGGAGATATGCATCATGAACGCTTCATTGAAACGGTCGCGGTCCAGTTGGCGCGCGCCGCCGTCCTGCACATGGATCATCGACGCCTGGCTGAAGGCTGCCAGCAGTTTGTGCGTCGAGTGTGTGGTAAATACCAGCGGGCTGTCCGCAGTACGCGAGGTGCCCATGCCATAACGGCCGGCGAAAAACTCGTGGAACGCCGCGTAGGCGTACCAGGCCTCGTCGAAGTGCAAGACCTCGACACTGTTGCCCAATTGCTGCTTGATCAGCTCGGCGTTGTAGCACAGGCCGTCATAGGTGGAATTGGTGACCACCGCCAGCTTCACTTTCGGCGGCCGGCCACGGGTCAACGGGCTGGCTTCGATTTTGGCCTGGATCGATTCGGGGCTGAATTCGCTCAGCGGGATCGGGCCGATAATCCCCAGTTCGTTGCGTTCCGGGCACAGGTACAACGGGATCGCGCCGGTCATGATGATCGAGTGCAATACCGACTTGTGGCAGTTGCGATCCACCAGCACCAGGTCGTCGCGACCGACCATGGAATGCCAGACGATCTTGTTGGCCGTCGAGGTTCCGTTGATCACAAAGAACGTGTGATCGGCGCCGAAGTTGCGCGCGGCACGCGCTTCGGCTTCCGCCAACGGGCCCGTGTGATCGAGCAGCGAGCCCAATTCGGGCACGGACACAGACAGGTCCGAACGCAGGGTATTTTCCCCAAAGAACTGATGAAACGCCTGCCCAACCGGGCTTTTGCGGTAGGCCACACCCCCGCCATGGCCGGGTGTGTGCCAGGAGTAGTTGGAATCGGCAGTGTGCTGCACCAGTGCCTTGAAGAACGGCGGTAACAAGCCATCCAGGTAGGTGCGTGCGGCGCGCGCGACTTGCCGGGCAAGAAACGGCACGGTGTCTTCGAACAGATAAAGAATCCCGCGCAACTGGTTGAGCTCGCTCATGGCATCAGCCGGCGCATTCTCCAGGGTAACCTGCTCGCCCAGAGCAAAGATCGGCAGGTTAGGCGCCCTTACCCGTGCCAGGCGAATCAACTCGACCATGTTTTGCAGCAAGTGGGTATTTTCCCCGGCCCCTTCGGCGGCGATCAACATGCACGCCAGGCCGTGATGGGTAGAAGCCACCAGCCGGCCTTCGGCGTAGTCGACAGCGGAGAAGATGCTGAAGCCCTCTTGTTCCAGCTCGTGGGCGATGCCTCGAACCCGGTCACCGGCAACGGTGTCGGCCTTTATGTCTCGGTGTACGATAAGAACAGGGAACTTCAGGTCTTTGTACATGAGCGCTTGTAGTCCTGAGGGCTATGCATTCAGGGTAGAAGCTGGGAGCGGATGACGCGAATGAAGATTTTTCCGGCGATGATGTTCAACAGCGGGAGCGAGCTTGCTCGCGGGTGCGGTGCATCAGCCAGCACCTTGATCCATTGACCCAGCGCTATCGCAGCCCACCCGCGCCGACATTTTTCAACCGTGTTGAATCAGGCTATTGCTGGGTCAGTTGCGACCACAGAGCCGGCGCACCGGCCGACTTGGCAATCGCCTCCAGCCGCGTTGCATGCTCAGCCAAATCCTGCTCGCTGGCACGGATGATGGTGGTCGGCTTGCGATCCGCCGGCAAACGGCGAATTTCCGAAGGGCGGTTGCCCGAGCCCTCCGCCGACCCCGTGCCATCGGAGGCGTTACCGGCCAGGGACAGGCTGGTTTGGCCGCCGGTCATGGTCAGGTAAACGTCGGCGAGAATCTCGGAGTCGAGCAAGGCGCCGTGCAGTTCACGGCCGGAGTTGTCGACGCCATAACGTTTGCACAAGGCATCCAGGCTGTTGCGCTGGCCTGGGTGACGCTCACGGGCCATCATCAAGGTGTCGAGGATCGAGCAGTGCTGGGAGATATCCGCACGATCGCTCTGCCCCATCAGGGCAAATTCGTTATTGATGAAACCGACGTCGAACGCCGCGTTATGGATGATCAGCTGGGCGCCGTTGATGAATTCGAAAAACTCGTCGGCCACTTCGGCGAAGCGCGGCTTGCCTTTGAGGAATTCGTCGGTGATGCCGTGAACGCCGATCGCACCCTCGTCACTGTCCCGATCCGGTTGCAGGTAAACGTGAAAGTGACGGCCGGTAAGGCGGCGCCCCATCAGTTCGACACAGCCGATTTCGATGATCCGGTGGCCATCGGTCACCGGCATGCCGGTGGTTTCGGTATCGAGTACAACAGATCGGATGGCCATCAGGGTTCAGCTCTCAACGGTGGTGTATTTCAAGGGGCGCAATATTAGCACGTCACACCTTACGCAGCCCAAGACCGGCCCAAGGCGCTTGATGCACGACAGTTTTTAACACGCTTTAGCAAAGCTGCAGCAGTTCGCCCTGGACGCGCTTGCCAGCCTGCGCACCCCACTCGAACGCGGACCGTACCGCCCGATAAACCGGTCAAAAACCCTGTATGCCCTGGTGCTGATGGGCAGCGCCTGCACGGCGCACGCCACCCGCTTCGTGATGACGACCGACGTTCTGGTCAGCCTGTCCATGAGTGACACCCAGGGCACGAGTTCTTCCTTCAAGCACGACAAGAGTGTGCAGGCCGCCAGGCAGGACGCCGAATCGTTTGTGGCCAGTGATGGCCAGACCCGTGGCGTGCGCCTGACGTTGGCGCTGATGCCTATCCGCGCGCGTTTGCCGGCGCAAACCTTCAGCGACATGCAGCTGGCCCAGGCCATCGCCGCCCTTTAAACCTTAGCTCTGCTTGTAACCGCGCACGTCATCCACGCCACGGTTGGCCAGTTGGTCGGCGCGTTCGTTGCCCGGATGGCCGATGTGCCCGCGCACCCATTTCCAGGTGATGTTGTGACGGTTGCACTGCTCATCGAGCAGTTGCCACAGGTCGGCATTCTTCACCGGTTCCTTGGCCGCGGTTTTCCAGCCGCGCTTCTTCCAGTTGACCATCCACTCGTTGATGCCTTTCATCACGTATTGCGAGTCGGTCACCAGCAGCACGTCACACCGGCGCTTGAGTTCTTCCAGGCCGCGAATGGCGCCCATCAGCTCCATGCGGTTGTTGGTGGTATTGGCTTCGCCGCCCCACAGTTCCTTCTCCACGCCCTTGCACACCAGCAACGCGCCCCAGCCGCCGGGGCCGGGGTTGCCCTTGCAGGCGCCATCGGTGAAGAGTTCTACGGTATCGGTCATCGGTTGCATCCATCAAAACGGGCTGGCGGTAATCGACCGACAGTATCCCGAGGCCGAACGATTCGGCCGGTCATCAAAAAGGGGGGTTACGGTTCACTCTGCTTGCGATTGACCTTGGCCATCGGCATCGGCACCAGCTTGCCCATGGGTTGGCGTTGCACCTGACGCACCGGCCGCAGCCCGACCACGATCTTGCGCGCCACCAGTAAATAGAAGCCGCCACCCGCCAGTTGCCACGCACCCGCTCGGCGCTCCCAGCCGGCCAGACGGCCTTGCCACTTGGCTGACGCAAGCGGCGGACGATAGCACCCGAAGCGGCGTTTCTCCAGCGCAAAACCCAGCAGGTTCAGCCAGTCGCCTACCCGTGATGGCGCGATGCAGCGCGCCTGGCGCAGGCCATCATGGGCGAACACATGGCGCAGGCCCCAACTGCTCCAGGGGTTGATGCCGATAATCAACAAATGGCCACCAGGGCGCACACTGCTCGCCGCTTCACGCAGCAAACCGTGGGGTGACAGACAGAAATCCAGGCCATGCTGCAACACCACCACATCGGCGGCATGCTCGCTCAACGGCCAGGCCTGCTCCTCGCAGACGATCTCCACCCCCGGCAGCGGCGCGCCCAGGCGCACATTGCGCTGGACCTGCGGCGCAGCGGGCGGCGTCTGCGCCGACGGGCCGTAGTGCACCAGGTAACCACCAAAGAACCGGCCCAGCTCGTCTTCGAGCATGCACCGTTCTTCGTCCAGCAAAAATTGCCCGATCGGCCCGGACAGCCATTCACGGGCCGCGCTGATCAGGGCCAGCCATTCAGGATCGGCCTGGGCGAACGCTTTATCAGTCATTGCATTCTCCAACTCGCCTAGACGTTCTAAGATGCACCAATGTGTTCAGCTTGGCGAATCGAAGAATGATACAGATCAGTGCACTCCCCGCGTTCACCGACAACTACATCTGGTTGTTACAAGACCCGCACACCCAACGCTGCGCCGTGGTCGACCCCGGCGATGCCGAGCCGGTGCTGGCCTGGCTCAGGCAGAACCCGCAGTGGGCCCTCAGCGACATCCTGATCACCCACCATCACCATGATCATGTCGGCGGCGTCGAGCAACTGAAAAGTGTGACCGGCGCCAAGGTTTACGGCCCCGCGAGCGAAAACATCCCGGCGCGCGACGTGGCGTTGATGGATAACGACCGCGTCACGGCTCTGGGCTGGGACTTCGACATTTATAGCGTGCCGGGGCATACCCTGGGCCATATCGCCTTTTACCATCAGGGCGTGCTGTTTTGTGGCGACACCCTGTTTGCCGCCGGTTGCGGCCGCCTGTTCGAAGGCACGCCGGAGCAAATGCACACCTCATTGCAACGCCTGGCCGCGCTGCCCGACGACACCCTGGTGTACTGCACCCACGAGTACACACAAAGTAATCTCAAATTTGCCCAGGCCGTGGAACCGGACAATGCCGATATCGCCGCACGCGTGGAAACCGTCAAGCAGTTACGGGCCCGTGGCGAGATGACGCTGCCGTCCAATTTGGCCCTGGAAAAACGTACTAACCCTTTTCTACGTACCGCAGAAACATCCGTTAAACAAAAAGCGGACGAACGGAACGGTCGCGACAACCGCTCTGGGGCCGAGGTGTTTGCTAGCTTGAGGGCATGGAAAGATAAGTTCTAAGAGGATGCAATCTGATACGGAATTTCTGAATGGTTGACCGGAACCAAAGCGCTTTCTAGAATCGCCCGACATTTTTGCCCGGAACTTACTTCCAGCCAATGTCGTCATCTATTCGTAAATCCATCTCTTCAGACGCATTGACCCGCCTGGCTCAAGCCGTGGCGGTGGCTGTGTCCGCGACTCTGGCGGGCTGCCAATCGACAAATTTCGCTGCACAATCCACCGTGCAACCCAAACCCAATCTTGCCGCCAAGATCAAGCAAAAACCTATTTGGCTCTCAGAGAAGCCCAGCCCCGAAGTCCCCCAGGATGTCTGGGAACGCATGCGACGGGGCTTTCAATTGCAGGACGGCCTGGGCGTCAACCCGCGCATCGAGCAACAGCGTTTGTGGTTCGCCAGTAACCCTTCCTTCCTGGAGAACGCCGGAGAACGCGGCAGCCTCTACATTCATTACATCGTCGAACGCCTTGAAGAACGCAACATGCCCCTGGAGCTGGCGCTGCTGCCAGTGATTGAAAGTGCCTACAACCCAATGGCCTATTCGCGCAGCGATGCGGTCGGCCTGTGGCAGTTCATTCCCTCCACCGGGCGCTACTTCAACCTGCGCCAGACCCGTGCCTACGACGGCCGCCGCGATATCACCGCCTCCACCACCGCCGCCCTGGACTATCTGACACGTCTGCATGACATGTTCAACGGCGATTGGTTGCTCGCCCTGGCGGCGTACAACGCCGGTGAGGGCACGGTCAGCCGGGCCATCGAGCGCAACGAAAAGCTCGGCCTGCCGACCGACTACTGGAACCTGCCCCTGCCCCAGGAAACCAAGGACTACGTGCCCAAGTTCCTGGCGCTGTCCCAGGTGGTACTGGCGCCCGAGGCTTACGGCGTCAACCTGAGCCCGATTGCCAACACGCCCTACTTCGAAGTGGTTGAAGTCAAGCAAAGCATGGACCTGTCCCGGGTCGCCGCGCTGGCTGAGATCGACGAAGACGAACTGTTCCAGCTCAACCCGGCGTTGAAACAACGCACCACCCTCGACGGCCCCCAGCATTTGCTCGTACCCAGCTCCAAGGCGCAGCTGCTGACCAGCACACTGTCGACGATGAAGCCGGAAGAATTGCTGGCGATGCGTCCGAAAAAGCAGGTGTTCGACGAAGTTGAGACCACACGGGTTGCCGGGCGCACGCGCAGCTACAAAGTGCGCACGGGCGACAACCTCACGCTGATCGCCAAGGCGAACAAGGTCGATGTGCATGACCTGCAGCGCTGGAACAAGCTCAATGGGCAGGCCCTCAAGGTCGGCCAGACCCTGGTGATGCAAGACACGCGCAAGCTGGTGGCCAAGGCTGACAGCAAGAAGCCGGTGCAATACAAGGTCAAGAAAGGCGACTCGTTGTACATCGTCGCCAAGCGCTTCAACGTTGAGATGCAACATCTCAAGCGCTGGAACCCGCGTACTGGCCAGGCGCTCAAGCCGGGGCAGATGCTGGTGGTTTCCGGGCCGCGCTAAGGCTTCAAGAATACTGGGGCGCTCATGGGGGAGCGGGCTTGCTTGCGAAAGCGGTGGCACATTCAACATCTCTGTTGACTGACACACTGCCTTCGCGAGCAAGCCCGTTCCCCCATTGCATTCCCAGTGTTTCCAGCCACCTTTTTCCAACCGGAACAAGCTGTTACTGTACCGATCATAAAGCCCAAGCCGCCTGGATCGGATCTCTGACTTGAAGCGTCCCCTCCTTCTACTAATAAGTCTGGCCTTGAGCTTTGCTGCGAACGCGACGATTACCGAGAGCCACGGTTATACGCAGTTCGGCGTGCTCAAGTACCCGGCCAAATTCACCCACTTCGATTGGGTAAACCCTGCAGCGCCTAAAGGCGGGACCTTGCGGGTCATGGCATTTGGCACGTTCGACACGCTCAACCCTTACACCTTCAAGGGCTCAAGCCCGGTTTCCACCCCCAATTTCCTGCAATACGGCGTCAATGAGCTGAACGAGCCGTTGATGGTCGGCACTGGCCAATACGCGCCGTCCGGCGACGAACCGACCTCCAGCTACGGGCTGATTGCACAGTCGGTGGAGTACAGCGAGGACCGCAGCTGGGTGGTGTTCAACCTGCGCCCGGAAGCGCGCTTCCACGATGGCAAACCCATCACCGCCTATGACGTGGCATTTTCCTATCGCACGCTGCTGACCGAAGGCCACCCGCAGTACCGCACCAACCTGCAGGAAGTGGCGCGGGTCGACATCCTCAACCGGCATCGCATCCGTTTCGTGTTCAAGCGCGCCGGCAACCCCTTGCTGATCCTGCGCCTGGGCGAGCTGCCGGTATTGCCCCAGCATTACTGGAAGAACCGCGACTTCAAGGCCACCACGTTCGAACCACCGCTGGGCAGCGGGCCGTATCGCATCAGCAAAGTCACCCCTGGCCGGCAACTGGTGTTTGAACGGGTCAAGGATTACTGGGGCAAGGACCTGCCGGTCAACCAGGGGTTCTACAACTACGACAAGGTCGAAGTGGAGTTCTACCGCGACAGCGACGTGGCCTTCGAAGCCTTCAAGGCCGGCGAATTCGACATCTACATCGAACACCAGGCCAAGAACTGGGCCACCGGCTATAACTTCCCGGCGGTCAACCGTGGCGATGTGATCAAGGCGCAAATCGCCCACCAGATCCCGACCCAGAGCCAGGGCCTGTTCATGAACACGCGGCGTCCGACCTTCGCCCAGGCCAAGGTGCGCGAGGCGCTGGGGCTGATGTTCGACTTTGAGTGGACCAACCGCACCCTGTTCAGCAGCGCCTACAAACGCACCGTGAGCTACTACCCCAACAGCGAATTTTCCGCGACCGGCGTGCCGGTGGGACGCGAGTGGCTGATGCTTTCGCCGTACCGTGACCAGTTGCCGGCCAACCTGTTGACGCAAGCCTTCAGCCTGCCGCAGACCGACGGTCGTGGTATCCCGCGCGACACCCTGCGCCGCGCCCTCGCCCTGCTCGGCGAAGCCGGCTGGAAACTGTCCGGGCAGCGCCTGCTGGACAGCAAAGGGCAGCCGCTGCGTTTGGAGATCCTGCTGGTGAACCCGAACCTGGAGCGCATCCTGCAGCCGTATGTCGAGAACCTGAACAGCATCGGCATCGACGCGCGCTTGCGTACCGTGGACCGGGCGCAATACAAGCAGCGCCTCGATCAGTTCGACTTCGACATGATCCTGGTCACCCTCAACCAGACCCTGAGCCCCGGCCTTGAGCAGTGGCAGTACTTCCACTCCAGCCAAGCGGCGATCAAGGGCAGCAAGAACTATGCAGGCATCGCCAACCCGGTGGTCGATCACCTGCTGGAGCAACTGCTCGCGGCGCAGACCCGCGAAGAACAATTGGCCGCCGGCCGCGCCCTGGACCGGGTGCTGCTGTGGCAGCACTACAGCATCCCCAACTGGTACCTCAACTATCATCGCCTGGCGTACCGCAACCGGTTCGCCTTTGTCACCACGCCGCCCTACAGCCTGGGCCTGAGCGCATGGTGGCTGAAAGCTTCGGAGAAAGCCCAATGATGTCTTTGCGCAACGCATTGCTCACCAGTCTGTTGCTGTGCTCTGCGGCCAACGCCGCGCCGCAACATGCGTTGACCCTTTACAACGAACCGCCGAAGTACCCCGCCGACTTTAAGCATTTCGACTACGTAAACCCCGACGCGCCCAAGGGCGGCACTTTTCGCGAGTCGGCCATGGGCGGCTTCGACAGCCTTAACCCCTACATCAGCAAGGGCGTGCCGGCAGACAATCTGCCGCTGATCTACGACACCCTGGCCATGCAAAGCCTGGACGAGCCCATCACTGAATACGGGCTGGTGGCCGGCAAGATCGAAAAGGCGCCGGACAACAGTTGGGTACGCTTTTACCTGCGCCCCGAAGCGCGCTTTAACGATGGTCACCCGATCCGCGCCGAAGACGTGGTGTTCACCTTCCAGGCCCTGATCAAAGATGGCTCACCGCTCTACCGCACCTATTATGCCGACGTCGACGAAGTGGTGGCCGAAGACCCGCTGCGCGTGCTGTTCAAGTTCAAGCGCACCAATAACCGCGAATTGCCGCTGATCCTTGGGCAACTGCCGGTACTCCCCAAACATTGGTGGGCGACCCGCGACTTTGCCAAGGGCAACCTGGAAATACCGCTCGGCAGCGGGCCGTACAAGATCGCCGAGGTCAAGCCCGGGCGCATGGTGCGCTATGAGCGGGTCAAGGACTACTGGGCCAAGGACTTGCCGATGACCCAGGGCTTCTACAACTTCGACAACCGCATCACTGACTATTACCGTGACGGCACCGTCGCCCTGGAAGCCTTGAAGGCCGGGCAGTTCGACTACTGGCTGGAATTCAGCGCGAAGAACTGGGCCAACGCCTACAACATTCCGGCCGTCGCCCAGGGGCGACTGATCAAGGAAGAAATCCCCAACGGCAACCCCACCGGCATGCAGGGTTTTGTGTTCAACACGCGCAAACCAATGTTCCAGGATGTGCGGGTACGCAAGGCCATCAGCCTGTTGCTGGATTTCGAATGGAGCAACAAGCAGCTGTTCAACGGTGCCTACACCCGCACCCGCAGCTACTTCGAGAACTCGGAAATGGCCGCCACCGGCCTGCCCGGCCCGAGTGAATTGGCAATCCTCGAACCGTTTCGCGACAAGCTCCCCGCCGAAGTCTTCACCCAGGCCTTTGAGCCGGCCAAAACCGACGGCAGCGGCATGATCCGCAACCAGCAGCGCGAGGCCTACCAGTTGTTGCAAGAGGCCGGCTGGAAGATCGTCGACGACAAGATGGTCGACACCACCGGCAAACCTGTGAACATCGAGTTTCTGCTGGCCCAGACCGACTTCGAGCGGGTACTGCTGCCCTTCAAGCGCAACCTGGCCGACCTTGGCATCAACCTGGTGATTCGCCGCGTTGACGTTTCGCAGTACATCAACCGCCTGCGTTCGCGGGACTTCGACATGCTGGTGGGCAGCTTCCCGCAATCGACGTCACCGGGTAACGAACAGCGCGAATTCTGGTCCTCGTCCAGCGCCGACAAGCCTGGCAGTCGCAACTACATGGGCCTCAAGGACCCGGTCATCGACCAACTGGTGGAAGCGTTGATCGACGCCAGCTCACGCCAAAGCCTGGTCGACCACGCCAAAGCGCTGGACCGTGTGTTGCAGTTCGGCTACTACGTGATTCCCAACTGGCACATCAAGACCTACCGCGTCGCGTACTGGGACCACCTCGGCCACCCCAAGACCCCGCCACGCTACGACGTCGGCACAGTCACCTGGTGGGCCAAGCCCGCGGCCAAGCCGGCCATCACCCTGGACACTGCACACAGCGCCGATCCGGCGAGCGGAGGCGATTAAATGCTGGCCTATATTGTTCGCCGCCTGTTGCTGATCATCCCCACGCTGTTCGGGATTTTGCTGATCAACTTCATCATCATCCAGGCCGCTCCCGGTGGCCCGGTTGAGCAGATGATCGCCAAGCTCGAAGGCTTTGACGGCGCCACCAGTCGCATTGCCGGTGGCGGCGCCGAGGTCTCGGTGGCCGGCTCCAGCTACCGCGGCGCGCAAGGCCTGGACCCGGCGCTGATCAAGGAAATCGAGAAGATGTACGGCTTCGACAAATCGGCGCCGGAACGTCTGTGGATCATGGTCAAGAACTACGCGCGGCTGGATTTCGGCGACAGCTTCTTTCGCGATGCCAAGGTCATCGACCTGATCAAGGAAAAGATGCCGGTGTCCATCTCCCTCGGGTTATGGAGCACGCTGATCATGTACCTGGTGTCGATCCCGCTGGGGATCGCCAAGGCCACACGGCACGGCAGCCACTTCGACGTGTGGACCAGCTCGGCGATCATCGTCGGCTATGCGATCCCGGCTTTCCTGTTTGCGATCCTGCTGATCGTGGTGTTTGCCGGCGGCAGTTACCTCGACTGGTTCCCCTTGCGCGGGCTCACCTCGAATAATTTTGACGCGCTGAGCTGGGGCGGCAAGATCCTCGATTACTTCTGGCACCTGGCCTTGCCTGTCACGGCCCTGGTGATCGGCAACTTCGCGACCATGACACTGCTGACCAAAAACAGCTTCCTCGATGAAATCAACAAACAGTATGTGGTCACCGCCAAAGCCAAGGGCCTGACCAACCACCGCGTGCTGTACGGCCATGTGTTTCGCAACGCCATGCTGCTGGTCATTGCCGGGTTCCCTTCGGCGTTTATCGGGATTTTCTTCACCGGCTCGTTGTTGGTGGAAGTGATCTTCTCGCTCGACGGCCTGGGCCTGATGAGTTTTGAAGCGGCGATCAACCGTGACTACCCGGTGGTGTTCGGCACGCTGTTTATCTTCACCCTGCTGGGGCTGGTGGTGAAACTGATCGGTGACCTCACCTACACCCTGGTCGATCCGCGTATCGACTTTGCCAGCCGGGAGCATTGAGATGAACCTGTCCCCCCTCAATCGCCGCCGATTCGAACGTTTCAAAGCCAACAAACGTGGCTGGTGGTCGCTGTGGCTGTTCCTGATTCTGTTCGTGCTGAGCCTGGGCGCGGAATTGATCGCCAACGACAAGCCGTTGGCCGTGCACTTCGACGGCGACTGGTACTTCCCGGCGCTCAAGCGCTACCCGGAAACCACCTTCGGCGGCGAGTTCCCGTTGGAGGCCAACTACAAGAGCCCGTATATCCAGGAATTGCTCAAGGCTAAGGACGCCTGGACGCTGTGGGCGCCGATCCCGTTCAGCTACCAGAGCATCAACTACGACCTGAAGGTGCCGGCGCCCGCGCCGCCCTCGTCGGTCAACCTGCTGGGCACCGACGATCAGGGCCGTGATGTGCTGGCGCGGGTGATCTATGGGTTCCGCGTGTCAGTGCTGTTTGCCCTGACGCTGACGGTGCTCAGCTCGATCATCGGCGTGGTCGCCGGGGCCTTGCAGGGTTTCTATGGCGGCTGGGTCGACCTGGCCGGGCAGCGTTTCCTGGAGATCTGGTCGGGCTTGCCGGTGCTGTACCTGCTGATCATTCTCGCCAGTTTTGTGCAGCCCAATTTCTGGTGGCTGCTGGGGATCATGCTGCTGTTTTCCTGGATGAGCCTGGTCGACGTGGTGCGCGCCGAGTTCCTGCGCGGGCGCAACCTCGAATACGTACGCGCGGCCCGCGCCCTGGGCATGCAGAACGGCGCCATCATGTTCCGGCATATCCTGCCCAATGCCATGGTCTCGACCATGACCTTTATGCCGTTCATCCTCACTGGCGCCATTGGCACCCTCACCGCCCTGGACTTTCTCGGCTTCGGCCTGCCGGCTGGGTCACCGTCGTTGGGTGAACTGGTGGCCCAGGGTAAATCCAACCTGCAAGCGCCGTGGCTGGGCATGAGTGCATTTGCCGTGCTGGCGATCATGCTGAGTTTGCTGGTGTTTATCGGCGAGTCCGCGCGCGATGCCTTCGACCCGAGGAAATGAGATGAATCAGGACAATCTGATCGAAGTCCGCGACCTCTGCGTCGAGTTCGTTACCGGCGACCATCACCACCGTGTGGTCAACAATGTCAGCTTCGATATCAAGCGCGGCGAAACCCTGGCCCTGGTCGGCGAAAGCGGCTCGGGCAAATCGGTGACCGCCCACTCGATCCTGCGGCTGCTGCCTTACCCGCTGGCCCGGCACCCGGCCGGCACCATCAACTATTCCGGGCAAGACCTGCTGACGCTCAAAGAAAAAACCATCCGGCATATCCGCGGCAACCGCATTGCGATGATTTTCCAGGAACCGATGACCTCGTTGAACCCGCTGCATTCCATCGAGAAGCAGATCAACGAAGTGCTCGGCCTGCACAAGGGGCTCACGGGCAAAATCGCGACCCGTCGCACCCTGGAATTGCTCGAACTGGTGGGCATTCCCGAACCGCACAAACGCCTGAAGGCTCTGCCCCACGAACTGTCAGGCGGCCAGCGCCAACGGGTGATGATCGCCATGGCGCTGGCCAACGAGCCTGAGTTGCTGATCGCCGACGAGCCGACCACGGCCCTCGACGTGACGGTGCAGTTGAAGATTCTCGAACTGCTCAAAGCATTGCAGGCGCGGCTGGGCATGGCGTTGCTGCTGATCAGCCACGACCTGAACCTGGTGCGACGCATCGCCCACCGCGTCTGCGTGATGCAACAGGGCTGCATCGTTGAACAGGCCGAGTGCGAGACGCTGTTCCAGTCGCCGGAGCATCCTTACACCCAGGAACTGTTGGCGGCGGAACCCAGCGGCGGGCCGGCCACCAATGCGGTGGGGCCGCCGTTGCTGGAAGTCGCTGACCTGAAGGTGTGGTTTGCGATCAAGAAAGGCTTTTTGCGAAACACTGTCGATTACGTCAAGGCGGTGGACGGCATCAACTTCAGCCTGGCCCAGGGCCAGACCCTGGGCATAGTCGGCGAAAGCGGCTCGGGCAAATCGACCCTCGGCCTGGCGATTTTGCGCCTGATCGCAAGCAAAGGCGGGATCCGCTTTGAGGGCCAGCAACTGGACCGACTGACCCAACAGCAAGTGCGCCCGTTGCGGCGGGAAATGCAGGTGGTGTTTCAGGACCCCTTCGGCAGTTTGAGCCCGCGCATGAGCGTCAGCGAAATTGTTGGCGAAGGCTTGCGCATTCACAAGATGGGGACGCCGGCGGAGCAGGAAACGGCGATTATTGCAGCGCTCAAGGAGGTCGGCCTGGACCCCGACGCGCGGCACCGCTACCCGCACGAATTCTCCGGCGGCCAACGGCAGCGCATCGCCATCGCCCGCGCGCTGGTACTCAAGCCACGCCTGATTTTACTGGATGAGCCAACGTCAGCACTGGACCGCACGGTACAGCGCCAAGTGGTGGAATTGCTGCGCAACTTGCAGGCCAAGTACAACTTGACCTATCTGTTCATCAGCCATGACCTGGCAGTGGTGAAGGCCCTGAGCCACCAACTGATGGTCGTAAAGCATGGGCAAGTGGTGGAACAGGGAGAAGCGTCGGCGATCTTTACTGCCCCACAGCATGCCTACACACGGCAGTTGTTGGAGGCAGCGTTCTTGGTGCCCGCGGGTGTCCGCGGTTGACCTTGGGCATATCCATTATTTGGGTGATGGCTGATAGCAGTTCCACCCTCACGGCGCGGGCCGCCTAGAACCAAAAACACATCAAAAACCGAGCACCGCGGCCTAACAACCGCCCTGGCGATGAAAGCAGATCTCGGTCAAATTGTGGGAGCGGGCTTGCTCGCGAACGCGCTGGGTCAGTTACAAATGAGCTGACTGACCCACCGCATTCGCGAGCAAGCCCGCTCCCACATTTGGAACTGGGTACATCAGGCAGAGGGTGGGCTGCTCTTCAGACTGTATTGGGTCAATCTGGGAGCTGGTATGGGGTCTGCGGCTGGGCATGCCTGATGTATCGAAGCGTCTGCATCGCAGGCAAGCCAGCTCCCACAGAAAAGCAGTGCACTGCGGTGCTGGTAGCTAAACTCGGTCAACATTGTGGGAGCGGGCTTGCTCGGGAATGCGGTGGGGCAGTTACAAATAAGCCGACTGGCACACCGCTTTCGCGAGCAAGCCCGCTCCCACATTTTGAACTGGGTACATCAGGCAGAGGGTGGGCAGTTCTTTAGACTGTATTGGGTCAATCTGGGAGCTGGTATGGGGTCTGCGGCTGGGCATGCCTGATGTATCGAAGTGTCTGTATGGCAGGCAAGCCAGCTCCCACAGAAAAGCAGAGCACTACGGTGCTGGCAGCTGAACTCGGTCAACATTGTGGGAGCGGGCTTGCTCGCGAATGCGCTGGGTCAGTTACAAATGAGCTGACTGACCCACCGCATTCGCGAGCAAGCCCGCCCCC
>NZ_LXJP01000054.1:0-44179 GCF_001728855.1 Pseudomonas sp. AP19 | reverse complement strand
CACATCATGCCAGTGTTAGGCAATTATGATCATACGGAGCACCACATGAGCCTCATCAACGAATTCCGGTCCATTCAAGAATCTATCCGCGAACTGGAGGCCCGCCGTTCAGCCCTCAAGGATGACCCGAAGCTGCAGACAGAACTCGAATTCGAAACGAAGCTGAAAGACCTGCTGGCCAGCTACTCAAAAAGTCTGCGAGACGTGATCGCAATCCTCGATCCGCAAGCTTCTCCTTCGAAGGCTGTCAAAGCCGTAACGGTTAAGCAAGGCCATCGAGCACCGCGCCAGGTCAAGGTCTACAAGAACCCTCACACCGGTGAAATCGTAGAAAGTAAAGGCGGCAACAACAAGAGCCTGAAAGAGTGGAAAGCTAAGTGGGGCGTTGACGTAGTTGAAGGCTGGTTTACAGTTAAGTAAGTATTTCCCGCAGCCCACAAGCCAGGGAGATCTCCCTGGCTTCTTCATGACTTTCCACATCTAGTCATTTTCATCACCGATTCTAGCGTCTTAATGACGCATCACTAGGAGTATTCAGGTTTCTCCTCACGTATTTTCATTCCCCGCCGATAATGGCTATGCCCAGCTGCTGGCACTGAATAACGGAATTAGGGATGAACCGGATGATGATTCGCAAAGCTCTCGCACTTACGCTGGCATTGGTTACTAGTAGCTCAATGGCAGCGAGCTTTAATTGTTCAAAGGCTGCAAATTTCGCGGAGTCCAGCATCTGCAAAGACGGCTATCTGAGTGGCGTCGACAACATTCTCGGTCGAGCCTATCAAAAAGCCCTCGATGAAACAGAGCACCCGGATGATCTTCGCCAGTCACAACGCGAATGGCTGTCCGTGCGAGATCAGTGCACCACCCAGAAGTGTCTCGATCAAACCATGGGAGCTCGTGTCACCTTTCTGGATAATTACTCACGCGTTGAAAAAAGTAAGGCATACGCTGCAGAAGAGAAGCTGCGCAAGGATGAGTATGAAGCTCAGCGCCAGGCAGAGGAACTTGCCAGCTCCCAAAGAGATGAGCAGTACCGGATCGCTCAGGAACAATCCCGTCAACAAAGACAGCAATCTCCTCAGCAGCATCAGGTGGCTCAGACACCGCCTCAAAGTGTGCAACCGGCGCCCTCCTCTCAGAACCCAGCCTATGTGGTTCCGGCACAGCAAGTGCGCCCTGCTCAGCCTGTAGCTGAGAAACCAGCAGTGCTGCGCATGTGGCAGGCCTTCTGGGCAGGTCCGGCATGGAAATACACGCTCTTGATAGGTTCTTTGATCACCTGCCTGGCGATCTGGAGACACCACACAGAGGCTGCCACGATCTACACCGACTACACCGATGCTGCGATCACGAATGCGCTGCCCGCGATCGGTGCCGTTTCGGCTCTGATCCTTCGCTGGCTTGAAATGCCTGGCTTGGTCTCAGGGATAGCGTTGGGTACCGGGATTATCTTGGCCATTGCATACGCCGTATTCGCGACCTTCCGGACAAACCAGGGAGCTCTGAGTATCACCCTAGTTATTGTTGCCAAGCTCACTCTCATCACAGTGTTCTATGCGGTGATTGGAATGCTGATCGCGTCTCTCTTTTCGAACAGTGCTCGACGCAAAGGTGAATCTCAAGCGCGTGCTGCTGCGAGAAACAGTCGAGAGAAGACGCAAACAATGGCTCTGATCACAGGCTTGTCGGTGGCTTACACCGCTTTTACTGCCTGGGTCTGCCGGCGACCTGAGTTCACCTCACTTTCCGAATGCCTGGAATTTGATACAGCACCTGCATAAGCCAGGGCGATCGGAACGCGATCGCATGCTTCAGCAAACAAGTAGCCCGGGAGATTTCCTGGGCTTTTTTTGAGCCGTCGTTACTATCATTGCAGCACCTACACATTTGCTAACCAAGTTTAGTAGCACCCCAGCGGTCAAAGGTGAAAACCCAAGATCGAATTGGGGCAGAATTCGACGATCAAAATGGAGCACATAAATGAAGTGGATTAAAGGGGTGGTTATCGGCGCAATCTTGCTCGTGATCACTGGTGCGGGACTGGGTCTGTTTTATGTTTTGCCGCAGTACGACGTGGTGGCCATCACCGGCGTTGAGGTAAAACGTGTGGACGATGACGGCGTCATCAATGCTGAAAACCCAGCGGACGGCCCTACCCGGGATGTGTATTTCATTAACACTGAACACCCAACATCGAAAAAGGTAATGGTCTATCGCAATGAAGATACCGGGTGGAGTTTTCCGTGGTACTTCAAGTTTGACTCGGCCGACGTTCAGGCAAAGGCCCAGGGTTACTCACGAGATGCCCAGCAGCTGGCTCTAATTCGTTATTACGGCTGGCGCATTCAAATCTTGTCCGTGTTCCCAAACATCACAGACATCGAAGCCACGAACAGTCGCGAAGAGCCGTTTCCTTGGTTCAACACGATTTTCCTCACCGTAGGCACGCTGCTGATTTTGTTTGTGGTGTTTTTCCTGCGCCGGCGATTCAAGCGCAAGACCAGGGGCGAAGTACTGGGTTGAGCGGTTGAACCACTCGCCTTTTCAGCTTGGAAGATTCGTTAACCGCAGAATGAAAAATGCCAGTCAGTTACCTGACTAGCATTTTTTGTAGGTGAGATTCCTTCATCCGGCCTGGCTAAAGCAAGCCAGTCAGCGCTTTACCATTTCACACTGACGTCGCAAGTCATCGTTTTTGATGCTCCCGCAACTGCCATTGCCAGTCTTGGCGTAGCACAAGTATCGCTGATCGTCTTCACGGATACTCGCGCAACTCCCATTGCCTGTTTCGACGTAGCAGGCGTTACGCAAGTCGTCATTGTTGATGCTTGCACAGCTTCCGTTGCCCTCTTTCACGTAGCAGTATTTGCGTTTGTCATCATCCCGGATACTCGCACAACTGCCATTGTCGGCCTCCACATAGCAGGTAGCGCGCAGATCGTCGTCCTTAATGCTCGCGCAACTCCCATTCCCCTCTTTGACGTAGCAGTAGGCGCGTTGATCGTCGTTGTTGATGCTGCCGCAACCGGCGTGAGCGAAGCCGCTGAGCACCAGCAGCATTACCAAAATAAGCCTCATCCCACCCTCCATGAATTGCCGAACGCTACCTGGAACATGACGGATCAGCCGCGGGCTTCCTTTCGGAGGTCGTCCAGTTCGTCGACAATCTCCTCATCGCGATCCTCGAACGCCTTGGCCATATCACGCTGCAGATCCACCTGAACGTCCATGGATTTTTTTGCCAACTTCATGCCGTCCTTAGAGCCCATAATCATTTTCATCGCCTGATCAGGATGCTTGTTGGCCTCGATCATCAGTTCGAGCTCGTCGGCATCAAAGTGATCTGCGTATACCTGGACCAAGGTATCTTTCAGTAGGTCCTGGGAAATGTTGTCCTCGATCACGGCCTTGATTTTTTCTGGCGCGACTTCGCGATATTTGGATGCATAACCCGACGTGGCGACTTGCACTAGCATCTTGTATTGGACGTCCATGCCCATCAACTTGACCAGTTCTTCAGCTTTGTCCTGGCTTGAACCGCAACCGGCCAGCAGCACCGAGCAGAACGCCGTGATTGCCCATTTGGAAACGTTCGTCATGAAATGCCTGCCTTTGTCTTGAGATTTTTTTTGGTGACCGTGGAGTACGGCGGTCCGCACTCCAGGTTCTAGGAAATGTGGTGATCAGTTCGTCTCAAGCGTGAAGCTTTTGCTCACGAACAGGCCGGAAAATAACGACTTGTCTTCCTTGAAAATGTAGGACTCTTCAAACTTGGCATCGGTGGCCAGCTTTTGAGCGATCGCGCACTCCGAATCGCTGTGATCCTTGCCCTTGACTCCAAAGTCACTCTGATAAACTGATAGGCCTGTTTCATTGCAAAACCCGGTGAACTCCTCACTCTTGGTAGCGGCCTTGAATTCGTCGAACGACTCCTTTAACTGGTCGAAGCCCTTGTAAGTCAGCGAGTAGCTGGCCACCTTGGTCTTACGAGCAAAGTCACCTGCGGCTTCCGCAATTACGGCCTGGCCCATGGACGTACTGTAAGCCCCCATGATGAAGCCACTTAGCGCGCTCTTGAGTTGCGCCTGGACATCGTCAAGCTCTGGGATGGACGCAAATTTAGCCTCGCGCACAATCCGGCCAACTTCACTGCCGTCATTACGATGCACCACTACAAACTCGACCGAGCCTTCGCCGTCGCTAGAGCGCGTGAGCTTGAAGTCCAAGTCAACTTTGGTGCCGAACTCCCCTGTAGCGGCGGTGATAAATGCACCAGTGAACGGCAGACGTTGGACGATATTGCTACCCCACGAGTAGGGCGACTTGACCACGCCTCCGTACTGATCAATCTCCGCGCGCGGCTGGATCTCATCCGCTACTTCCGAGGGCAGGACCACATCTGTGCCTTTGTGCGACAGGTAAGGAGTACTCATGTCCATGCCCAACAATTGGACATGAATCTCGCCCTTCTTGTTATCACCTTCGCGGCTAACCTTGAGGGCGTCGGCCTTCAAGTACACGCCACCGGCACGACCGCCACCAGTACTGGACGAAAGCAGATACCGTGACCATTCGACCAGGGCAGACTCTTTTGCCCCGGAGTCCATTCCACCGAGCAGCCCCATAATCCCTTTCAGGAATTTATTTGCGCCGTTGGTCTCTGCTGCAACCAGGCGGATTTCTGGTGTTTCAACGGTGACGTTTCCCGACCAGAAGGAATAGGAAATATCTCCCTCGCTCAGGACGTTTTCTAGGAAGTACTGTTCCTTCATCTCATCGTACTGACGCAGCGCTTGCTTCTTGCCGGAGCTCGATAACCCCACACCAGCTGCAAGAATCGCAATACCGGCGACCGCAGCGGCGATGAGGATGTGCTTCTTGTTCATCGTTTTCATAGTCGGTTGCCTTACTGAATTTGAGCGGATGCTTGCTGCCAATCAATCACGTGCTGCTGAGAGACTGCAGGCGTCCAGTTGAAGTCGATCCCGGCGCCAGGAAATTCCTTGGCCAGTACGGCACCAAATGACACTCTGTCAGCACAGTGGTCTTGCTTGCAGGCCTCAGCCGCGCCAGCGGTATACACGCGATACGTAGGAACGGCGCGACCGTCTTCGAGCGGCAGGAAGGGTGTCATGTTTGCCGCCGGCAGCACGTACCACTGACTCTCCAGTTCAGCATCAGTCTGTACACGCCCCTTACGTGGGAAATCGACCTCGTAGTAGTCGCCGCTCTTTCCAGTGACGTGAATCATCATCGGCACAGCTGACTTTGAAGAGTTCGGGTCCTGCATTGCGATCGGCGATGGGAAGGTGACTTTGATGCCGGCCATCTGCGCCAGCGCCTCAGCCTCCCGACCTTCGAATTCCTTCATCCCGGATTTGAGTTGTTCGTAACGCGCCAAGACGCGTGTGTGCAGCTCAGCCATTTGCTGCTGCAGACGACGTACTTCTCTCAGGCGGATCTCCTCGCGACGCAGGGCGAAGTTATTGCCTTGGCGAGCATCGAAGTAAAACTCACCACGGTTCTCGCCCATACGCGTTTTGAGAATGCTGTCTTTGGTTTCCGACGCGTATCCTTCGGGGTAAAGCGCTTCGAAGTTCTTGGCGAAGAAGAGGTTCGACAGGCCGACGGTCGTTGGCGACGTTGCCTTCACCAATTGGTAGACCTCAACCACAGCGCGCTTCAACTCAACCGCATCAAGAGCAAATGCCTCATCTGCAGTGATCACTACATAATACGGATCACTGGCGAACGGCGACAGGACACGGTAGTTGGGGCGCTCAAAGGCCAAATACACCTTCATGTTACGCGCAGGCAGTTCACCCACCTGAAAGAGTGCTTGGTCTGCCCGGCTATTCAGGAAAGAAAGCGCCTTGCCTTTCACCGCTGGGACCAGTGCCTGGTTGAACATCAGACCGCTCGGGTGCACGGTTGTTTTTGACCAGGTATCACCGCGATAGGTGTTGGGTACCGCCCAACGCAATTTGTCATAGGCCCCCTCGGCATAGCCTGATGCAGAGCAAGGCATGGCGGGTGTCGACTGAAAGGACAGACTTGGATCGGACTCATCAGTTACCGACTTGCTGATAACCCATTTGCATCCGCTTCCGTCGGTAATCCCCATCAGGTTCTGGTTGGCCAGCACCAATGAGCGGCCGAAGTCACCGGTAGGAACTGCGGCAACAGCGGCCGGCGCTTCAGCTGGCGCGGCAGGGTTAGGGGTGGCGGCTGGAGCTGCCTCCACAGGTACTGTGGCCACCGGCACCGGTTGCACTGGCGCGGGTGAAGCCTCTGGTGCTGGTTGTGGTATCACAGGTGCCGTTACAGGCGCTGGGGCCGGTGCAGCAGCCACAGGCGCTGCGACGGCAGGCTCAGTAGGCGCAGCGGCGGCTGGTAGTACAGACGCAGCCGCCACAGCTGCTGGTGGTGTAGGAGGAGAAGCCACGGGGGCTACCGAAACAGCGGGCGCGGCAGCGGCCGGAGCGGCAGGCGGTGAAGTCAGCGTGGCCAGGCCCAGATTGGTCGCATAGCCCGCGCCGGTGGCGTAAACCGCCCCCTTTGCGTCGACTGCTTTCCAGGTGACCTTGGCCGTCGGGCATTCCTGGCCGAGAATATACGGGAGCTTCGATAGAAGCGTGTTCAGCGGTTTCTGGTCATCCCAGGTTGGGCGTTGCATGGTGATGGCCACTTCAGGTTTGCACCAGGTGGTCGCCTCACCATCAACGTTCACTTGGATCTGTTCTGTCTTCGAGTAGGCGAGCTGGTGAGCCCAGGCTTGCGGCGCGATGCCGCAAGCACCCACTACAACGAGAGCGAGTGCGCGGTTTTTCATGAAGATCCCTTAGATGAGTTCCCAGGTGCCGTTGGCTTGTTTGCAGAAGGTGTTCTTCTCCTGCACAGTGTTTCCGTCGGCCGCTTTGAGGCTCACGGTCACCGGCCGGCAAGACGTTTCAGCAGCGACCTGCTGAGTTGGCAACGTCGGGATCGAATCCAGATCGAAGGCCCTTGTTTCCTTGTCGGCAGCGACGTTCATCTCGTCCAGGTTGGCCGCGGACTTCACACGCTTCGCAACGGCTACTGATTTTGGTTCAACCAAATCTTTGTGGACGTAGCCGACAGTTACACCCTTGCGGCCGACAAGAATCCAGTCGCCTGTCGAACCAACGGCAGTGAACTCGGTGCCAGGTTTCAAACCACCCACTTTGTCTGCGCCTTTTTCAGGCGCGGCGCGCACATTCGAACTACTTTTGGTGACGTACTGTTCGTTGATGAGCTTCATCGAAGGGACGGCGACGATCTTCGGAGCACGTTTCACTTCAACCGTTTTAGTTTGGGTGAACTCTTTGCCCTGAACGATCTCCGCCGACGCGCCAGAATGGGCCGATGTCCAGGACACGGGCAGACTGGACCCGCTCGGCGAGGCGTTCAATGCATCTTGCGTGCGTTGTGCTAGAGCCTGCTGATCCTGCTCATCGAGTTTTGCACCGATTTTGTTACCGATGTAACCGCCCAGTGCACCGCCGACCAGGGTTGCCACGATCCGTCCGTTGCCTTTCCCGATGAACTGCCCGATGACAGCGCCAGCGACGACACCCACTGCGGTACCAGCCTGTTGCTTGTTGATACCCAACTCAGCGCAGCCAGAGGTTGATGCTGCGATGGTCAATGCCAGTACTGAAACGAGAAACTTTTTACGCACGGTGACTCTCCCTTTGTGTAGGTCACTCTGCTTTCAGCAGAGGCCTTGTAATGTTGTAAAGCATTGCTTCTGAGGACATGGCCCAATGGAAAACGGTGGCAAGCACAACTGGCTGTTTGCCCAAGCTCCTGAACGCATCTCTATAACCGGGGCTATCGACAATTGCGTTGCCAACAACGAGAGGCAGCATAACGATCGAAATCACGGCGACCGGTCGAACGAAGCGAATTCGCCCGGGGAGGCTTCGAAGCGCCTCAACACCCGAGATGATCAAGACCACAAGACTGATGCCGCCGAAGAACAACCCGCTAAGAAGGGAGAAGGGGATAAACCACATATTCTTGAGGACGTTCAAACCTTCAGCGCCGTGGATGTCGGTGTGAGCGACGTCATAGGCCATGTTGTCGGCAATGCCAGGCAGATAAGCCTGGTACTGCTCTCGCGTAGCCAGAAGGTTCATGCCCTTCACATAGAGAGGACCGAGCTTGGTCTTCGCCATGTGGCGAACCTCGGTAGTGTTGGCCAGAGCATCCCGTGTCCGCACACCGGGATTGATTGACCGGGCGTACTCATCAATGGTCGGCTGGTATCCCAGATCGTCCCCTGCATTCGGCCATTTGATCGGTCGCCACTCACTCCCCGAGATGCCCCCCGCACGAAAACCTTCAAGCTGTGCATACGCCCTGCTGATGTCACTGATGGAGGGCACGACAGTTTCTTGCAAGCGCTCGTATAACGCGTCTCCATTACGGACGGTGTAGCCACGAAAAACTGCAGCTGAAAAGCCTTGGAAGTTCCTGTCGATGCGCTCGACGTAGGAGCCTTGAACACTCATCAGAACGCCGAGGTTTGCTATAAAAGCCTTCCCCTCTCCCTGATCCTTGTAGGCCTTATAGGGGATCTGCGGAATAGTCAGGGAGTCATAGAGCAACCCCTTTTTGGTGACGTATGCGTAGAGGCTACTGACCCGTAGCGAGCCGGGGAACTGCTCTGCGACCCAATCCGGTGCCGCACCCTGAAACCACCACGTCAACGGCGTAACGACAAGTGTCGATGCTCCGAGCCAAACCCACAGCACCCTCCCCTTGCCTTGGTATCGTCGATAACAGATTCGCCATACCAGCAAGCACATACTCGTCGCCGCCAGGATCTGGCTATAGGTCTCAAGGACTTCGAGTTTTCGGAGGGGGATATCAGCGCCAGCCATGTTGAGCAGCTCGGCGTTGAACAGCAGACTGCAGATCAAATAAAGGGCGTTCAAAACCACAAGTGCGATTAGCATCCAACGGGTCCTTGTCAGAAATTAAACGCCAGACCCTGGATGATGAGGGGGAGCGCAAATAGATGTAGCATATTGCCATCTAGCAGGAGACCGCACCACTCAAAATGCCTTGTCGAATTCCGGTGCAGAACGCCGGGCAGATGTTTTGGTTTCCTACGATCAGAACTTAACGGGACTGAGAGGACTTTCAATGTCGCGCACAACATTCCCTCTCGTACGTTCCAATCTTGGGTTTCAGACGGTGTGTAAATGGAGAATGGATGTCTCGGCGGTCGCCGGCGGCCAAGCCGTTAAACTGCATCAATGCGATCAGTACCAATGAGGGGATGTTTCCCATTGGCCGGCCTTCGCGCTCAAACAACAAAAGCGCAGCGCATGAACAATGCGTCACGAAAACCCATGGAATAGGCGGCATGAATTGAATCAGTCACTCAAACCCGGCGAGAACACAACGATCTCTTCCTCCCAAGGGCGGGTGGAAGTTACCCATGCGGCAGGTAACAACCTGGACGTAAACCTTACTGCGTTTTTGGTCACCGATACTGGCAAGGTAGTGGATGACAGCGGCATGGTTTTCTTCAATGCACCCGAGCACTCTTCAGGCGCGGCGACATTCGCGCCCCCGATCGCTCGTGGCGACACTGTCAGTCACAGCATCAGCTTCGACTCGTCTCGACTCCCGTCCAACATAACTAAGATCGCAATTACTTTGACGCAAGACGGCAGCGCCGGCGGCTTCGAAGCAGTCAAAGACCTTCGCGCTATCGTCATTGCCGGGGACCAAACCCTGGAACTGGCACCTGAGCCCTTCTCACAAGAGACGGGCATCATCGTGCTTGAATTGTACGTCCGGAACGGCCAGCTCAAAGCGCGATCTGTATGGCAAGGTTTCGCCTCAGGTCTTGCCGGACTTTGCGGGTTTTATGGCATCGAAGTTGAAGACGATGCATCCTCCGGGCAGGCGGTAACACCTGCACCGCCTCCGAAGCCCGTCAACATCGCCAAGACCGTGGTAAAACTGGACAAGCCTGGCAGCAGCCACAAGGTGTCACTCGAAAAAGGGCCGTCAGCTCCAAAGGTAATTCGCGTCAGCGCTACGTGGGTTGATAACGGCGACGGATCTGACAACGACGACCTCGATCTGCGAATCGGCATCCTTCGTCCTGATGGGCGAATGTCCATCATCCAGGCACCTGACAAGCGTGGGGCTTTTGACGTCGATCCCTTCGTTTTCCATACCGGTGACGTGGTCAGCGCCAGCGCCTCCGCTCCTGGTATTGAAACCGTCGAAATTAACCCAGCAATCTCGCAGCTCATGGGCGGCAAGGTAGCGCTGGTCTGCAGCGTTTATTCAGCAGTAGATAACGGTGCGGTTTCGGTGGCATCGCTGAAACCTAAGATGCGGATGGAGTATGGCGACCAGGTCGTGGAATGCGCATTCGAGTTCAAATCCGGGTTTTTTAGCTCAATGGTGTATACCTATGTGATCGGGCAGATCGAAATTTCCCAGGACTTTGTCCTGCTTAGCCCGTCCGGAGTTACCTCCAAAGCCGGCAGCGAAGCCACCCCGTGGCTGACTCGAAAGGGAGACAAAATTGAGCTGACCATGGACGGCCCACACGTATTTAAAGGCCACCCAATCGAAAGGAGCGGCAAAAAACAGTATGTCTAAGCTTTCGTGCTAGCAGGCGCTTTCAGCAGATTCATGCTTGACAAGTACTCCCGCGACGGCACACGGCCGCCGCGGGATTTCTATTTTGGTTGTATGCAAGCATCATCGGCCTCGTCAACCCATGATGAATTGCCCCGTGTGCTCGAGAGAATGAACAGTTCTTCCCATAGGAATTTCCCGCTGCGACCTCATTGGCCGTATAAGACTTGCAGAAACATCGAGCGCCGTTAAGTTTAAGCCTACGGATATACCAGCCACTCCTGTGAAAACGGCTGTATCACCTTGGCCGTTTCATAATCAGGCGCTCTAATCGTCACAAGGAACCATGCATGCAGATCACCCAAGGCCAGCGTATGCCTCTGGCAAATATTCTTCCCGGTCTCTCACTCACTCTCTCGGTCAACATCGAAAGCCCCAGCGCAATCGACTTCGTATGTTTCGGTGTCGACGAACATGGCAAGCTTTCTGATGATCGCTACATGGTCTTCTTCAATCAGCCTTTCACGCCTTGCCGCAGTTTGGTTCTCGCCCCCGGTGGCCAGTTTGAAATTAATCTAGCCACCCTGCCCGCCTCTATCGATCGCTTGGTCTTTACAGCCTCCATCGACGGTGCCGGGGCGATGAATGACATCCAGAATGGCAACTTCAAAGTAATCAGCCCATCTGGTGAGATAGGAGCGACCTGCGCATTCTCAGGGCTCACATTCACAACCGAGAAAGCGGTAATGATCGTTGAGCTTTACCGTAAGAATGGGGAGTGGCGGATGGCCTCAAACCTTCAGGGCTTTGCCGAGGGCTTGGACGCTCTCGTGAGGTATTTTGGCGGCGAAGTTACTGAAGAGGCTGCACCGGCCCCATCTCCCTCCACAATCTCTCTGGAGAAGCGTGTAGCTGCTGTCGCGCCGGAACTGGTCAGTCTGGCCAAGAAGGCACAGGTTAGCCTCGAGAAAGCCTGCCTGGTTGGAATGAAAGCTCGCGTTTTGCTCGTGCTCGACGTCACCGACTCGATGAGAAATCAATACAAAACCGGCCGGGTGCAGGAAGTACTCAATCGACTTGTGCCAATCGCCGTCGCCCTAGATACAGACGCCGAACTTGAGTGCTGGACATTTGCCGAACGGCCATTGCGACTCTCACCTGTGACACTGAACAACTACCAGAACTTTGTCGAATCCGGCAACAGCGGCTGGAAAAAGTGGGACGTCGGTCGGCGCTACAATGATGAGCCGAAGGCGATCCAAAAAGTGATCGAGTCCTTCCAAGCGTCCAAAGACAAAACCCCAATGTTTGTGGTTTTCATCAGCGACGGTGGCGTGTCTGAAAACCGCAAGATCACGCAACTTATGGTGGATGCAGCGAAGCTGGGAATCTTCTGGCAATACATTGGTTTAGCAGGCCGGAATTACGGCATTCTGGAAAAACTGGACACCATGCCCGGGAGAGTCGTGGACAACTGCGGATTCTTTGCCCTGGATGACCTGCACGACATGACGGAAGAGCAGTTGTACGAACGGCTGATGCAGGAATTCCCGATGTGGATCTTGGAGGCAAAGCGCGAAGGAATCATTCGCTAACCCTCTCCTGCCCTGCCCCACACCGCGGCGGCTCTAGCCGCCGCGGTTGTCTTCAGTTCAAGACCGACATATCCATCGGCGTCACCTCAACAAAACGCGCAGAGCGGTCCAGCTTTACCACTGCGCCACACGCGTTCAGGGTCGCTGCAGGATCGATCGCATCCAGACGATTAAAATCAATCGCACCCCACTGATCTCGCGCTACCAAGACCGAGAGCACGTATTGATCATCCACTGTCCCGGTAGCGGGGTTGTCACGCTGGATATAACCCGACACCAGAATCTTCTGGATCGCCGGCAGTAGAGCGAACACCTCACCTACAACTCGAAACAGAGATCCATAGCACAGCGCGACAAAGTCTCTACGTACCTGGGCATCCGAACGATTTTTGAAGGTTAGTTTGCCGTTGCCACGGGCTTCAGCGCTACGCTGCGGGATATCGCCCTCATCAGGTAAATCAACATCAAGCGCGACTCCGGTAACGTCTTGTGAGAACTCATAGTCCACCTGGGTTTCTTTTGGCCAGGCAATGCCGCTCAACACATAGTCCAGGGCACGTTCCATCTGAGCACTGAAGCCCTTTGCCGCCAGCCGGAATGCTTTCTCGATTTCGGTGCGTTCAAATTCATGGGCGTCCCGGGTTGCCTGCCAGTTCGCGAGGTCTTGTCGATACTGCTCTTCCGCCGACTCGGCCTCACGCTCAATCTTCGCGCTGCGCAGTAGCATTCGATCCATTAAGCCTGGCGTTTGCTGGGTAGGCCTCGTGGGCTCTTCAATGGCGAAAGGAGCTGGGATTACCGGCATGGCCCCCGGCCGAGGTGTCAGTAGGTGCACACCTAGGCATGATTCGAGATCCTGATTGACCTTATCAGCTGCTTTCGTCAGCAAGTCCTGAATGGAATCGGCCATCTCGGATTTGACGCGTTTGATGACAGCAGCCGGCAACTCGATGTCATCCATATCCGTAATCAACAACGTGCCATCGTCGTTTACTTTCACCTTTACCTGGCCAGAGTATTCGCTTCCGGCAGGGCCTGGTTGGGAGCTACTTGATCTGCTGGGCCGGTCGATCCTTTCACGATATGAAAGACCAGTACCGGGTAAGCCCGCATTGAGATAGGTCCCATTGCGGCCCATCGTCATACTAAGACCACGAGGCCCAATCGAAGTACTTACCCCTTTGCCACTAATGTTAAGGCGTACGCCAGGCACAATCGTGATTCGCTTGCTGAAACGAAATCCCATGACTACTCCTTGATCCTTCTTCCTGGATTCTTTGTTGTTTGAAATGCCGGCTTCGGTCGGGCCCCTTAGACTGGCCCGACGTTCATTTACATCGGTGGCCGCGCATGTGGCAATAGCGCGACCTCCGATATGTCACTTATGCCCGTCCGGCTATGTAATCGTCGATCGAACTGAATTGCCGATTACGACACATCCAGCCTGAGAGGAATACGAATACGGTCGTGGCAAGAACTGCCCAGCCGCGCCGCCGCCGGGCCTCACTTTTGGTTCGCGCACCGCCGCACAGCAGGAGGGCCATCATCAGGAGGTAGAAGGTCAGCAGAATGACCTTTGCGAAGAGGGATAAAAGGAAAAACCAGATGCTGTTGCTTCTGTACGTTTGGATAAGCACCTGCAATGACATAAGACCTCCAAGGACACAGGCAGCAATGATGGCGTAGTTGCGTGGTACCTCGAGCCAGGCGCTCGCGACGAAATACGCACCAATCCCCAAGATCGGAGTCAAGGTTGTCCAAAGCGCGTCGGTGTAGTCCTGATAGATCGTAATGGTCCCCCGACGGTGCAGGTAAATGCAGACCAGCAGCAACATTGCCATCACGAACAGGCAAATTTTCAAGTTCAGGATCGCTTGATGATCATCCGTGGCATTTCTCGGGGCTGCCGGCTTCACCACGGCGGGGACCATTGGAGAAGTAGCGGCCTTTGAAATCACATTTGTTTCAGATTGATCAACCCGGGAAGCGGCAACGGAGGTTGGCGCTTTAGATGGCTGATCCACCTTGGTGCGTAATAGAACACTGAGCCGATCAGTCATCGAAGCGGTTAAGCAACTGGCGGTCAGGCAGTTGCCGCGCAGACGCAACCAGTCTCGTTGATCTTGACGGACCTGCGCCTTGTTAGGCGCCGCGTCTAAAGCGCGGACATATTCGGAGTTCATCTGCTCATCCAGACGACTGAGTGCAGAATCTGTGCAAATCGATTTCTCAGCAAAGGTTGCAGCTTTGGTGCAATCAAAGCTGGTTGCATTGGAGTGGGCTGATACCAGCGTGAGCAACATGACGAAAAGGCAAGAGCCGATGTTGAATCGCGACATATTCGATTTTTCCTTCATTTTGTTTGCTCCAGCGTTTCGCCAGAGCCCTGCCTAACCGCGCTCGTATGCACACGGCTAGGTGCCTGAAGCCTGGCTCTTACTTACGACGTTGGGGCTTGAAGAAATGTCGTGCCGTCCCACTTGTAGTTTTCGGTGCTCTGAACACTCGGGCAGCAATCCGCATCATCGGGACCGATGGAGAGAACCGTCAGTCTTACGGTTTGGGGATCAACTACCTGAATGTCCTGGACACCATTGCCGACTACAGCTTTTCCACGGAAGTCCCAACCTGCCGAGTTGCCAATGAACGCGGCAAGGGTTTGGAAGTAGCCATTACCGCCACCTTGACCTTCGATCGTGTAAAGCACCACGGCATCCTTGATGCCGTCGTTATTCAGGTCAGCAAAAATAACCTGACGGCCCTCCTTGTATTCATCCCCGCCATCCTGGGCGATTTCACTCGCGATCATCCGATCTGCAGATGCAGCAAGGTCGGATGGCACTAATGCCTGAACAGTCGATTCGACGGCCTGAGCTGCTGGTTCCGCCGGCCGGGCAGTCGGGGTGACCTGAGCCTGAGTCGGTGCTTGAGGTACCTTGCCTAACAAGATTGCCTCAGTCTCAGTCATTGGTTCATTAGGCTTAGCAGATGCTTTGCTCGCTTGAACACCGGCGCTGATCTTTTGAAGCACTGCAGCACGCAGTTCTTGCATGTCTGAAATGTCAAAAAGTTGGTTGCGGGTATTGCCGAACGGTTGACCTTCACCTAGGAACCATCGCGCAAAAAAACCTGGACGCTTGTTTTCCTGTTGATCGACCAAGTGGTCAATTAGCTCATTGGCAGTTTTTGAGAAACGATCAAATCCATCTTTGCCGACGACTTGCACGATCGAGTCCTTCTCCCGCTCGATGTTGCTTCGTGCGAGCTCGAGCATGACAATGTTCGTGTCGACCAGTTTGCTTTCGCACTCATTCGTATAATTTCCAAGGCATGCCTGCCTGTATTCTTGAACTGCATTGTTTGCCTGGAAGTCGTTGTAGGCTCCGCAGCCTGACATAGACACCAAAACACCTGCAGCTACAACCCCACGAAACATGCCCATCCAAATATCCTTTTAAACCCGAGAACCGGTGGACTGCCGTGGTGATCGCCAGCAGTCGCTCCTAGTGATGAAGTAGTCGAAACCGCCTACAGGACCAACTCCGTGGTCTTTCTGTAGGCAAGAAAAAGCCCCCATTTCAAGGGGGCTTTCTCAACCCTTGCGGGTTAGCCGATGTTCACGCCCATCGACTTAGCCAGAGGCGCCAGGCCACCAGCAAAACCTTGGCCAATCGCCTTGAACTTGAACTCGTCGCCATTGCGGTACAGCTCGCCGAAGATCATAGCGGTTTCAGTCGAAGCGTCTTCGCTCAGGTCGTAGCGCGCCAGTTCTTTGCCGTCAGCCTTGTTCACTACACGGATGTATGCATTGGCAACCTGGCCGAAGCTCTGCTTGCGCGCTTCTGCGTCGTGAATGGTCACTGCGAAAACCAACTTCTTCACAGCGGCAGCCAGACCGTTCAACTTGACGTTGGCTTGCTCGTCATCACCTTCGCCTTCGCCGGACTGGTTGTCGCCAAGGTGTTCAACCGAACCATCAACCGATTTTTTGTTGTTATAGAAAATGAAGCTGGCGTCGTCGAGAACTTGGCCACTTTCACCCAAGATAAAGATCGACGCGTCGAGGTCGAATTTGGAGCCGTCGGTTACTCGTGCGTCCCAGCCCAGACCTACAGTTACTTCGGTCAGGCCAGGGGCCTCTTTGGACAAACTTACGTTCCCGCCTTTCTGCAGAGATACGGCCATTTTTGATTCCTTTAAGTGAGGTAAACAAGGCCTTGAAATCAAGGCCAAGTAAACAAAAGATAATTAAATTAACGACTTAGGCGTTAAAAATTCATGCCATAGTTATTGGCCAGAGCTTTCAGGCCGCCGGCATAACCCTGGCCAACAGCGCGGAATTTCCACTCGCCGCCGTTGCGGTACAACTCAGCAAACACCATCGCAGTTTCAGTCGACGCGTCTTCAGCCAAGTCGTAACGAACAACTTCCGCATTGGTCGTATCGTTAACGATGCGAATGAAGGAGCCGCCTACCTGACCGAAGCTTTGCTTGCGTACTTCTGCATCGTGGATGGTAACGATGAAGACCACTTTGTCCACGTCGGCCGGGATGCGGCTCAGGTCTACCTTGATTACTTCGTCGTCGCCGTCGCCCGCACCAGTGCGGTTGTCGCCAGTGTGCTCAACCGAACCGTCAACGCTTTTCAGCTGGTTATAGAAAATGAAGTCGGCCTCGCCGCGTACTTTGCCATTTGCGCCCAGCAGTAGCGCACTGGCGTCCAGGTCGAACTCAGCACCATCAGTAGCACGCGGGTCCCAGCCCAGGCCTACCAATATTTTGGTCAGGCTCGGGTCGGTTTTGGTCAACGAAAGATTGCCACCTTTCTGTAGGGTCAACGCCATGGGTATTACTCCTTGTGGTATGGGCTATTACTCAGCGGTTTCAGGTTGAGCTTCTTCCTTGCCTGGGAAGACAAGGCTTGCAACCACACCAATCGCCAGTACAACCATAACGATCAGCAGGCTGGTGTTTGCATCGATTGTGTAGCCATGGTGGAACATGTGGTCGGTTGCGTTCAGGCCTAGTTTACTGGCGATGAAGAACAGCAGCGCGACTACAGATTTTTCCAGGTGGACCAGGTAGCGTTTCAGCGCTTCGAGCACGAAGTACATGGTACGCAGACCCAGGATCGCAAACAGCATGGCTGAGTAGACGATCAGAGGTTCACGGCTAACCGCGATTACCGCCGGCACAGAGTCGAATGCGAACAGGACGTCAGACACTTCTGCCACAACGAGGCAAAGGAACAGCGGTGTCGCAAAAATCGTTCCTTTTGCTGCCAGAGTCATGCCTTTGTTTTCAGGCTTCTGCAACTCAACCTGAAGCTGTTTACGGCTGACGAAGAAGTTATGGCCATAGAGTTTCGGCCACACAGGGAACAGCTTCTGTGCGAAGCGGTAAGCCATGTGCTTGGAGTAGTCCTCTTCCTCGTCATCATCACCGCCGGCGCGCAGCATCATAACTGCGGTCCAAGCCACGATCACTGCGAAGACGATTTCGACCCACGGACCGAAAGCCAACAGTCCGGTACCAATGGCAACGAAGATTCCGCGGAACACGATGGCGCCGATTATGCCCCAATACAGGACTCGGTGACGCATGCCATCCGGCACTTTGAACCAGGCGAAAATCGCCATGAACACGAACAGGTTGTCGACGCTCAGAACCTTTTCCAATGCGTAGCCAGTTACAAACAGGCTGGCGACTTCCGGGCCATGCTGTACGTAGAGGAATCCGGCGAACGCTAACGAGATAGCGATCCAGAAGATCGACCAAATCGAAGCCTTAGCCAGGGAAATTGGCTTGTCACCGCGGTGAGTGACCATGTCGAGGAGAAGCGCGCCGAGCGCGATCCCGACGAATACCGCTAAGGTAAGCGGAGGGAAACCGATGTGAGTGTCCAAAGTACCGTTCCTTAAAGTTCAAAGTCAGCTGGGTTAAGGCCCAGCTCAAGGCAGACCAAGCGGCATGCTGCTTTTTCTTTGTCATCGAAGTCGCCGTCAGACGCACCAATGGCGCAGCCGACGCGAACCAAGAGCCGGGCAGCGCCAGCATCGTTCTTGATCTTGCCGATAACCTTCAGTGCTTCGGCCTGGCCAAGCTGAAAGTCGAATTCGAACTTTTCGCAGTGTGCGTTGAACGCCTTGATCACATCGCCCATGTCGAACACTTTCAACTCAGGCGAGTTTTGAATGAAGCCGGTCATCTTCTGTTTTTCTTCAGAAGATATACCACCTGACGCCGCCGAGATGAGCGCGCAATTCGCAGTCATCGCATCAAGAAATTTCTGGTTCTTGAACTTTGAAACTTCAGTAGTCAGTGCTTCACGCGCTGCAACTACGTTTTGTTTAAGCCATGCAAACATGTTGTTTTCCTCCAAGGGCGGGGTCGACAGACCCCGCCAGATTTTCTATTTGGAGCCTGCGCGCCAGTTCATGCCCCAGCCGTAAGCTTTGTCCATAACTGCGTGACCTCGATGGAAGTCCACACGCCGAGAGACCTTAACGGCGCCGTTCACATTTTCAAGCATCGCAATGGCGCACATTGCGTCACGCCCCCCTTCTTCATTGAGACGCACCTCAATTTCAGGTTGGCCTGGTATGAAAATGGTCACAACACCATCGGTTTCTCTCCAGTTCGGAGCACCCTCGTAGATGAAGGCGAAGACCAAGATCCGGCGGATTTCACTCCACTTGGTCCCGTTGATGTGCATCCACTCACCACCCGCGACAGAGCCAGTACGGTCGTCACCCATCAACTGAATGAAAGGTTCCTGCGTGAGACTGCCGAACGATCTTCCGAGGGCTTGCACAACACCCTTCTCGCCGTCCTGGAGTTCATAAAGGCAACCAACATCCAAGTCGACGGATTGGCTTCGCTTGAAGAAGCCGCCCGAACTGCCTTTGTTCCAGTTCAAGTTCACCTTGATTTCGCCGAAACCGGCTGCCGTCTTTTCAAGACTGATAGACGATCGTGTTTTATCGAGGGTGACCTTGCTCAGACTGATCGCAGATTTAGGTGCAGCGGCCGGAGCAGGCGGCGGCGTTTGTACCACGGGAGCGGGGGCCGGTGCTGGTGTGGCGACCTCTACACCAAAGTGCTTGGCCAACGGTTCAAGGCCGCCATTAAATCCCTGGGCTACACAGCGGAATTTCCAGTCACCATTTCGCCGATAAAATTCGCCGAGGATGAGTGCTGTTTCCTTCATTCCGCCGGTAGGGATTTGAGCTTCAATGCCACCCGTCACCACAACCGAAAGATGAGACACGCGCTCAAAGCTCGCCTTGTTCTCGTAGATAGTGGCCGTAAAGGCCACTTTCTCAACTGCAGACTCAAGACGACTCGTATCGAGGGAGAAGACTGCGCGTCCGGCCGAGGATTCGGTCAGCTGAACAGCGCCACCCAGAATTTGAGGCTGGCCATAGAAGCACATATCGCCATCGCCACGGACTTTTGCTGAGGTGCCCAGTGCGAAGGCCGAAACGTCAATATCGGCCCCCTGGACTGGCGAGTAATTGATATCAATGCGAATCTGGCCGCTGGCAACCGGCGCATTACCACCAGGTACGAGATTCGCCATTAGCGCAGCGCCTGAACGGCCATAGTGATCAGGTCGTCGGCAGTTCGGCCATTCGTGGTGGTACCGATTGCCTTGAATTCCCAGTCGCCATTTTCGCGGGTCAGGCTCGCCATGACGATTCCGGTGTGCCCACCTTTTTCCGAAAGGTTGAAGCGTGCGAGCTCAGTGTTGTTGCTGCCATTCACGATACGGCAGTAGGCCTTGTCGACTTTCTCAAATGACTGGCCGGTGAAGGAATTTACAGTAAAAATGAGGTATTTAACGGTTGAAGGCAGACGCTGCAGGTCAACATAGATCGTCTCGTCATCCCCATCGCCTTCGCCTGTACGGTTGTCACCGGAGTGTTTGATCGAGCCGTCCTGGGACTTCAATTGACGGAACCAGACCAGGTCGATTTTCTGAAAGTCGCTGTTGAGCAAAATGCAGGAAGCGTCGAGGTCGATCTCGGTACTGCCACCAAACATCTTGCCAAGGAAGCCAGCCGCCTTGACCGGGTCCCAACCCAATCCTAGGCTAATGCTGGTAAGCGAACTGCCGGCCGTTTTAGCCAGGGAGATGGATTGCTTTTTTTGCAGGGTGAGTGCCATGGTTACGCTCCTTGTTGGTCGTCTGTGTTCGTGTGCCGGTCAGCGTTGACCGTCACTTGCAGGTTGGCGTGCGCGACATTGCTCACGCCCCATTCCCGCTTCTATCTGCCCGCAGGCGAAGTCGACACCATGCGGGATGAAAGTTTCGCCAGTATGCTTCTTGCGCCGCAGCCAACAACTCGAAATCGCCGCGGGTGTCGCCCCATGCTTTAAGCCGGTACTGGCCAAGTGACCCATACACAGCCTCAAGCCTGAGCACTTTGTTCTCGCATCTACAGTTGTTGCCAGTCATACGCTCGGTCAACAGACCGTCTTCCAATTCAAGCTCGGTACCGATCACCTTGATGCCAAGGCGATCTGCAAAAGGCTGGAGAATCAACGCTGGCGATGCAGAGCCGAGAGTAACGACAACACCAGCCTCTTCCTCAACGGCGACAGATTTTAAACCTGAAGGCCGCATGAGCTGAACCCAAAACAACCCGCAGAATTTCTCGCATCGATCTTGCAACCACTTCACATCAACGCCAGTAAGAAACGTGCAGATCAGCTGTGCTTTCAACTCATCACGATTAAAACGCCGAGCAAGGAATCGAACGCTTGGCAGTGCAAACCGCAAAATACTTCGACTGAATTCCCGAGTTCCGAAGGCAAACTTCAGGAATGGAACGAAGCTATCGTACCGGGTCAGCGTGCCGTCGAAGTCAAAAACCGACAGCACATGACGCCTTTGCGCGCCAGCATCGTCCAATTCCATTGTCATCCCTTGGCCTCGGCCAAACGGATAGGGGCCTCAATGGGTCCTACATCTGGTTGCCGAACCCCGTGCCACTCCGCTCGTTCAAGGATTTTGACCGCCCACTTGTAATGGGTCGCGGGCTCGCACATGGCATCGTTGTGCTTGAACACAGCCGGAGCAACGTCACTGACAATCATCTTCGCGCAGTTGAGGTCTTCGAGGCTTACGCGCAACGTGTCCTGGATCGTGCTGATCTGCGATGGATGAATCGCCGTCTTCCCTACCAAGCCATGGGCGATGTCGAGTTCCAACTCCTCCATCAGCAAATGCGGTGTCGCGAGTTGCTCGAACACCGGTGCCGTCAGTGCGAAACCTTGGGACCCCATGACGCCTGCCAACATTGGGATCACGTAGCCCATAGGGGTGCTATAGAGCGTTGTTGCGGGATTCCTTCGAAGTCCAAGACTTCCCATCAGGTCGTTCCCACCGATACGTAGGGCGATAATCCGCTGATTCAGGTTCGCCTTCAACGCCTGGCCCAACTCGACCATTGCCCCAGGGTTGAACACGTCTGTAGTTTCCAGCGTCGGCATGAGGTACAGCGCCGGGTTCGTAACGGCCTGTTCCCATTCCCCGAGGTTGCGCAGGGTCAATTTCGGCACAACGAACCCATCAATGTGGGCCATCAACGGCCAATCATTCAGCACAGCAGCCATCACCGAGTCTCGGGGACGAACAAACAGCAGCGGACCATCGGGCGGACGCCCACCGCGCTCGTTGATCGCGGTCAGCAGGCCATTCAGGTTTCTCAAAGCCGTGTCAACGTCAATTTCCGCGACCGCATCCTCCAGACACACGACCAAAGAACGTAGTTCTGGAAGTTTTGTGCGGAAAACCACATCAAGCAGATCCGCACGTGTGGCCGGCATGTAGAGCGTTGCCCCCAGTGCGTAAGGAGAAAGGACTTTCATCAGCTCACACTCCGAATGATGGTTACCGCCCGGTAAGGGCCTAATGCAGCACCCACTTCTTCCACCGCGACCCCAGCGCCCTCAGTCAGGTGCATGAGCAACTGAACATCCCTGTCGCTACGGCAGCGGACCAAGACGTGATCCGGTACGCGACGCAGTACCGCGCGGGTTGCTTCGGCAATACCAGGCTTTACTCGATTGAGATTGGTAATGCCGAACTGGGAGGCCAGCGACTGGACTACGTGCGTAGCTGCACCCTGCAATTCAAAACGCTGGGTATCGGTCCATGGCGAGGCTTGAGGAACCGAACCCAGTGCCTTCCGCTTCTCCTCGATCTGCCCGATGAACTCGCGGGTTACATCGTGCTCACGCAGATGGTCGTAAACCACACAACCATGCAGACCTCCATCTGCGGGCCAAATGGAGCGCGAAACCAGACCAGACACCGTCGCACCAAGGATGCCGGAGGGGATAACCCAGTCTTCAGCCGACGCGGACAACCACGCCCGGCCGCAGGGATCTGCCAGCACTACAAGCCGGGGTTCCTCAGGGAAGCGCGAGTCGCCATTGAGGCTGCGCTGAATCTCGCCAGAGATTGCGCCCTTCCCTGTCCAGCCATCGACGAAGACGATGTTCTCGGAACCATGTGCCTGAATGATGGCCTCGAGGGCGACTTTGTCGATCCCCCGATCTCGGACAATGCTGATTCCGTAGTGATGCGCATCTCGACCCATGTCTAGCAGGGCCCGACGCAACAACACGCCGAGCGGCAAGCCAGCACGAACGAACGACACAAGCACAATAGACGGGCCCGTGCATGCCCCGTTCAGCGCCAGCGCCAGGGACTGAACGTCCATGGCCATGCGAGTACCGTTTTGTTCGAGTGCGCGCTCGTAAAGGGCTTTGTGCACGTCAGTCGGGGCACTCTCAAGGCTGATCATTTCGGAGTAGTGCTTCTGCTTCGACTGAATCAGACGCTCCTTCTCCAAGACATCAGTGGTCTCCATCTGAACGGCCTGCAGCAGGAACTGAACATCCTCTGCTGCATAGCTGCCGCTCCCCACGGTAACCAGACCTGCAATGGCCTTAGTCATGGACTTTCCCTCCAACCAGCTTGGCCAATTGGCTACGCGCTGGGGTTGCCCACATATGGCACTCCTGCATGAAACCGAGGTCAGTGATGCTGTCTCCAAAGCCCAGCACCGGACGCTCACCATTGGCCTTACGATCACGGCGCAACAATTCTTGAACAGCCACTTCCTTCGACAAGCCCTGCGGCAAGAACGCGAGGTTGTTGGAATTGCCGTGGATGTGCATGCCTTCCAATAAACCGCGGGCCTGTACTTCAGCGAGAACCGTTTGCAGGACTTCATCATTGGATTCGTTGTGCTTGGTCACCACGTAGTGGCGCAGGCCTTCTTCCTCGACAACCCATCCGCGCAAGGAAATGCCAAGCTCCTTGCCAATGGCGAGGGTTGCTTCACTGAGGCCTGGCAAGCGAGTCTGATAGTCAGCAAGAACATCGCTCATGCGAGCTTGCCATTCCTCGTCAAGCTTTCCATCAGCACCAAGGATCACGCCGCCATGGGAGCAGACGGCACCGTGCATAAAAGGCAGTTTCACACGACTGAATGCTTCAACGCTGCGCGCTGTAACTGGGACCACGTCGGTCGTGGACAGGAGCCACTGGGCGAGGGAGTGTTGGACCGTACTCATGTAGCCATTGGGCTGACCCTCGATATCGAGAGTCGCAGTAATCCGCTGAGAACCTTCTGGCATTTTGCGAGCAGTCTGGAACAGGGTGTCGTCGAGATCGACCAGGGAGAGGGGGCGCTTATTGACCATCGACAATCACCTCCGCGCTCAGGGATTCAATCAGCGCGGCGGACACAGCCTGCTCAGGTGTTTCCGAGCAAATAAGGACACGATCAAACTGCCCTGGGCTGACATTGTAGAGGAAGTTGGGGATACCGAGACCGTAGTTGTCCGCGAACGACAACGCGTGACCGATGGCATGGCCCAGTGCGATTGGTGAGCGACTGGTCGAACTGAAATGCACATCAGCACCAGCACGCTCCAAGCGCTCGGCGAGCAAAAACGGACGCCAGACAAATTCACTGGTACCAACCACGAGTACGCGCTCACCCGCTTTGACTTTCAGATCGAGAGCCAAAGTGTCTTCTACACAGCGAATACCATGGCGCCCCCAATCGCTTTCCGCCGACAACGGCCACTCTCCGGGCTCGATGCTACCCACGGCCGGCATTTCCGGCAGCGGCGCATCAGCGTCCTCGTGGAAGGTATACGACCCCTGCAACAGCGAAACCTGATGAGCAGAGTCACCGATGGTTTTGCGCACCGCATCGCCGGACCAATCCGTCAGTACGCACGTCACCACGCGCTCGACCTGAGTCAGGCCGGCATCGACCAGCGCACGGTGAAGATTGATGAAGGTTTTGCCCGTCGAGGCTTCATCGTCGACCAGCACTAGCGAACGGGCATTCAACATCACTTCCCGAACATCGGCATCGATCGGCAAATGAATGAGGTGTGCACTGGCGTGGCTATGTTCTTCTTCAAAACGGGCGAACAGGTCATTGCCAGTAGGGTGGCGTGTGCTGACCATGTAAACCGTGTCCGGGCGCGTCGCGCTGTATGCGCGATGCACACCAGCACCCAGGCCAACTGCTGTTTCAGCCATGCCGATAACGAGTACGGGGCCAGGCAGGTCATCAGGAATTTGTGCAGCGAGGCTATTGAAGCTTGAATTCATGATCGAAGGCCGCACAGGTATATGGCGACCAAGTACTTTGGACACGAAAAGAAACGCACGCTTTGGATTACGGCGCTCGGCAAAACCGAACAAGGAGTCCGGGTCGATATGTGTGGCATCGACGGTGACATCGAGACGCCCGCGCATCATTTGTGCGCTTAGAGCTTGTTTAACTGCGTTACATTCCATGAAACAAATTCCTAGGGTAGCGTGAGGTCGATAACCTAACGTCTCTTCCGCAGCTTTCAAGTCAAAACAGGGGCTAAAAATTCTTGGCTTCGACGCGCCACATAGATGCTTGGGCCGAACGTGCTAATTCAGCAGTTGTGAACGTCTTGCTGCTGGATGTTTGAACTGCATCAACGCGGCACGCATCCAGAAAGGAGAGGAGCAAAGACGCTTTAACGGCAAAGTTCATATTTTGAGCATCAGGCATTGTCGAAGTTACCAAACCGATAACAGCGCCTGTCGAATCAAATAAGGGAGATCCGCTAGAGCCAGGTTGAATAGCCGCTGTAAATTGTAGAAGGCTAGAATCGTTATGCAGGCCAAACAACGCCGACACGCCGCCCTGGGTCACGTGGACACCACCGCCGGCGAAACCCGACATAGGGAAACCCAGCGCGACTACAGATTCGCCCAAGTCGCAGCCGGAGCCTTCCTTAAAAGAGACAGATCTGAGGATAGGGGACTCCATCACCCTGAGAAGAGCGATGTCATTACGCTGATCAACGACGACCGGCTCTGCACGATAACGACCTTCAAAGGAGGAAATGAATATCTCACTCATGCCCTCGATTACATGAGCACAGGTGAGCACATGGTGCTGGGAAACAGCGAAACCAGTGCCGGTTGCGCCCGTTCGTGCGCGGTCAGCCTCCGCAGAGCTACTGCGCCCTTTTGGATGAGCGTCATTAATATCGATCCCGATGCGGCGGCCTAGAGCGGCTAAACCATAAGCCGAACCCTCAGCCAGTGCGCGAAACTTCCATTGCTGATTGCGGATGTAGAATTCGCCGATAATGATCGCCGCTTCACCGTTATCACGAAGGTCCAACCTATATTCAATCTGTTCGTCAACAAGTAGGTGCAACGAACGAAGCTCGCTTACCGGTCCTGCTGCTGAAAAAGTGTATGCGATGAGTAGTAGCCGATCGCTACCGGACGGGAGGGCTGACAAGTTCAACTTACAACCAACCTTTGCTTGGTCGCCGCTCCACTCCATCCAAGACTGTGACGTCTGAAATAGCGCAGCCTCACCAGTGGGTTGGCGTTTGTCATTTACCGGCAGTATGGCAATCGCAGCGTACTCCCCGAAAGCCGAGGAGTTCCCGCATTCCAGAGTCCATTCACTCCGTGCACTTGATACCGCGGTGTTTGCGCCTGGCGCTAGCACCATCATTCCTTTATTACTCCTTGAGTGCTAAATCCACCGCGCCACCGGAAGCGCTCCAATGGTACCAAACTTCAGGATTCTCGATGATTCAGGATGTCATTTTGGCACTACAGCTGCAACGGAGACCCCTTTCACACGTACGCCTGCCCGCCAAACGGTAGGTGGCTCAGGAAGGTTAAGGCGGCGCGTAGCAAAGATCCCCGCCAAGTTGACGCCAGCCTCCCGGGTGTAACCGACTCCACCAGAGTAGCGAGGATTGATTTCCAACAAATGCGGTTTACCCTGTTCATCATCCTTTGTTTGAACGTTCACGATGCCATCACACTGGAAATGAGCAGCCGCTTTTAGTGCAAGCTCGACCGCCGCACCGTCCTTTTCAAATAATTGATACACGCCGGTCTTCCTCCGGCCTACAAACGCAACCGCTCGGCCAGTCTCACAGACCATATCCACCGAACACTCGCTTCCAGCCATGTAGGGCATTACAAGCATCGACGGAGGATTTTCCACCTCGCTGTATGCACGCATATAGGTCGCGAAATTCGCAACGCGGGCATCGGGATCAGCAAAGCTACGAAATGGGTCAGCACCCTCCTTGAAGCGCCAAAAGCCTTGACCATAAATGCCAACGGCAGGCTTTACGCAAACCTCTCCCGACGCAGACAGAGTCCCGTACGCTGCTAACATTTCATCGGCATTAGTTGCGGTTATTGCCGGAACGCAATCCAAGCCCGCAAGCTCCGCCTCAGCGGTAAACCTGCTTTTGTCATCAACAAGATCGAATGTGCGCATCGATGAACCACCAGTTACCAGCACCAGGCCAGCTTCCTCGAAACGATCCCGGGCGCTTTCAAATACCGCCCCCAACCGACCCGCCAGGATTACTTTGATTCCATAGGTGCGTGCAGTAGTAATCACCCACGAAACCCGCTCTTCAGCACCACGGGGCTCGCAGAAGCTAATATCTGCTCCAGCCATAATTTCGGGGCGATTGTCGCGATGCGAGGCGAATATCTTCACCTCAGGTGGCAGCGCGTCACGCGCACCTTCAATAATGTCACGCTGGCTTGACTGCCCTTCGAGAAACCAAATCATACTTTAACCTCACTTGTAGATGTGCACTGACAGTCAAACCCGAGGAAGGGGACTGACAGCATTCGATTGTTCAACCGGAACATAACGAGTCCAGCTGTAGCTTCAAGGCAATGCAGGGGGGCGCCCAAAATAGAGGCGCCATTTCGACAAAAAGCCCCCCTCTACAATTTCGTTTTGCGGGTTTCAAATTGGTCGGCCTTGCTTGCGGTACCTGCGCTAGCAAAATATTTCTCGACGGTGGGTGTGGGGCAAAACAAGGTAAGGTAGACCGGTGAAATATAAACAACATCTACATTATAAGTTTCGGCACGGCCAAGACTGATTAACAATCTCAACAATCTCCCTCTCATTATGCAGCGACACCAAGTTAGTCGTCCACAGACAATCTATTTCAGCATATGAAGGATCACGATACCCCAGCTAAAAATGATTCGGTGTAAAGTGGGCCAACGCAGAACGGAGGATCGATATCAAGTCTATCACTAGATGTCCGGATTCACCGTTTCGAATTGGTTGCCCTTGTCCGTTTGCAAGCAGCGATCGGCCCAGGTGAAGAGAGCCATTTCAACATCGGCGATGCGCCATCCCGTCGCTGATGCAGCGGAGGGTAGATTGCACTCCGGACGGCATATGCCCTTAGACTCGAGCTCGAAAACCAAACTCTCGCAGAGCGTTTGGAATTTCACGTAGCCTTCGATCATCGAGCTTGTATAGCTATCGTGAATTTTGGGAAGTAGCTCAGCCTTCAACAGTGCAACCCTGATCCGGCGATCCAAGCTCCCATGCCGGCCAGGGTCAAAAAAACGGAGAAGCTTGGAAGCATACGTCAGACCAAATCCCGGAATTTTCAGAGCAGCGTCAATAGCAGCACGCGGCTGTTCAATATTAGCCACTACTTGCTGGAGGATTACAATGAGAGCCACGTTGCCCAGCCCGGCCTCAAATTTCATCCCTGGGTCATTTTTCCCCGCGCCCCATGCAAGGATCTCACGAACGTAGTCCGTCGGAGACGCAGTAATGACTCTTTGTGTGATTCTAACTCCTCGGTTTTCTAGCGACAGAAGCCACGGGAAATCAGGAAAAGTGTCCCCTGGGTATCCCCGAGAAGCATGATTCAGGTTGGACCAACTGTAGGCACGAAGAAAAGCAGGAAACTCAGCGACGTTGATGACTGACAAATTGGGTCCTTAGCGCTGGCCTGCGCCTGCGAATGCTTGTTCAAGTTGTGGGTTGAGATGAAAGCCTGGGCGACTACGGAAGAGCTCTGCTGCACCACGAACGTACTGTAGAGCCCGTTCGCCAGTGATCCAAGTCCGATTTAGCATTTCCGCTGCCAGACCAGTCATTGAACGGCCACCCCAAGGGTCGACCACAAGATCACCCTCCTCCGTGAGATATTTGATTAGGAATTCCGCAACACTGAATGGCTGGCCCGCACCATGACTGGGTAGGCCGAGCGCTTCTGCTGAAGCACGAAACTGAGAACCATATGGGCAGCGTATGCCCCGCTCCAACACGTTCTTTGGGATACGCCCCTCCGTTTGATTACTGTAACTGCCCACCCGAAGGCGGTAGGCCCCGTCTCCGTAGCAAGTAGTCCTCTTTTCTCCGCCGGAGTTGATTAATGCAAGATGCCTTTCAGAATGAGGTTCAAGAACGCGCCTATTATCTCCTTTGAACAACTTTGGGTTTTTGGCGAAAATTAAAATAGGTTCATAGCTGGTATTCAATAACTGCCTTGTCTTAGATGCCCAATGCACCGGCCCTGGTGGCTTATTAGATTTCCACACCATTCTCTCGATTAGTCCAAGTTTCATATCCTCTAGCGCTATCGTCAATCGCTCCACGTAAGTTGAGCGCGCCGGGGAATTAGGTAGAAATATATCGTTGCTGACATTGATAGCCAAAGAGCCGGTATCTGCCAGCCTTTCAATAATCGGCTCAAGAATCCCTATAATGTACTTAACGATTTCTGACTGAGATGGATTAGAATAAGCCCGGCTTTTGCAAAGAGGGTATGGAGGACTGCAAATAATAGATATTGGCTGCACATCTAAGTCCTTAAATATATACTCGCTACCCCCGAATATAGCCACTCCAAGATCTGTTCTAAACCCTAGAACTTTGACGCCTGGCTTTGCCATGTTTAGATCGCGCTTAGCATCCTCAGTAAGCCGCCAGATTCCTCGCTCACCCGGCACACGCTCGATGACCCCTGCCCTGCGTAGATCTTGTTGTGTCCATCGAATGGCGCGCCTCTCAAGGCTATGTCGCTGCCCTGATCGGCCTACAGGCACGCGTTCGTTCAATGCCGAAGCGGAAAGACCGCTGCGCATGGCAACAAGGCCATACAAGGTGGCATTATCGATTGGTGCGTCTGGCTGGGATTTGTAGATGGCCGCAATTTGATCTGCTCCGAAAAGCTCACCTTGAGATGCTGGTACTGATTTGGCCTTGAAGGATTTCATTGCTAGTAACTCGCCTCATATTGATACCCTACCTTCACACCGGCCAAGCTGTGCCAGAAGCCTGCGGGTGGTGAAGATGTTGTGTCGCCGTTAAAGTCATGACTCCACAAAGGAGATCAACCGTGACCCGCGATGAACTGGCTCTACTTTTTGACCCGCTCCAGCACGCAGACGTCGAATGCGATGGGTTCTCTCGAGTCGTCTACTCCATTTTGACGGAGAGAGGTCATCGACCAATCATAAAAGCCGGCGAACTGACCATCCGCGGAGCTAACGTGCGCCCACACCTTTGGGTCGAGGTTTACGGCTGGACGATCGACTACCAGGCTAGGCGGTGGTTAGGACATGAGCCTTGGGTTCCCCACGGCGTATTTAGAGCCCCTGAAACAGAAGCTATTTATGAAGGGGCCGCAATAGAGGCAAAAGTGATCCCAGAACCGGTTAGGAGGTTAATGATGATGTCCTATGCAGACTTCGTGTCAGAAAGCCAGAACCGCCTGATCGTGACCGAGGTGCCTGGCTAACTAGAGGCCTCCATCAGCTTTAGCTGCTATTTCAATTGCAGCAGCGCAGACACCAACGCTGATGGTAACTCTGCCTTCTGGGGCGAATGGGGATTCAGGTTGCGACTCTCAACCTCTTACCGCCGCATATCAGCTATCCCAAAAGCCTCATCGATATCTACACCTGGCAGGTCAGTCAGGCCTCATCTAATAACTTAGTGCATCAATTACGTCGCTCATCAACGAAGAGCCCCGGCAGTAACCCGCCCAGCACGCTCGCTGTCCGAACAGTGTCCAAACTCCGGTTGGGAAACCAAACGCACTTCAACCTCGCCCTGGTGATTGCCACGTGCGCTAGACGCAATGCCTCGCCATGGTAGACCGTATCACCCGGTGCAGAGTCTCCACCAGAGCTGAAACCCGCTAACTTGAAGAGCTGATTTCGGTACCAGGACGAAATACCAGCCGATGGGTCTCCGACCATTACAACTATGTCCGCTTCAAGAGCCTTCGCCTTGTGGAATGAACGAACACGAATAGTCCGACCGCCGGAGGCCCGGTCCTCTCTAATCCGGTCCCCAACCGCGTAGTCGACCCAAGCCTTGTCCGCGTCGCTATCGATGAGTATCAAGACCTTGTAGCCATCTGCTGCTGCAGACTGGCATATGCTTTGAAGTTGCTCCTGATCATCACCAATGATCCTGACAGACTGATCTTGCGCCTTGGGTATGCATATCGACCTGGGGCCGCGGTTCATTCCTGATGAGAGGTTCTGTACCAAATTGTAGCCCGCCTCAATGATGGCTTGAGGAGACCGGAACGACTCACTCAAGGTTACTTTCGTTGCCGGCACCGGACTAATGAACATCTCATCGAAATCAGTGATCAATTTTGGAGTCGCCCCAAAACTGCCGTATACCCACTGATTGGGATCACCCGCCACTGTGAGGCTTGAAAACAATCCTTGACAATCTGTCTCATCGAGGCCGCCTTGATTGCGTTTTCTTCAGCAGTTGAACGAGGACGCTGACGCTGAGGAGCCGGAGCTTCCTTAGCCTTATACGCCTCAATACCGCCACCAAATGCCCGTTTAATCTCCTGGCAGACATCGACAAAATTACTGCCAACACCAGCTTGAATCAGAAGATCAAACTGACTCCATCCGTCTTGGTTGCAAGAGCAAATGGCCCTGCCTTCATGGTCCGACTTTTCGGAGAACCTGAAGGAGTCACGACCGCCGCCTTCCCGATGACGCTCTGGGAAAGGACAATCTACGCCGTGACCATGATGTCGAACTGCAGGCGCGAGAATAGGGGCTACACGTTCGATAACGTTTAACCAACCACCAGCGCGCTCAACAATATCGGCAACCTCGTCCTTCAAAGGAGGACGTTTTTTACTATCTGACATGACTGTATCTCCTAGAAAAAAGAGGCAGCCATGTCCCAAAGGGCATTAGGCGTGCCCTTGAGGGTGTGTTACGTGAATACGGATTTTTAAAGAGCCCTGGCGCAGCAAATAGCTGTACGAGGAACCTTCGACAGAATTCGATGCGAAATTGCGCATGCGAAAAACTGGCAAAAAGATCACCTATGACGCTAAAGCCGTCGGAGCTTTGATTCAAGGACACGATGTACCAGAAACGCAAAAAGCCCTGACGCGAACGCCAGGGCCTGTTTGGATTGCTTGTGCCTGAGTACCGCTCCTACAGCCTTGAGAAAAGCTGTACGAGGGGTACCCAGACAAAGTCATGGGTGCGATGAAAAAGCTCCAAAACCTACATCACGAAGCACTGAGGTCGAGGTATACAACTATGAACTGCGCATCAAGAGCTGATAATCAGCAAAGAGCAGCGGCGAACATGGAGGCATACAACGAAGTTTTCAGTAACGACACGTGAGGAAATGGTCGATACACACCGCTCTGTGGAGGTTTGATACTCCAGCAGAGTGTCTAAGGTTTAAAGATCGGGACGGCGCACTGCGACAAGATAATGAGGGATGGTGAGTGCGAAAGGACACACACACAAACGTCAAAATCCAAGCAGACCGACCACATGCAAAAGAAAGCAGAGATGGGCGAGTGAGCGAGGTGACGGATGGATGTGTAAACACCAAACGACAAGTCGCAGGAAGCAATCCTGAGAGAAAACTAAAGACAATGACTTTTTAAAGAACAAATCAGCAAAGCCGTAAGACCATAAGTCAAAGGCAAGCTATGCAGCTGAAGCAAGTGCAAAAAGCAAAAGCAAAAGCAAAAGCAAAAGCAAAAGCAAAAACGATGAGTCAGGTCGGAGGAGAAGTAGCACCCCCAGACAGACCACCTAAACAAACCGACGAAATAACGTAGGTCGGAGAAGGTCGTGATCAGCGCTTGAGAAATACTCAAGGCACAGGGAGATCACTAATAACACCTTCAGACTACGTATCCGCTCTTTGGGAATCAAGGACGGCATGTCCTAAATTCGCACACAAAAAAAAGGGCCGAAGCCCTTCAAATGTTTTCGCATGCGGAAACTTTTAGTCACCTGAGGCTAGCTGAGCAAGAGTGATGATTTCGATCTGATCCAAGTCAAACAGCCCTCTTTGCTGCTTGCTTCCATCGAGATATGAAACCATGCCCTTGTTCGGGTTACCGCAAATTACATTCAGGAGTAGCTCGCCGGTGAACTGCTTCTTGTCGGTGGAGACTCTTACCTGCATAACCATCTGCTCAGGTGGAATCTCGAGTACATCGGTTTTCCCAAGCTTCTTTGGTTGCTGCCTTGTCGTTGGTGTCGGGGTCGTCGATTCAGCATGGCCAGCACCGGATACTGATCCAGAATTATCTGCATGCAGAATCGGTTGAGGGCTCGCTACACCGTTTGTATCGGTTGCAAGGTCTTCTTCACACGCGCCTTTCTGGTCCGGCCCGGATTTTTGTGTACCGCCCTGCCCTGCTCCGCCAGGATCAACATTAGAGCCATTTTGCACAGTCGTAGACGGAAGACCCTGACCCTGACCCTGAGGCTGAGGCTGAGGCTGAGGCTGAGGCGTTACTGTAGGCGTAATCGGCTGGCTCTTTGGCGCGGAGCCGCCTCTGGCTGCTTTGAGGTGATCGCGAGCCTCAGAGCGGCTGAGACCGCCCTCAGACCGGGCTTGATCGATCAGTTGCAAATAGAGATCAGGTTTAAGCTCACAGATTTTGGCAAGCGACTGAATCAATTCCGAATCAGAGGTAATTTCATCATCAATCAGAGCTGCAAGCTCATCAGGCAGATCCGCCAGTGCCAGGTGCTTAGAGACCCACGACTCAGGTTTGTTGCAATAGTCTGCCAACTCACGGCCGGTGCCTTTCTTACCCTCTTCTTTCATCTGCTCCCGTAAATCCACCAGCGCGATTGCGACTTCGATCGGAGTGAGCGGCTCACGCTGAATATTTTCGGCCAACTGACTGGCTGTGGATTTGGACTTTGATCGAACAGTCGGGTCGACGATTGCTTTGATCTTGAAACCTTCACCGTTGAGTATCGCGGCACGCAAGCGGCGCTCGCCTTTCTGCAGCAGATAGGTGTTCGTATTTTTGTCGAGTGGGGAAACGATGATCGGAGATTGCTGCTCCTCTTTCATCGATCTTGCCAGTTCCTCGATATTACGAAACTTTTTACGAACCTGTTTCTCAACGCGAATTTGACTTGGGTCCAGCTCGAGTACCGTGCCCTGCTGAGCTCCTTCTGTGAGCGCATTTACGCTGGAAAGGCCTTTCAGACGGGAAAGATCGCGGGCCATTATTTAGCACCTCCTGATTGCTTCGCACCAGCCTTTGGCTGTGGCGGTAGGATCTTGGCACCCACATAACCGCAGATTTCCTGCATCAGAGAAACCATGCTTTTGGCCGTTTCTCGTTGTGCACCAGTTCTTTTGTTCTTCCACACGGGCACGCCATCGCGCAACGCATCATCGACAGCGCCGTTTGTCCCCAAACGAGCAGTCAGAATGTTTACGCCGGCAGCATTAAGTTCGGCTAAGGCCTCAGTGTGAGAATTGACCGGGCGGAGTCGGTTGCAAATCACGCCGGTCACTTGAAGCCTATCAGACACATAGCGTTGAATTTCAGCCAGGGTTTCGAGAACACTCTCAACACCGGTTACAGCAAAAGCAGCCATCTCAACAGGAACGAAAATGTAATTGCTGGTGATGCTCGCAGCCGACATTTTGTTACCGTGGGCTGGAGGTGTATCCATGACGATGTAGTCATAATCATCCAGCATCGGGTCAAGATTTTGGTTGAAGTTAATCAGAGCTTTGTCGAAATCCATACGCTCAACGTTGAAGAGCTCTACGTCGCGGTCAATGGAATAGATCAAATCGACTCCGTCTGGTGTGTCGAGCGGCTGGAGGTCAGGTGCCGTTTCATTGAAGAGATGAACTGAGCGGCAGCCACCGACTCGCTTTGATCGATCGAGGAACCGGCTTGAGAGGTTACCCTGGCCGTCAAGATCGATGGCGAGGGTTCTGTACCCCTGCTCAGCCAGGTAGCAGCTGAGGTGGTAAGCGATGGTGGTTTTACCAACGCCGCCCTTCTGATTCTCGATGACAATTACCTTCGCAGGCTTGTGAGTGCGTTTCTTCGGTGACATGACTGGCTCCTTTGCAGATGCAGATCAATGTAACCGCATCGCGGGCATTTTCAAGGATAAAACCCCGCATGCGCAAATATTTTTTCGATCTGGACGCAATGCGGGATTTTGACCAGTTAAAAAAGATTCTGCATGCGGAATCTTTTTATTAGCGAGGAACCTGTGTTTCGCGAACCTTCACGTTGGATGTGGCCGTCGTTTTGTTGAGGTATGCAACACGAGTCGCTGCTTCATCCTTATCGTAGTAACGACCACAGTAGATGAAAAACTCCCCGGCTTTGTTGTTCCTGGTGGGCTCGAAATCTGTGATCCCATAAGCCTTTAGAAACTGCTGAAATTTAGTCCAGCTGCCCTCGTCCTTGTAGACATAGTAAACATCATAAACCGAGCGCGTTTTGGGCGAGACCACCAAGGGAGAAACAGAAGCTTGCGCGGCCGGAGCGGACACTCGAGGACCGCCGGCGAGAACAGAGCCACCGATCTCATCGTTCGTGACTACTTTTGGCTGTGCATCTACTTTAGGCTCGAACCTACTTATGGTGAGAACCGGAGCGCGCTTAGGCGCAGCTGCAACAGCCTTTGGAAGCGATTGAGGCAACTCAGGCGGGAGCTTAGCCGCTGCTTTGGGTTTCGTACTCCCGTTGTAGACAGCCCTACCGGTAACAACAGGCGCAATGACATCAGCTTTAGCCATTTCAGTGTTAGCGGAAAGCGATGCTAGCTCTGTCCTTGCTCTTGCAGTGATGTCATTTTTATCGCGAGCCGATTGCGACTTCACTTCAGCAATCATTTGAGTTTTGCGGACATCCGAATCAGCTCGAGCGCGACTGAACTCAGAGTTTTTTGCCTGCACATAGTCTGAGCCTGCTGGAGATATCCCGGCTTGAGTGGGTGATGCCGACGTCTTGAGGTCGCTACTGATCTTAGCCAACCTGTCGACTTCCCCCTGGGCGAAGCTCAGCTTAGATTCCTGAGTCCGGATTACTAGCTGATCTTCGCCTTGGATCTTGACCAAGTTGGCTTCGATTACGCCAATCTGTCTCTTAAGCTCTGCAATTTTAGCTTCTTCAGAGCTCACATGCGTGGCAGCTTGGGCTCGTGCTCTATCTAAAGCAGATGACTCTTGATCACGACGATCCTTAGCAAGCCGCTCAGCCTCAGCGTTAGCCAATGCAAGGGTGAAACGTTGATCGTCAAATCGCTTTGACTCTGCAAGCCGTTCAGCGCTATCAATACTGCGCCGGCCCTCGATATCTTGATTGATGCGATCCTCGACCTTGGAAAGTTCCTTGGCGGCATTGATCTCAATATCGGCAATCAGCTTCGCGGCTTTGCTGTCCGCTTCTAGCAGCTCCTTGTCGCGCCTGTTTTCGATCAGGGACTGTTGGATAGCCATACGAGAAGTCGCCTCGGCTACACGTGATTGAGAGGCTCTTGAAGCCTCCTGGTACTCTTGTATACGGCCAGCTTCAGTGTCTGAAACCGGGGCGTCGGCTAAGCCATTCTCGTAAGCCCTAGCGTTGAGTCTTGCATCAAGATCACGGCGCTTCTTTTCAAGATCGTCGATCTGGGCTTGGTAATCGTTGAACCTGCGCTGATAGAGCATCTGGGCTTCTGAGTACTTCTGAGCGCCCAATGCATCTTGAATGCGATCGTCATACTGGCTTTGTGGCTCAAGGGTAGACAACTCTGAAGGCTTGGAGGCTGAAGATCCGCATCCAGCAAGAGTCAGCGCCGCAGCCAACAAGGTCAATTTGAAAAGATTTCGCATGCGGAATGGTCCTGGAGCTGTACCGCTGGGGATCTCCTGCCAGCCCTCGCGCTCAGAACTAGATGAAGCTATGAGGTTAGGGCGAGAAGGCATCTGCGGGGAATCCATATGTATTTATCTAATAGTGGAGGGTAGGTGTCCCAAAAACATGATGTCTGGATTTAGTTTTCCAAATCAGAATCGAAGCGGACACCTAAACGATCTAGAAGGCCAGTGAACGACTCACTTTCCGGCGCGAGAAATCCTAACTGCCAACTACCGCTAGGCGTGCGTTTAACTACGCAATCAAGTCCTGTGACCTCCGAAATATCTCGCTCAAGACGCTTGAGGTCAGGATCCGTATCAGACAGCTTCACAGGGGAAGGCTTACGCTGAGTGAGGGCGTTCACTGCCTGTTGAATCTTCTGGACGTTCCATTCAAACCGAACAGCTTTTTCAGCAATGTTCCGTTGATCAGCTTTGTTTTTGAGAGAGCAGAGCGGCCGGGCATGACCATAGGAAAGCCGGGAGCTAATTAAAGAATCGCGAACTCGAATGTCCAAATCAAGCAAGCGAACATAGTTTGAGATGTGGCTTCGGCTCTTGCCAACCTGAATAGCCAGGTCGCCGTGAGAGAGACTCAAGTCAGTGCATAGATCGTGGTACGAGGTTGCTTCCTCGATGGGGTTGAGGTCAGTACGCTGGAGGTTTTCAATAGCTGAAATGTATGCGGCCTGTTCATAACTATAGGCTCCAACCTCGCATTTTAGGGTTGCAAAACCCAGTCGTTTCCCTGAGCGCCATCTACGCTCGCCAGCAATAATGCTGAAGTCCCCATCAGGTCGAAGGGACACAATCAAGGGCACAACGTTCGTTCCTGTAGTTTTCATCGAGTCCGCAAGGTCATCCAATGATTCTTCATTGAAGGACTTCCGCTTCTGCCAAACCCCGGGGTGAAGGCGCTCTACCTCAATGTTCATGAGGGTTGTAGGTACCTCCTGGATACCCAGGCAGGACAACTTTTTCGGATCTAATTGATACACGTGTATCCACTCTGGTTTTCGTGTAACGGATACACAGGTATACCCGACATGAATTTTATTGCAAGGTCAAGCCATGAATTCCCATGCAATTGCGATTGCTGCTAACGCTACGCAGAGGGCCTCGCCATGAAAACCCAACGCGTAGTAGGTGGCACATTCTGTTGATCATTCATATCCAAACATAGAAGTCCTAGCTCTGAGCATTGTGTCGTCATCGATCAATCCCCACGGCTTAGTAGTGGGCTTAAATCGGATGAGGAGACCGTGGTGTTGACCCCTTTCAGTGAAGGCGAGGGGATGAGCAATAAACTGACCGTTGTCGTCCGGTAGAAAGCCATTTACAACGAATGCATCAAGGATGGGTTTGCACGCCGCAGCTACTGATTCATGGTCTAGAAGTCTGACTTCAGGGGTTATGTAGATCTCTTCAACGATGACTGGGTACTCGGCGTGAGCAAGCCAATCTTTGAAGATGGGCATGCCTTCGACCTTCATCGCCTCAATCCGTTTAACCCACGTCACCTTGAGTGAAGTGCTCTTTGCATCATGCACCCTCAACATCAAGTTGAGTCCTAGGAGGAGGGCACCTGGGAAAAAAGCACTCAGGGATTTAGTCACCGGATCAAACTCAAACCTGTCATTCCGCCCGTCCATATTGGCTTCACGCACCTTGCGCATGCGCGTAGTGGCCTTGCTTTCAGATTTACGAGCGGATGGTTGGGTGCTTCCACCAAGTGGAGGTGAAGCAGCTGTTAGTACGTTTGGGGATACCCCCTGTTTTGCCAGACGCTCTAGAAACTTCGGATCAGAGGCAAATGCAGATCGATGGCTTGTTTTTGACGGCATGGGGATCTCCTAAACCAAAGGAACATAACGCCAGCCAAAAAAAAACCCCCTCAGATCCACTGACACCCCAGATATGGAGCACCTGAACCTCACTATTAGGGCATAGAAGAGGATTCAATATGCCCAAAATCAGATCTGTCTGCATCGTCGATGATGCCGGCGGTATGCGGAAACTAGGTATCACGCTGCTTGAAAAACTCGGGTACGAGGTTCACGTCGCTGAGGATGGGTACAAGGCCCTGGCCGTGATACGTGAAACAAATCCCGATGCATGTTTTATTGACCGCGAAATGCCCCAACTGGACGGCCTCAGGCTCATTGAGCTCCTGCGAGGATGGAAGGATTGGGGTGATAAACCTATTGCAATGCTTTCTGGAGCAACCAGCGTTTTTGACCAGCAATCTGGGCTCATTAGCGGCGCTGATCTGTATCTGACCAAACCTTTCACACGCGCGAAGCTTGAACAAGCTCTAACTGAGATGGATGAACTCCTTGAATAGCCTAAAGCAGAAAGGGGGGATGCACTTTGCCGGCTACCGGATAGGTGAAACCTACTGCCTTAGCCCGTCTACCTCGATCATTGCTGTAGATCAGGTGCCGAAGCTTCTCAATCAAATTCCAGGCACCAAGCCATGGTTAATGGGTGCTGGAAGACTGGGCAGGCAACTCCTTCCATTCGTGAATATTTCCCGTTTTTTGAACATATTCAGAGACCCAGCCCTAGGAGTTGAAGCAGGAGCTGCCCTGTTTGTTAAAGGCGGTGAAGGAGTGGGTAACGTGGCACTTGTCGTTGATGAGATTTGCGAATTCGTGCTTGCGAGCGAGCTTCGGGATTGCGATCAGAGCGACTTCATGATTCCCCCAGGGCTTGGAAAAAGCATGCGGAAAGTTGTAACCGCAAGGGGCCGCACCTGGGCCCTCATTGATCTCCCAGCGCTAATAGCAGACGACAAGCTGCAGAACGTTGACCTCACTTGACCCCACCCGAGATTGGACTGCATGAGCAATAACTCTTCCATCGTTTCACTAGCAACAATTTTGGTCCTCCTGTCGGGTGGCGCAGCCGGGTATACCGGGTATCAATTCCTAAAGAACAACACCCAGCAAGGGTTCTTACTGAAGGCCAGCTATCAAGCTCAAACAAGCGCGATGCAGGCCATCTATCTGGCTGAGCGGGCTGCGACGGATAGCAGCTACAACTCCGATATGGACAATCTGGAAAATACTGTAGAGAAAGCATTTGCTGCTCTGCGGAACGGTGATCCAGTCCGAGGTATCGAACCCGCTCCTCCAGTTGTGCTTGCGAACCTGGAATCACTTCAGAAGGTATGGGCCGAGATTTCTCCTTCCATCTCCAAAATTGTGAGTCAGCGTACAGTCACGGATCAATACAGCAGGACCCTCGCTGACACGCAAAAAACTGCAACTGAGGCCTTGAAAGCTTCGAAGGAGGCTCGTGCAATCCTTGAATCCTCAGGGGCCGTACCGCAGATCAAAGTACAGCTTGCTAAGGCTGTAGCGTCGCTAGAAGAAGGCCAACAAGCCCTGAGCTCTGATGGGCCTATCAATAGCGATACGTTGAGGGCGGCTGCGAGTGCATTCAGCCAGTATGTGGCTACATTGGCCAGGCTCGGGCCGACACTGCCTAAAGATCAAGACTTCATGATCCCCTTGATCAAAAGCTATCGGGAAGCTGAATCGGTAGTACGGCTGGTCCAAAAGACCATTGATAACGCGTCAGGTGTGAGTGAAAACATTCCGCATGCGAAAACTATTTGGAATGTCCGTGACCGTGTTTCTTCGTCGGCTGCCAGCCTCATCGGTTCAGTTGAAGCGCTGCCTGACAGCCGCCCCATGGGCATCACTATCGTCGCAGGCCTGGGCGGTTTGACATTGCTCCTTTCGATCATCTCGATGTTAGTGATGCGATCAATTACCAGCAGCCGGACTGAATCCATTGAAAGTCAGGGCCGTCATCAAGAGGTCTCGATTAGCACCCGATCTAAGCATCTTAAATTGCTGCTTGATGAAATCGAGCTGGTAGGGCAGGGCAAGCTCAATACCAGATTGACTGAAGATAACGAAGCTACCCGCGATATTGCCAAGGGGCTCAACAAGACATTTGGCAATTTCGCCACGATTCTTGACGAAGTCAAAGAGACGATCATTGGCCTTTCTGCAGCGACGGAGCAAACCCTCATTACTGAGCAGAACGTAGCTCAGAATCGTGGCGAGCAGGACAAGGCAATTGAACACATCAGCCAACTGTTTGGCGATCTTTCCCAGTTTATCAACCAGATCGAGGACATGACGTTAGAGACTCAACAGATCTCTGACGACATGGTGCAGAAGGTTGCTTCGGGTGAATCGTCGGTAACACAGGTTCATGACAACATCCTAGAGCTGCAACAGCAGACCCTGTCTATCCAACACCGCTCTAAACACATGATCGAGAGTTTCCAGGTTCTGGAAACGATTGCTCAGGTGGTTGCTGAGGTAGCTTCCAGGGCTGCGATGCTTTCTTTCAACGCAAACCTTATGGCAGATGAGCTCCAGGATAAGGGGCAATCAATCCGTATTGCCAACGCAGCTAAGGCGATGTCCCGACTGAGTGAAGAGACTAAAGACGCGGTTGTGCAGATCAATGTCCAGCTGAAAACAATGAACGATGCCGCGCGCGAAAACCAGTCTGCAGTTGACCGTGCTCAGCGTGAAACAGACAAGCTCCGTGACCGATCGAATGTCGCTCAAGATGCATTGAAAGACATCAAGGACCTCGCTGGCAACCTGACTCAGGGTGCACAGCGTGCAACCGAGGACACAAAGCAGCTCAAGGCTAAGTCGGGCGACGTTGGAGATCTGGTTGATAGCGTTAATCAGTACAGCGCTGACAACAGCGCTGCTAGCGAGCAAACAGCTGTCGCGATCAAAAACGTTAACAGGCAAGCTCAAGACCTGCAGAGCACGATCGCTCAATTCTCCAAGGACTGAAGATGAATAGCCTCGATGTACCGGCTGAACTGGACATATTCGACCGATGGTTGGTGACTATCGAGGCTAGGTTCTCAATACAGATTGATGCTAACCGCCAGGCCGCTTTCAAAAGCGCTCTGAACCGATACATTGAAAGTATAGGCTTGGACTTAGAAAGCCTGGATGAACGGCGAAAGTCGGGGCGTGTGGACGGTGAGACATGGTCAATGCTGTTACACCTAGCTACCAACCATGAAACCCGATTTTTTCGATCGCTTCCAGCCACTCAAAGAATCGTCAAGTTATGCGAAGGCATTACTTCACCACGGATTCTCTCTGTCGGGTGTTCGTCCGGAGAAGAGCCTTTCAGCATCGCTTCGGCACTTCTTGACGCTGGCCACCCGACTTTCAGAGTTCACGGTACCGACGTTTCATCTGTGTGCATAAGCACTGCGCGTGAGGGCTTGTATCCAAGACATCAGGGTGTTGGCTTAGTGGCCGCAGCCCCGACCCGCGGAGACAAGATGCGATTTCACAGGTTCGTCCGTGAAATGGTGACGTTTGAGGAGCACAACATTCTGCAAGACAGACCCGTGCTACTAGCGAACCCGAACATCGTAATTACACAGAACATGCTCATCTACTACCGCACTGATACTAGATACGAAATCCTGGACCGGCTCGCAGCAATGTTGGTCCCTGGCGGCCACCTCATAACAGGCCCCGGGGAGACCCTCAATTGGTCAAACCCATCCATGACTCGTATTCCCAACAGTAACCCCAACGTATTCCAAAGGTCTGTCGATGTCTAACAAACTGCGTATCGCCCAACTGACCTGGCTTCGGGCTCCTATACAGAAGAGCGTCGACACGACCAAGTTGCAGCTTGAAGTCTTTAACAAAAAGTCCAAGGCCTTAGCGTATCCACCACTCGATGCACAGCCTGTGTGGTTTGAAAATCAAAACAAGGATCGCGATGCAGCATTCAAAAATGTCGAGGTCGAGGTCAAGGACATTCATGCCGCGCTAGATGTTGCTGAGTGCATCGGTGGTAGTGCATTAGCACTTGAAGTGAAAATCATCGTTACAAACATTTCAGACAATCGACTACCTCAAGAGAAAATTGAGCAGGCGCTAGTTTCAATCATGGGTAGCCTTCTGACGATACCGAAATTTCTGGGTATGGTTGTAGACGGCGCTCCAGATAGCTCTGGCATCCTTGCCAAACAAATCAACGAATTGAGGGAGCTCCGTGGCGTCCCCCTACTGGAGGAGGACAACCTTCTTCCCCCGGATGTGGAATTCGCGTACGTCGAGCCCCCACATCGAAACCGCGACGCTACGGACGATGAACGCCAGGATGTCTTTGGTCGTTCGCCCAAGCGATTCCAAACCGCTTTCAGCGCGTACATGACCAATCAGAACAGAGCTGCGGTTATCGAACTACGCGACATTTTGCGCGAGCTTCAGGTCGTAACAAGCGACTTGGAAGTCGGATGCTTTTGGTGGGTCGGGGAGTGCCTGACGGAAGCACTTGCTTCAGGTGCAATCCGAGCGGCTGGGGATACCCTTTCAAAGATTCGTATGCTGTCTGTTGCCATCCAGAAAGCCGAGTCAGACGGAGAGGAAGGAGCCAAAGCTACGCTAGGTGTAACTCGGTTTAAATCACTGCTCTCTGTTTTAAGCATGTCTGCGAAACTACCCCAGTCCATTGAAGACGTGCTGGCAGTATTCAACGTCAGAAAGTCTGTCGACGCTACATCCCTCGCGGAGCTTCAAGCTCGTATTGAAACCGCCAGTGCTGACTCGATTAAGGATGTGGTAGTAGAACTCAAACCGCTATTGGAAACCTCTATGGTTTCCCTTGGACGGGCGATCACGAGTAAATCCCCGCAAACATTTGATGCCCAGATTGCTACCTTCAGGACCTCAATCCGTCAGGTTGCCAGCGTCTTCTACATGGTGAACGAGAGCGAGATGGCCGCAGTCGCGGCTCAGTCGCTTGCACGAGTGGAGAAGGTAGCCTCCGTAGACGGGTTCACAACCGAGGTGATTGAGAAGCTCAAGTCGGATTTCATGTTCCTTGATGAACATATCAGGCGGCTTGACTCCAACGAGTCCATTCAATCATTGCGTATTCCAGGGGTAAAGCCTGATGTCATCGCCAGCGTTGTAGAGCAAGCGATCAAAGAGTTGGCACTCACCCGACGCTCAATCACCGATCACTTGGACAGCGGTACAGGTATCGAAGATTTAAAATCAGGCCTAAGCAGATTGGTAGGTGCCAGCGCAGCACTAACCTTCACGGGGCTGACCCGTGCTGGTCTTGTTCTCAATGGGTCATGCCAAGGCTTCCTGAGTCAGATGACTGAGCAGGGGATCAAAGGGTCCCGTGCGATAGATATGTCGGCACGGGCACTTGTAGCCGTTGAGGGTTACCTATCGGCCATTCTGGCCGGCATGGCACCATCTCCTACACTCATGACACGTGCTGAAGAAGCACTTGGCGAGTTGAACATTCAGGTCGAGCACGTTGACGTTGTTTCGCCCTCAGAGTTAATGGAAAAATTTGAGGCAGCCATCGCTACAGATGTAGTTGATGAGTGAA
>NZ_LXJP01000053.1:0-46686 GCF_001728855.1 Pseudomonas sp. AP19 | reverse complement strand
CCAAGCCCGCTCCCACATGGGTTATGCGCTAACCTGGCGAATCGCTTACATAACAAGGACCTTACATGGACGTAATAATGGGCCTGCTGGCCGCCCTGCTCTGGGGCGGCACGGATTTTCTCGTGGGTCTCAACGCGCGCGCCGTCGGCGTCAAACGCGCGGTGTACTTCGGCCAGGCCCTCGGTTTCCTGATCATGACCCTGTTGCTGGTCATCTTCCCGGTGTTCCTGTTCAAGTCCCTGAATGCCCCGTTGAGCGTCTGGCTGCTGGGCATTGCCGCCGCCCTGCTCACCGTCTCCGGGGCGCTTGCGCTGTCCAAGGCCTTCGCCCTGGGCAAAGCCGCCATCGTCGCGCCACTGGTGACCTCCTACGGCGTGGTCACCACGCTGCTGTCCTGGGCCAGCGGCGAACACATCAGCCTGATCCAGCTCGGTTGCATCGGCTTATGCGTCCTCGGCGTAATCCTCTCCAGCCTTCACAAGGACAACGGCGTGCCCCATAACAACCCACGCCAGTCCATCGCCTACGCCATGCTCGCAGCAACGCTGTACGGCACCAGTTTCTGGTTGCAAGGCCGCTACACATTGCCCGCGCTGGGGCCGATTACCATGTTGTGGCTGGGTTATTTGGTGGGGTTGTGCGTGCTGGTGGTGATGGTGCTGAAGATCAAAAACGGCCTGAAGATTCCGCCACTGAAAAACTGCGCCACGTTGACCGGCGCGAGTTTGATGAACCTGGGCGGGTTCTCGGCATTTTCGTGGGGGGCGATGGCGGGGTCGGTGTCGGTAGTGACGGTGATCAGCACGTTGTCGGGCGGGATCGCGGCGATCCTGGGGTTTGTGTTTTTCAAGGAGCGGTTGTCAGCGGTGCAGGTCGTGGGCGTAGCGTTGGTGCTGGTCGGGGCGGTGGTTTTGCACCTCGCCGACTAACGCTTGCGCATAAAAAAACCGCCCACGAGGGGCGGTTTTTTTACAACAAGCGAACCTTACAACTGAGGCCCAGCCGCCTTGATCGCATCGCTCACGTCAAACTTCTTGAAGTTCTCGGTGAACAGACCCGCCAGCGCTTTCGCTGCTTCGTCGTAGGCCGCTTTGTCGGCCCAGGTGTTGCGTGGGTTCAACAGGCCAGTCTCAACGCCCGGCACAGCCAATGGCACGTCGAGGTTGATGGTATCGAGGTGTTCGGTTTCAGCACCGATCAACGCGCCGCTCTGGATCGCTGCGATAACGCCGCGCGTGGTCGGGATGTTGAAGCGCTTGCCGACGCCATAGCCACCGCCGGTCCAGCCGGTGTTGACCAGGTAAACCTTGGAGCCGAAGCCACGGATACGCTTGATCAGCAGCTCAGCGTATTCGCCAGCCGGGCGTGGGAAGAACGGCGCGCCGAAGCAGGTGGAGAACGTCGACTTGATGCCGCTGCCGGAACCCATTTCAGTCGAGCCCACCAGTGCGGTGTAGCCGGACAGGAAGTGATAAGCCGCTTGTTCTTCGCTGAGGATCGACACGGGCGGCAGTACGCCGGTCAGGTCGCAGGTCAGGAAGATGACCGCGTTTGGCTCGCCGCCCAGGTTCTTCTCGGAACGCTTGGCAACGTGTTCCAGCGGGTAGGCGGCGCGGCTGTTCTGGGTCAGGCTGACATCGGTGTAGTCGGCGTGCTTGGCCTCGTCGATCACAACGTTTTCCAGCACGGCGCCGTGCTTGATGGCTTTCCAGATGACCGGCTCGTTCTTCTCGGAGAGGTCGATGCACTTGGCATAGCAACCGCCTTCGATGTTGAACACTACGCCTTCGCCCCAGCCGTGTTCGTCGTCACCGATCAGGTAACGGCTTTCGTCGGCCGACAGGGTGGTTTTACCGGTGCCCGACAGACCGAAGAACAGGGTCACGTCGCCTGCTTCGCCGATGTTGGCGGCGCAGTGCATTGGCAGCACGTCGGCGGCCGGCAGCAGGAAGTTCTGCACCGAGAACATGGCTTTTTTCATTTCACCGGCGTAACGCATGCCGGCGATCAGCACTTTCTTCTGGGCGAAGTTGAGGATGACGCAACCGTCGGAGTTGGTGCCATCACGCTCTGGCACGCACTCGAAGTTGGCCACGTTAAGCACTTGCCACTCATCACGACCGGCCGGGTTGTACTGGGCCGGGTTGATGAACAGGCAACGACCGAACAGGTTCTGCCAGGCAGTCTGGGTGGTCATTTTCACGGCCAGGTAGTGGTCTTCTGCAGCCCCTACGTGAACGTGGGAAACAAAATGCTCTTGCGCATTGTTGAAGGCCTCGACGCGAGCCCACAGGGCATCGAACTTGTCGGCCGGGAACTTGCGGTTGATCGGGCCCCAGGCGATTGCGTCCTGGGTGGAAGGCTCTTCAACGATGAAACGGTCGACCGGAGAACGGCCGGTACGATGACCGGTTTCTACGACCAGTGCGCCAGTATCGGCAAGCACGCCTTCACCGCGCTGCAGGGCTTCTTTAACCAGATCGTCAACACTCAGATCGGTGTATACGGCGTTATTGGCTTGCGTCATGAGGTTCCCCGTCGGCCTATGGCCGAGTGCTCCAAACGTTTTGTAGTAGAAAGTTGCGCACTACTACCGCGAAAAAAGTGGGCCGGATTATGCCAGAAAAGCCCAAAAAAAGTAGGGCCCTCCCGTCAGAACTGCGCTAATCCGGCGTTTGTCAGGTGATTTACCTGTGCTTAAACGTTTTAGTGGCGGGTGTCAGAAGGGGTCTCGATGCCTGCCCCAGCGAATAATTGGGCGACATCGGCGGCATCGAACAGGTAGCGCTGGTTGCAGAACTGGCAGTCGATCTCAATATTGCCGCCGTGCTCCACCACCAGATTCTGCGCATCTTCCAGGCCGAGACTGACCAAGGCATTGGCCGAGCGCTCACGGGAACAGCTGCAACGGAAGCGCAGGCCCTGTGCGTCGAACAGGCGCACGGCCTCTTCGTGATAGAGGCGGTGCAGGATGGTTTCGTTGTCCAGGCCCAGCAGCTCTTCAGCGGTCAGGGTACCGGCCAGGGCCGTGAGCTTGCGCCAGCTGTCGGTGCGTTCATCGTCGTCCTTGATGCGGTCGGCCGGCAGTTGCTGCAGCAACAGGCCACGGGCGCGTTTGCCGTCGGCATTGAGCCAGAACTTGGTGCCGACTTGCTGGGACATCACAAAATAGTTGGTGAAGCAGTCCGACAGGGTCTCGCCGTCGAGATCGACAATGCCCTGGTAACGCTGGCCTTCCGTCGGGTCAACAGTGATCGCCAGCACGCCGTTGGCCATCAGGTCGGACAGGGTCGCGTCCGGCGCGATCAAGTCGGCGTCGTAACGGGCCAGGCCACGGATCTCACGCTCGCTGGAACATTCGATCATCAGCATCGGCACCGGGCCTTCGGAGCGCGCCTGCAGAATCAACAAACCGTCGAACTTCATGGTGCCCACCAGCAGCGACGCCGCCGCCATCAACTCCCCGAGCAGTTGCGCGACCGGCTCCGGATAGGGGTGCTTGGCGAGGACTTCGGCGTAGCTGCGCTCCAGCGAGACCAGTTCGCCGCGGGCGTCGTTCTCGTCGAAGATGAAGCGTTGGGTGAAGTCGGTATCCGGTAGATCAGTCATAGGTCTGGTATCTGAATTGATGACAAATTAATTACAAGGTTTATAGAATTAGACGCTTTAGCACCATTTTGGTGCGGTTTTCTAGAGCAGTGGGGGACAGTTTATGAACAATCCGGGTTTGTTCCAAGCCAAGTGGAACCTCGGGGGGTGGGCCTTTTGCAATCTACTCGCTATCGGGCTGCTGGTTTTTTGGCTGTGGCCCACGGGCCAGATGCTGTGTGTGCTATTCGACGAATGGCTGTTTCATCTGTTCAACGACCCGCTGGCCAGCAACCCAGTGTGGTTGCATGTGTGGGCTGTGGCCAGTTTGCGGCCATTTGACGCGGTCGTCGGGGTGATTTTGCTGATGCTACTGATACGTGGCGACTGGGTGTTCAAGGCCGTTCAAGTCCGCCAGGCGTTTTTTGGCTTTTTCGGCATTTTGCTGCTGTTGCTGTTTATCCGCATGCTCTTTTCCAAACTGGCGGCGCAGATGGGCTGGCAGCACAGCAGCCCGTCGATGGTGATCGCTGGCGCGATTCATATGAGTGATTATTTCCCCGGCCTGGAGAAAACCTGGGAGCTGAAGGACCGTTCCAGCCAGAGCTTCCCGGGTGATCATGCTTCAGTGCTGTTGATCTGGGGGCTGTTCATGACGGTGTTTGCCAAGCGCATCAGCCAGGTGCTGGTGATTTGGGGCCTCGCGCTGTTGTTCATGATGCCGCGATTGGTGGCGGGCGCGCATTGGGGACAGGACGATTACATCGGCGGCATGCTGCTGGCGTTGTTGGCGCTGGGCTGGGGGTATTACACGCCGTTTGCTGCGAAGGTGTCGGGGGCTTTGTTGCGGCTGACGGCGCCGGTCTTCGGCTTACTGGGCAAGCTGCCAGTGGTCGGGCGATTGAGCGTCATACGCACAGCCGCTTGAAGCAGTCGATTCAGGTGGGCGCTGGCTTGTCCGCGATAGCGGAGAGTCAGCGCGCACAGTTGATCGCCATGTTGCTGGAGATTCGCAATCAATCATCATTGCCGCTGCCGCGAAACTTGAACAAATCGCGACGCTGCTTCTTGCTCGGTTTGCCATCGGTGGTCATGCCGGTCGCTCCGGCCTTGCGCATGGCCGCGGCGTTTTCGCGCTTGGCAATGCTGGCTTCGGTCTCCGTGTAAAGCGCCTGCGCTTCGGGTGCCCCACGGCGCACCACGGACAGGGCCTGCACGACGACGGTCTTTTCATCAAACCCCGCACGAATCTGCAGTTCATCACCGACGCGCGGTTCCTTGCCCGGCTTGCAGCGCTCACCGCGATGGTGCACCTTGCCACTCTCAATGGCGGCCTTGGCCAAGGCACGGGTTTTAAAGAAACGCGCGGCCCACAGCCACTTGTCCAAACGGACCTTTTCTTCCTCTTCCTGCTTTTGAGCCACTTGAATTCCTCGCTTTGAAAAATGTCGCAACTTTACCGTTGAAGTGCTTCGACGCATAAACCCCAACGCTCACCTAAGATACGCCAGGCACCCACCCTGTTTTCGCGAGGATACGCCGTGACCGATTTTCCTGCTTCACTCACCTCGCCCAACCAGACTTGCGTGGGCTGCCAGCAAAGCGAACCCCTGGGTTTTGATTTTTCGTTCGCCTATCAGCCTATCGTAGACCTTCGGGACCATTCGATCTTCGCCCATGAAGCCTTAGTGCGAGGCCCCAACGGGGAAGGGGCGTTATCAGTGCTGAGTCAGGTCAACAAAAACAACCGTTATCGCTTCGACCAACGCTGCCGCACCCAGGCGATTGCCGGTGCCTCCGCCCTGGGCATGCAAACCCATCTTTCGATCAACTTCATGCCCAATGCCGTTTACCGACCGGAGCTGTGTATTCGCAGCACCCTTGAGGCGGCCCGCGCGCATAACTTTCCGCTGAATCAGCTGATTTTCGAAACACTGGAAAGCGAGCACGTAGATAACTATCGCCATTTGACCAATATTCTGCGTGAATACCGCGAATTCGGCTTCAAGACCGCCATCGACGATTTCGGTGCGGGCTATTCGGGGCTGAACCTGCTGGCTGATTTCCAACCTGACTTGATCAAACTCGACATGGCGCTGATTCGCGATGTCGACCAGGATCGTGTCCGCCAGGTAATCGTCCAGGGGATTGTCACAATCTGTGAGCAGTTGGGCGTTACTGTCATTGCCGAAGGCATCGAAAGTGCCAGCGAGCGTGACTTTCTGTCCGACTGCGGAATATTTCTGATGCAGGGTTATTGGTTCGCCAAGCCTGCATTCAAAGCCCTGGCCGAGGTTTCACCCAAGGCCTGGGCGAACTGACCGGTTACCCATATTGAAGACATTTGACCATTTGACCGTTGTTGGTCTGCGTGAGTGGGTGGCGCTTCCCGACTTGGGAGTGGCTGGCCTGCGCGCGAAGATCGATACCGGTGCCAGCACCTCGAGCCTGCACGCTACCGATATCGAGCCGTTTGAGCGCGACGGAGAGAAGTGGGTGCGCTTTACCGCGCACTTGGGCAGCGTGGTGCAATTGCGTCACCGTCGTTGCGAGGCGCCGCTGGTGACGATGAAAACCATCAAGAGCTCCAACGGCCACGCACAGGTGCGCTATGTGATCAGCACCACCCTGGCGATGGGTGACCGGGTGTGGCGGGTGGAGTTTACCCTCGCCTGCCGCAAGGCCATGCGTTACCGCCTGCTGCTGGGCTCCAAGGCGCTGATTGACGGCCAGTTGGTGGTCAACCCCGGCGTCAAGTACGTTCAAGACAAGCCGGTGTTCCCGGTCTCTACTATTTCTGCCCCAGGTGCTGCATGAAGATTGCTGTGCTGTCGCGAAACCCGCGTCTGTATTCCACCCGCCGCCTGGTCGAGGCCGGCACCGAACGTGGCCATGAAATGGTGGTGATCGACACGTTGCGTGCCTATATGAACATTGCCAGCCACAAACCGCAGATCCACTACCGGGGCAAGCCACTGGAAGGTTTCGATGCGGTGATCCCACGGATCGGCGCGTCGGTGACGTTCTATGGCTGCGCGGTGTTGCGCCAGTTCGAAATGATGGGGGTGTCTCCCCTCAATGAATCGGTGGCCATCGCCCGCTCGCGGGACAAGCTGCGCTCGCTGCAGTTGCTGTCGCGTCGCGGCATCGGCCTGCCGGTGACCGGCTTTGCCCACTCTCCCGATGACATCCCCGACCTGATCGAGATGGTCAACGGTGCGCCGCTGGTGATCAAGGTGCTCGAAGGCACCCAGGGCATCGGCGTGGTGCTGTGCGAAACCGCCACTGCTGCCGAGTCGGTGATCGAGGCGTTCATGGGCCTCAAACAGAACATCATGGTCCAGGAATACATCAAGGAAGCCGGCGGTGCGGATATCCGTTGCTTCGTGGTGGGCGACAAGGTGATTGCAGCGATGAAGCGCCAGGCCAAGCCAGGCGAATTCCGTTCCAACCTGCACCGTGGCGGCAGTGCCAGCCTGATCAAGATCACCCCGGAAGAACGCATGACTGCGCTGCGGGCAGCCAAGGTGATGGGGTTGAGCGTAGCGGGCGTGGATATCTTGCGCTCCAACCACGGGCCATTGGTGATGGAAGTGAATTCATCGCCGGGCCTGGAGGGGATCGAGACCACCACCGGAAAGGATGTGGCGGGGATCATCATTCAGCATCTGGAGAAGAGTGGTGGCCCGAATATGACGCGGACCAAGGGTAAGGGCTGATACGCAGCAAACTTTGGCAGGCGTTAAAAACAAGGTGGGAGCTGGCGTGCCTGCTCCCACATTTGATTCGAGTTGTTTGTCAGACCGCGTCTCTTGGCAGCATCAGGCCAAGCGGCAACCGCACCCGCGCCTCCAGGCCACCCTCTTCCCGGTTGCGCAGTTCAACATTGCCGCCGTGCATCGACGCAATTCGACGCACAATCGCCAACCCCAACCCCGTACCTTTACCACCCCGGGCACGGTCGCCACGGGTGAACGGGTTGAAAATACCTTCCAGTTCCGCTGGGTCGATCCCCGTACCTCGGTCCATCACACTCAACACCACATAAGGCGCGGTGCTGTCGCCGGACACATACGCGGCCACTTCGACACCCGAACCGGCGTGATGCAAAGCGTTGCCGATCAAGTTGTTCAGCAGACGCTTCATTGAAATGCGACGCAGCGCAAACGGCTGGATCGGCTCCAGGCGCATGCACACCTGCTCACCGTTCTGGTTGTAGGGCGCCACCACTTCACGCACCAGTTCCGTCAAGTCGACTTCTTCCACCACCTCATCACGGCCATCGCGGATAAACGCGAGGAACTGGTCAAGAATCGCGTCCATGTCCTCGATATCGCGCACCATGTCATCGGTCAGGTCGGAATGATTGCCCATCAATTCCAGGGACAGGCGCAAGCGCGTCAGCGGTGTGCGCAGGTCATGTGACACGCCCGCCAGCATCAGCTCGCGTTCGCGGCCGGCCTGTTCGACATCTTCGGCCATCTGATTGAACGCGCCGTACACCTCGGTCATCTCACTGGGCGTGTCGCTGATCGGCAGGCGCACGCTGCGCCCTTGTCCCAGTTGGCGAGCGGCAAATACCAGGCGTTTGAGGGGTTGGTTAAGCTGGCGCACGAAAATCCACGCGGACGCCGTTGAAAGCAAGCCGATCGCCAGGAACCAGCCCAGCACGTTCCAGATCTTCTGCCCTCGCAATGGATGCGGGTACAGCGGCACTTTCAGCCAATCCTGCCCCAGGCTTGGCGCGCGCACCCATAACGCCGGTGACACATGCATACGCAACCGCACTTCGGTGTCTTCACCCAGTTCGGCCTGCATCTGGCGTTGGTAAATCTCACTGTAGGGCCAATGCTGCTCGCCTTCCGGCACACCGGCTCCGGCGACGCGAACCAAGGTGGCGGCCTTGGCGATCTTCTCGCGGTTTTCGGGGTCGGCAGCCCAATAGGCGCGCAGTGTCAGGGCAACACCGTGGCTGTATTGTCGATCGACCAGCACGTCTTCGTTCATCAACAGATAAACCAGCGTCAGTGCCTTGGAAAACAGAACGACGATCAGCACCAGCCAAAGGGTGCGGGAGAAGAAACTTTGTGGGAACCACAGCGGGGTTTTCATAGGAGACAGCTAGACACCTTGCAAGAACGAGCGGCGCTCGCAGAATTGCAGACGCCGGGCATCCCGTCGACCCTCATGGAGTCAAACGCCAGGATGCCCGCCCCTGCAAATCATCGGTCACTTGGTTGCAGTGCCATCCGGCACAAACACATAACCCACGCCCCACACGGTCTGGATATACCGTGGCTTGGACGGGTCCGGCTCGATCATCCGGCGCAGACGGGAGATCTGCACGTCGATGGAGCGCTCCAGGGCGTCCCACTCACGGCCACGGGCCAGGTTCATCAGCTTGTCGCGGGTCAGCGGCTGGCGAGCATTCATCACCAGGGCCTTGAGCACAGCGAATTCACCGGTGGTGAGCATGTGCACTTCTTCGCCACGCTTGAGCTCACGCGTCGCCAGCGACAGTTCGTAGTCGCCAAAGGTGACGCTTTCGTCTTCGCTGCCCGGCGCACCAGGAACCGGAGCTGCCTGGCGACGGAGTACGGCTTTGACCCGGGCCATCAACTCGTCAGGGTTGAACGGCTTGGCCAGGTAGTCATCAGCGCCCAGTTCGAGGCCCTTGATGCGGCTCAGCTCATCGCCCTTGGCGGTGAGCATGATGATTGGAATCTGGTTGTTCGCACCGCGCAGGCGCTTGCAGGCGGTGAGGCCGTCTTCGCCGGGCAACATCAGGTCGAGCACGACCAGATTGAAGACTTCGCGCCCCAACAGGCGGTCCATCTGCTCGGTGTTCGGCACCGCGCGTGCACGGTAGCCCTTGGAGTTGAAAAAACGCTCCAGCAGGCTGCTCAGCCCCGGATCGTCATCAACGATGAGAATTTTTTCGCCTTCAGCAGTTTGTGCAGTGCTGCTCATTAGATGCTCCTCTTATCTCGGCGCGCATTATGGCGTAGCTGCCGTTATACGCACCGTGTGCATTGTTAGCAGATTTTTCCTCCACCGCCAGCGAACCCGCGTCCTACAACCACCGGTGCAGTACCCCCCAAGGGCAGAACGCTGGTTATAATGCGGCGCCTTCGTGCAGGGCACTGTCAGACTTTACTGTTTACTGCCTCAGCAGTTTTTTCAGCGGCGGGCAGCAATTTCCCGATTTCGCGGGTCAATAGGCAGCCTATCGACCCAGGCAGCGGCGCCGATAGCGCCGCTCAACCAGCCTCGCAACGCCTTGTTTTCCGGGCCTGCGAGCTGCTTTCAGAATTTCAGGTGGTTTTATGGACAGCATCAACAGCCGCATTGCCGAGGAACTCGGTGTACGCCCACAACAGGTCGAAGCGGCCGTCGCTCTACTGGATGAAGGCTCCACGGTGCCTTTCATCGCCCGTTACCGTAAAGAAGTGACCGGCAGCCTCGACGACACCCAGTTGCGTCACCTGGAAGAGCGCCTGCGCTACCTGCGAGAACTCGACGAACGGCGCATCAGCATCCTCGCCAGCATCGAGGAGCAGGGCAAGTTGACGCCGCAATTGGAGCGCGACATCAAGCTCGCCGACACCAAGACCCGCCTCGAAGACCTTTACCTGCCGTACAAACAGAAACGCCGCACCAAGGGCCAGATCGCCCTGGAAGCCGGCCTGGGCGACCTGGCTGACGGCCTGTTCAATGACCCGTCGCTGACCCCGGAAACTGAAGCCGCGCGCTTTATCGACGCCGAAAAAGGCGTCGCCGACGTCAAGGCCGCCCTCGAAGGCGCCAAGTACATCTTGATGGAGCGTTTCGCCGAAAACGCCAGCCTGTTGGAAAAACTGCGCGCCTACCTCAAGCAGGAAGCCATCCTCAGCGCCCGCGTCATCGCCGGCAAAGAGGAAGAAGGCGCCAAGTTCCGCGATTACTTCGAGCACGATGAACCGCTGAAAAGTATGCCATCCCACCGCGCACTCGCGATTTTCCGAGGTCGCAACGAAGGCATTCTCAGCTCCGCGCTGAAAGTCGGCGACGAGCTGCCGGGCACCATGCACCCGTGCGAAGGCATGATCGGTCAACAATTCGGCATCCAGAATCAAAACCGTCCTGCGGACAAGTGGCTCAGTGAAGTCGTGCGCTGGACCTGGAAGGTCAAGCTCTACACTCACCTGGAAACCGACCTGCTCGGCGAACTGCGCGACGGCGCCGAAACCGAAGCGATCAACGTGTTCGCCCACAACCTGCACGACCTGCTGCTGGCCGCACCGGCCGGCCCGCGCGCCACACTGGGCCTCGACCCAGGCCTGCGTACCGGTTGCAAGGTTGCCGTGGTCGACTCCACGGGCAAGCTGCTGGACCACGCCACCGTGTACCCGCATGTGCCGCACAACAAGTGGGACCAGACCCTGGCGATCCTCGCCGCGCTGTGCGCCAAGCACGCCGTGGACCTGATCGCCATCGGCAACGGCACCGCCAGCCGTGAAACCGACAAGTTGGCCGCCGAGCTGATCAAAAAATACCCAGCCATGAAGATGACCAAAGTCATGGTCTCCGAGGCCGGTGCTTCGGTGTACTCGGCCTCGGAACTGGCCTCCAAGGAATTCCCGGACCTCGACGTGTCGATCCGTGGCGCGGTCTCCATTGCTCGCCGCCTGCAAGACCCGTTGGCCGAGTTGGTGAAAATCGACCCTAAATCCATCGGTGTCGGCCAGTACCAGCACGACGTATCGCAGCTGAAACTCGCACGCGGCCTGGATGCGGTGGTGGAAGACTGCGTAAACGCCGTGGGCGTGGACGTGAACACTGCCTCCGTGGCGCTGCTGGCGCGCATCTCCGGCCTTAACGCCACCCTGGCGCAGAACATCGTCACCCACCGCGACGAGAATGGCGCGTTCAAAACCCGTGCGGCACTGAAAAAAGTCGCACGCCTGGGCGAAAAAACCTTCGAGCAGGCCGCAGGCTTCCTGCGTGTAATGAACGGTGATAACCCGCTGGATGCCTCCGCGGTTCACCCGGAAGCCTACCCGCTGGTGCAACGTATTGCCGCCGAGACCGACCGCGACATCCGCTCGCTGATCGGCGACGCCGCGTTCCTCAAGCGCCTGGACCCGAAGAAGTACACCGACGAAACCTTCGGTGTGCCGACCATCACCGACATCCTGCAAGAGCTGGAAAAACCGGGCCGCGACCCGCGTCCCGAGTTCAAGACGGCCGAGTTCCAGGACGGCGTCGAAGACCTCAAGGACTTGCAACTGGGCATGATCCTCGAAGGTGTGGTGACCAACGTGACCAACTTCGGTGCCTTTGTGGACATCGGCGTGCATCAGGACGGTTTGGTGCATATCTCCGCGCTTTCGGAGAAGTTCATCAAGGACCCTCGTGAAGCCGTGAAAGCCGGTGACGTGGTGAAGGTCAAGGTCATGGAAGTCGATATCCCACGCAAACGCGTCGGCCTGTCGATGCGCATGAGCGACACCCCCGGCGAGAAAATCGACGGAGCCCGTGGTGCACGTCCTGGCTCGGCGCCGCGCCAGTCGCAGCACAACGCACCGCGCAAGGAAACCGCCACGGCCGCGCCGAGCAACAACGCCATGGCGTCGCTGTTCGCCAATGCCAAGCAGTTGAAGAAACGTTGATGGAAATTCCAGCCGGTTTGACCCAGAGCGCCTTCAGTGAGCTGATCGGCTGCCGCCTGCAACGCCTTGAAGAAGGCGTTGCCGAGGTGGCCCTGACCCTGGAGCCGCACCTGCGCAACCGCGCGGGCAAGCTCCATGGCGGGGCGATTTTCAGTTTGGTCGATATCACCATGGGGCTGGCCTGCTCCAGTTCCCATGGTTTCGATCAGCAGAGTGCAACCATCGAATGCAAAATCAACTACATCCGCGCCGTGTCTGACGGCGACGTGGTGTGCACCAGCCGGGTGATTCACGCCGGTCGACGCACGTTGGTGGTCGAGGCGGATGTGTACCAGGACGACAAACTGGTCGCAAAAGCACAAGGCACCTTCGCTGTCCTATAGCTCCCCGCCCTCGATTTGAGTTAATTTCGGCGCTGCGACAACATCGTCGGAATTTTCTTGCTGCGCTATAGCCCAATTCATGGAGTGAAGTAGGCTTTTTCAAAGCGGGTCAAATCGACTCAAAACCAGGCGATAACGCCAGTTTTAACTTCACCCTTGTAGACCGTCCTGCCCACCCCCATATTGGGGCGACTGACGCGTGAAGGAATCCAACTTGAGCGAACTTCTCAACCGCCGCCTGGCCTTGCTCGGCAAGCGCGAACACCTCTCCCTGCTAGAGCAGTGCTTGCACGGCATCGAGCGCGAATGCCTGCGCGTCACAGATGAGGGTCGCCTGGCACAAACGCCGCACCCTGAAGCCCTGGGCGCTGCGTTGACCAACGAATTGATCACCACCGACTACTCGGAGTCGCTGCTGGAGTTCATCACTCCCGCCCTGCCCAACCCGGCCGATACCCTGAGCAGCCTGGACAAGATCCATCGTTTTGCCTACAGCAAACTCGGCAACGAGTACCTGTGGAGCCCTTCGATGCCGTGCCCGTTGCCGGCCGAGGAAGATATTCCGATTGCCTACTACGGCACCTCGAATATCGGCCAGCTCAAGTACGTGTACCGCAAGGGCCTGGCCCTGCGCTACGGCAAGACCATGCAGTGCATCGCCGGCATCCACTACAACTTCTCGCTGCCGGAACAGTTGTGGCCGTTGCTCAAGGAAACCGAAGGTTTCGTCGGCACCGACCGCGACTACCAGTCCACCGCCTATATCGCGCTGATCCGTAACTTCCGTCGCTACAGCTGGCTGTTGATGTACCTGTTTGGTGCCTCACCGGCGCTGGACGCCGGCTTCCTGCGCGGTCGCTCGCACCAGTTGGAAGTGTTGGACGCCGACACGCTGTACCTGCCCTACGCCACCAGCCTGCGCATGAGCGACCTGGGTTACCAGAGCAACGCTCAGACGGGCCTGACGCCGTGCTACAACGATCTGAGCAGCTACACCGACAGCCTGCGTGAAGCAGTGGCAACGCCCTACGCACCTTACGTCGAAGTCGGCACCCATAAGGACGGTGAGTGGGTTCAGCTCAACACCAACATCCTGCAGATCGAAAACGAGTACTACTCCAACATTCGCCCCAAGCGCGTCACCTACACCGGCGAACGGCCGATTCAGGCACTGATGGCCCGTGGCATTCAGTACATCGAAGTGCGTTGCCTGGACATCAACCCGTTCCTGCCGATGGGTATCGACCTGCCGGAGTCGCGTTTCCTCGACGCGTTCCTGCTGTACTGCGCGTTGAACGACAGCCCGCTGTTCGCCAACAACGAGTGCGGTAATGCCACCTCCAACTTCCTCAGTGTGGTCAAGGAAGGTCGCCGCCCAGGCCTGCAGTTGCAGCGTGAAGGCCAGCCCGTGGACATGAAGGAATGGGCCACGGAGCTGCTGGAGCAGATTGCGCCGTTGGCCGCGTTGCTTGACGAGAGCCACGGTATCCAGGAACACAGCCAGGCACTGGACGCTCAATTGGCGAAGGTCAAAGACCCTTCTCTGACGCCCTCGGCCCAAGTGCTGGCGGCGATGGCCGAGCGCAAAGAGAGCTTTGCGCAGTTCTCCCTGCACCAAAGCGAGGTGCATGCCGAGCATTTCCGTAAAGAGCCGCTGCCGGCAGCCGAGCAGGCGCGCTTTGAAGAACTGGCGCGCACGTCGCTGGCGCAACAGGCGGAGCTGGAGCAGAACGAAGTGGGCGATTTTGATGTGTTTGTCGGCTCGTACCAGGCGAGCATTCTGGCGATCAGCAACTAAAAAGCCGCGCTCAATCCCTAATGGGAATGGGCTTTATAGGGGAGGGGGCTTGCTCCCGATAGCGAATTCGTCAGTCACCGATCATTGACTGGCCCACCGCCATCGGGCGCAAGCCCCTCGCACATTTGCCCTCATTTGACTGAAGACCGGCTTTCACCTTTCTCCTCATAAGCTAATTCGAAAATGTTATTTATTTTCGGATTCTTAGATCATTTAGTCTCCTCGCACGCCGACCCTCGGCCGCCTGATTGAGGAGCTTCCCCTTGAAACTGCATGTCCCTCTCCGCCTCCTGGCGGCGTTGTCCCTGGCCGGTGCCAGCCTGTTCGCCCAGGCGGCGGATGTGACCATCGCTTACCAGACCACCGTGGACCCGGCCAAAGTCGCCCAGGCCGATGGCGCGTATGAAAAAGCCACCCACGCCAAGATCGACTGGCGCAAATTCGACAATGGCGCCGACATCATCGCCGCCATCGCCTCCGGCGACGTGCAGATCGGCTACCTCGGTTCCAGCCCGCTGACCGCTGCCGTCACCCGCAAAGTACCGGTGGAAACCTTCCTCATCGCCACCCAGATCGGTGGCGCCGAAGCCCTGGTGGCGCGCAATGGTTCGGGGATCAATAGCCCGCAGGACCTGGTCGGCAAAAAAATCGCCGTGCCGTTCGTATCCACCGGCCACTACAGCCTGTTGGCCGCGCTCAAGCACTGGAACATCGACCCGTCGAAAGTCACCATCCTCAACCTCGCGCCACCGGCGATCATCGCCGCCTGGAAGCGCGGTGATATCGATGCGACCTACGTTTGGGACCCCGCCCTGGGTGTGGCCAAGGAAAACGGCAAGGTACTGATCACTTCCGGCGAACTGGCCAAGTTCGGCGCGCCGACTTTCGATGCGTGGATCGTGCGTAAAGACTTCGCCGAAAAGCACCCGGAAATCGTCAGCGCCTTCGCCAACGTCACGCTGGATGCCTACGCCGCGTACCGCAAAGACCCACAAGCCTGGCTCGCCGACCAAAGCAACGTCGACAAACTGGTGAAGCTCTCCGGCGCCAAGGCCAGCGATATCCCACTGCTGCTGCAAGGCAATGTTTACCCACTGGCCGCTGACCAAGTGACGCTGCTGGGCGCACCGACCACCAAAGCCGTGACGGATACCGCCGCGTTCCTCAAGGAACAAGGCAAGGTCGACGCCGTGCTGCCGGACTACGCGCCTTACATCAGCGCCCAGTTCATCACTCACTGATTCAGGAGTTCATTGCGATGGCCTTGCTACAACTGGAGCGCATCAGCGCACAGTACCCAGGCGCCACAGAACCGGTACTGTCTGACATTTCACTCGACCTGGGGCCCCAGCAATTGCTGGTGGCTCTCGGGCCGTCCGGCAGTGGCAAGACCTCGCTGTTGAACCTGATTGCCGGTTTCGTCGAGCCCTCTGCCGGGCGCATCACCCTCGATGGCGTGCCCGTCAAAGGCCCCAGTGCCGAACGTGGCGTGGTGTTCCAGGACGACGCCCTGCTGCCCTGGCAAGACGTGCTGGCCAACGTCGGCTTCGGCCTCGAACTGGCCGGCGTACCCAAGGCGCAACGTGAAGTGCGCGCCCGGGAAATGCTTGCCCTGGTCGACCTGGCCGGTTTCGACAGCCGCCGCATCTGGCAACTCTCCGGTGGCCAGAAGCAGCGTGTGGGCCTGGCCCGTGCCCTGGCGGCCGCCCCTCGCGTGTTGCTGATGGATGAACCCTTCGGCGCGCTGGATGCCTTCACGCGCGAACAGATGCAGGAGTTGCTGCTGCAAGTCTGGCGGCGCACGGCCAAACCGGTATTCCTGATTACTCACGACATCGAAGAAGCGGTCTTTCTCGCCACCGATTTGATCCTGTTGGCGCCCAACCCGGGCCAGATCGTCGAACGCCTGCACCTGGACTTCGGCCAACGCTACGCCGCCGGTGAATCGGCCCGGGCGATCAAGTCCGACCCACGCTTTATCGAAACCCGTGAGCACGTGCTGGGCAAGGTGTTCTCCCAACGGCAGGTGTCCGCATGAGCAGCTATGAACTCCCCGCCACGGCTGCCAAGCCCGTGGCTCTCGCGCCTACCCCGCTACGCCGCAGGCTGAGCACACGCTGGATCAGCGGGCTGACGCTTGGCGCCTTGCTGGCGATCTGGTGGGCCGTGACCGCGACCGGTTTGATCGAGCCCTTGTTCCTGCCGCCACCGTCTGCCGTGTTGCAAAAAGGCTGGCTGCTGGCGACTACGGGCTACATGGACGCTACCTTGTGGCAGCACCTGGGTGCGAGCTTGAGCCGTATCGGCCTGGGCTTGGGCTTTGCAGTGTTGACTGCCGTGCCGGTCGGCATTGCCATCGGCGCCAACCGTATTGCCCGCGGCATTCTCGACCCGCTGATCGAGTTCTACCGGCCGATTCCGCCGTTGGCCTACCTGCCGTTGATTGTGATCTGGTGCGGCATCGGCGAACTGTCCAAGGTGCTGCTGATTTACCTGGCGATTTTCGCGCCCATCGCCATCGCCACCGCGACCGGCGTACGCACGGTCGACCCGGCCAAGCTGCGTGCCGCGCAGTCTTTGGGTGCGAGCCGTGCCCAGTTGATTCGCCATGTGATCCTGCCGAGCGCCCTGCCCGACATCCTCACCGGTGTGCGCATCGGCCTGGGTGTGGGTTGGTCGACGCTGGTCGCCGCCGAGTTGATCGCCGCCACCAGCGGCCTGGGCTTTATGGTGCAGTCGGCAGCGCAGTTCCTGGTCACTGACGTGGTGGTGCTGGGGATTCTGGTAATCGCCCTGATCGCCTTCGCCATGGAAATGGGCCTGCGTGCCCTGCAACGCAAATGGGTGCCTTGGCATGGCCAGGCACACTAAGTGAGAACAGCATGAGCAGCCTGACCGTTACGCCATTAAGCACCGCCCTGGGCGCCCAGATCAGCGGCGTCGATATCACCCAGCCGCTGAGCCCGGAACAACGCAACGCCATCGAACAGGCGTTGCTCACCCACTCGGTGCTGTTCTTCCGCGGCCACGCCATCACGCCGCAGCAACAGGCACGCTTTGCGGCCCATTTTGGTGACCTGCATATTCACCCGATCTACCCCAACGTGCCGGAACAACCGGAAGTGCTGATCCTCGACACCGCGGTGACCGATGTGCGTGACAACGCGGTGTGGCACACCGACGTGACCTTTCTGCCGACGCCTGCACTCGGTGCAGTGCTCAGCGCCAAGCGGCTGCCGGCGTTCGGCGGCGACACGTTATGGGCCAGCGGCATTGCGGCGTACGAGGCGTTGTCGGCGCCGCTCAAGCGCCTGCTCGATGGCCTGACGGCGACTCACGATTTCACTAAATCCTTCCCGCTGGAGCGTTTTGGTAATACGGCCGAAGACTTCGCTCGTTGGGAAGCAACCCGCAAGAAGAACCCGCCCCTGTCGCACCCGGTGGTGCGTACACACCCGGTGAGCGGGCGTAAGTCGCTGTTTGTCAGTGATGGCTTCACCACCAAAATCAACGAGCTGGAGCCGGCTGAAAGCGAGGCAATGTTGAAACTGCTGTTCGCCCACGCAACACGGCCGGAATTCACCATTCGCTGGCGCTGGCAGGAGAATGACGTGGCGTTCTGGGATAACCGCGTGACCCAGCATTACGCGGTGGATGACTACCGGCCGCAGCGGCGGGTGATGCATCGCGCCACGATTCTGGGCGACGTGCCCTTCTAAGCCAGGCACAACCTCTGCATCAATGAAGATCAAACTGTGGGAGCGGGCTTGCTCGCGAAAGCGCAGTGTCAGCCAACAAATTCATCGACTGATTCACCGCCATCGCGGGCAAGCCCGGCTCCCACATTGACCGCGTACCAGCGGGTGAATTGGCCACACTGAAGATCAAACTGTGGGAGCGGGCTTGCTCGCGAATGCGCAGTGTCAGCCAACAAATTCATCGACTGATTCACCGCCGTCGCGAGCAAGCCCGCTCGCACATTGACCGCGTACCAACGAGTGAATTGGCCACACTGAAGATCAAACTGTGGGAGCGGGCTTGCTCGCGAATGCGGAGTGTCAGCCAACAGATTCATCGACTGATTCACCGCCATCGCGGGCAAGCCCGGCTCCCACATTGACCGCGTACCAGCGGGTGAATTGGCCACACTGAAGATCAAACTGTGGGAGCGGGCTTGCTCGCGAAAGCGCAGTGTCAGCCAACAAATTCATCGACTGACTCACCGCCATCGCGGGCAAGCCCGGCTCCCACATTGACCGCGTGCTAACGAGTGAATTGACCCCACTGAAGATCAAACTGTGGGAGCGGGCTTGCTCGCGAATGCGCAGTGTCAGCCAACAGATTCATCGACTGATTCACCGCCATCGCGAGCAAGCCCGGCTCCCACATTGACCGCGTACCAACGAGTGAATTGACCACACTGAAGATCAAACTGTGGGAGCGGGCTTGCTCGCGAAAGCGCAGTGTCAGCCAACAAATTCATCGACTGATTCACCGCCGTCGCGGGCAAGCCTGGCTCCCACATTGACCGCGTACCAACGAGTGAATTGACCCCACTGAAGATCAAACTGTGGGAGCGGGCTTGCTCGCGAAAGCGCAGTGTCAGCCAACAGATTCATCGACTGATCCACCGCCATCGCGGGCAAGCCCGCTCGCACATTTTTGACCGGGTTGTGCCAGCTTATTCAGCAGTGGACGGTTTTTCCCACAGGTTGATCCCGCCTTCCTGCGCAAACCGATCAATCTCCGCCAATTCTTCTGCACTGAAGTTCAGGTTCTTCAACGCACCGACGTTTTCAATGATCTGCTCCGGCCGACTCGCACCAATCAAGGCACTGGTCACCCGTGGGTCACGCAGGGTCCAGGCCAGGGCCAGTTGCGCCAGGCTCTGGCCACGGCGCTTGGCGATTTCATTCAACCCGCGCACATGGGCGATGTTGGCCTCGGACAAGTGCTTGGCCTGCAACGATCCGCCACCTGGACGGTTGACCCGCGCATCGGCCGGTACGCCGTTGAGGTACTTGTCGGTCAGCAAACCCTGGGCCAGCGGCGTGAATGCAATCACCCCGGCACCGAGTTCCTCGGTGGTGTCCAGCAGGTCTTTTTCGACCCAGCGGTTGAGCAGGTTGTACGCCGGCTGGTGGATCAGCAACGGTACTTTCCACTCCTTGAGCAACGCCGCCATTTCGCGGGTTTTCACGCCGGAATAAGACGAGATACCGATGTACAACGCCTTGCCTTGTTGCACGGCCGTGGCCAAAGCGCTGGCGGTTTCTTCCAACGGGGTGTCGGCGTCGAAACGGTGCGAGTAAAAAATATCCACGTAGTCAACGCCCAGGCGTTGCAGGCTCTGGTCCAGGCTCGCCAGCACGTATTTGCGCGAACCGCCGCCCTGGCCGTAGGGGCCGGGCCACATGTCCCAACCGGCTTTGCTGGAGATGATCAGTTCGTCGCGGTAGTGCTTGAAGTCTTCACGCAGCAAGCGGCCGAAGTTGATCTCGGCGCTGCCATAGGGCGGGCCGTAGTTGTTGGCCAGGTCGAAGTGGTTGATACCCAGGTCGAACGCGGTACGCAGCAAGGCGCGCTGGGTGTCGATCGGGGTGCTGTCGCCAAAGTTGTGCCACAGGCCCAGGGAGAGTGCCGGCAGCACCAGTCCACTGCGGCCTACGCGGCGATACGGAATAGATTCATAGCGGTTTTCGGCAGCAATATAAGTCATCGAATCCTCTCTTGAACTTAGGGCAAATAAGGCCCGGGAATAACGCTATTCCCAGGCCTTTTAAGCGGCTGAATCGCTTAAGTCTGCCCTTTCGTTTTACAGCAATTTCCTACCAGAGTGGAACGACATAGCTGACATAGAAGCGGTTTTCATCTTGTACGGTGGCGCCGGTAATGTCCGGGCTCGCATGTGCGTTTTTCCAGGTAACGCCCAGGCCTTTGAGGGTGCCGGTGGGTACTTGGTAAGCCACGGCAATGTTGCGTTCCCATTCGCTGGTATCGCCCTGTGCCGTGCGGATGTCATCGCCATGGGCGTAAGCGGCGGAAAAGGTCAGGCCGTTGAGGCCGAGCTTACCGAAGTCATATTTGTATTGGGCCAGCCACGTGCGTTCGCCGGCGTGCTGGAATTTGTTCAACTGCATGTTGGTCAGCGCCGGGGTGTCGGCACCTGAGCCTGGGCCTTGGCGCGCGTCACCGCTGTTCAGGCCGGAGTCGAGGTAGGGGAAGTCGCTGTCGCCGCTGTTTTTCTGGATACCGAGGCCAACGGTGTGGCCGTCCAGGCTGTAGCTCTCAAGCAAACTGGCGGTGGTTTGGTTGATGCGGCCTTTGCTGGTGCCATCGCCGTAGAGGCCTGCGCCGGCAAAGTCTTTATCGCCATCGGCGTTGGCGCCCACACCCAGGCTGCGGAACACACGGACGTCGGTGTCGATCGCGCCCACGGACAAGGCGTCATGACGCTTGGCGCCGAGGAAGAACTGCTGGTAGTAGTCCTCAAGGTTGGAGTACCACAGGCTGACGGTGGTGTTCTGTATGCCGGTGTAATCGGCACCACCGAACAGGAAGCGGTCGCTCTCTTTGGTGCCACCTGCGGTAATCATCCCCTGGTCGCCGGTTTCGTTGCGGATCTTGGTCTTGAAGATATCGCCGCCAGTGAACGTGAAGTCGCTGAGGTCCTTGGAGACCAGTTGCACACCGGTGTTGGTCTGTTGATACAAGCGACCGTCGGTGTTGGCCAGCACCGGGTTGTTGCCGTAGAGCGTGCCGAGGCGCAATTCATCTTTGGCGAAGCGCATTTTGAATGTCGGGCTCAGCACGCCGAACTGGTCAGCCGACTTGCCGTCATCCAGCGGGAACATGCTGCCGGGGTAGCGGCCCTGGTGATCCTTGTCATTGAGGTCGCCACCGGAATCCAGTTTCAAACCGTAGAACGCTTGCAGGTCCAGGCCAAAACCTACCGGGCCTTCGGTGTAGCCGGACTTGAAGTTGAACTCGAAACCCTGGCCCCAATCGCGCACGCTGTGGGCCTTGGCGCTGCTGTTCACCACATCATGCCCTTGCTGGTTGAGGTAGCGGTTGAGCAAGGTCACATCGGCGTGGCTGTCGTCGATAAAATCGGCATGGGCGGACAGCATAAAGCTCGCCATGGCGGCACCCACCATAGGGCTTATTAACGTCTTCATTGTTACCGGTCTCCGTCACTGTACTGAAATGAAAGCGTCAAACGCTTCACACAATTACGCAGTGGCCAGATGACAGTTACGCGTCAAAGCGCGGTTGCAACGAATGAAATTAAATTTAAGAAAGCCCCGTAGGACGGGGCTTTGCGGGCTTTTTTGTGCGAGCGGGCGAACCCGCTCCCACAGGTTGCTAGCGCACCAAGTGCAGGAACTGCAGGTGACGCTCGTACTGGTCGAGGATGTCGTTGATGATCTGCTCCTTGGTGTAGCCCACCAGGTCGTAGTCCTGGCTGCCCTCGCTCAAGTGCACTTCCGCCCGGTAATAGCGTCGGTTGTTGAGCTGCTTGGAGCCCATTCCACCGCGTGCAAAGGACGGCGTGAAATAGCCGCGCATCTGCACCTGGTACACGAACGGATGCTCTTCGCCGTGGCCGATTTCCAGGCTGACGCTGTCGTTGGACGGGTCGGGCTGGGTGACGACGTTGAGGCCTTTTTCGACAAACACCGCCGTCACTTCTTCGATCGCAGGGCGCACCGTGGTTTCAAGGAAACGGTACACCTCATCGCGCGACGGGAAATGCACGGCCTGGGTCAGACGCTGGCGCCATCCGCCCGTGCCCTTGCGTGAACCGGACACCGGCGCGAGGGAATGCATCTGGGCGATCTGCTTTTGCGATTCGAGGTAGAACGCCTTGTGCAGCCCCCACATCATCAACAGCAGGATCAGCGAGAACGGCAACGAGGTCAGTACCACCGCGGATTTCAACGAGTCGATACTGCCGGCAAACAACAAGGCACTGGTGACCAGCGCGGTCATTGCGCCCCAGAACACACGCAGCCACTTCGGCCCGTCTTCATCGGCGTTGCCGCCTTTGGACGACAGGGTCGACAGCACCACGGTGCCGGAGTCGGCCGAGGTGACGAAGAACACGAAGCTGATAAACACCGTGACGGCGATCACCGTCTTGCTCCACGGGTAGGTTTCCAGCAGCAAGTAGAGGCTCATCGACGGGTCGTCGATGGCCGACTGGCCGAGGGCGGTCATCCCGTGGTTGAGTACCTGGTCGATGGCGCTGTTGCCGAAGATCGACATCCACGCCAGGGTAAAGCCCAACGGAATCAGCAGTACGCCAAACACGAATTCGCGGATGGTACGCCCGCGGGAAATGCGTGCGATAAACAGGCCCACGAACGGCGACCATGCAATCCACCAGGCCCAGTAGAACACCGTCCAACCGCCCAGCCAGTCGCTGGGTTTGTCGTAGGCGTAGACATCGAAGCTCTTGGTCGGCAACGCGCCGAGGTAGTCACCGATGTTCTGGATCAGGGTGTTGAGCAAGTGCTGGGTGGGCCCGGCGAACAACACAAACAGCAGCAGCGCACAGGCCAGCAGCATGTTGATGTCGGACATGACCCGCACGCTCTTGTCCACGCCAGCAACGGCGACGAGGATCGCCGCGCCCATCATCAGTGTGATCAGGCCGACCTGGATCCACTGGGTGTGGGCAATGCCGAACAGGTAGTCCAGGCCTGAGTTGAGGTGCAGCACACCAAAACCCATGTCGGCGCCCAGGCCGAATACCGTGGCGATGATGCCGAAGCCATCCACCGCGTAACCGATGGGGCCATTGATGCGTTTGCCGATCAGCGGGTACAGCGCCGAGCGTAGCGCCAGCGGCAGGTTATGCCGGTAGGCGAAATACGCCAGGGCCATGCCGACAAAGGCGAACACGCCCCAGCCATGCAGGCCCCAGTGCAGAAACAGGATCTGCATGGCCTGGCGCGCGGCGTCGGCGTTCAGCGGGGCGCCCTGGGGCGGTTGCACCAGATGCGTCAGCGGCTCCGACACGCAAAAGAAAAACAGCGTGATGCTGATCCCGGCGGCAAACAGCATGCCCGCCCAGGACAGGTAACTGAATTCGGGCTCGTCGTGGTCGGCACCGAGTTTTATCTTGCCGTAGCCCGATAGCGCGGTGACCACCACGAAGACCAGATACAGGGTCATCGCCAGCATGTAGTACCAGCCGACCGTATTGGCCGCCCAGTTTTGCGCCGCCAGCAACCAGGCCCCGGCCTGTTGCGGGATAGCGATGACAGTGATGCCGAACAGCAGGATAAAGCTTGCGGCAAAGTAGAAAACCGGCGCATTCATGCGCACCAGGCCGCTGGATGGGGTGGACGATGCACTCATGAACGATGCACCCCGAAGGTGTGGGATGTGGCTGTAAATAACGGACTCAGCAAAGGTAAGCCTCCTGTTGTGAGCGGGCAGCGAACCGCCGGATTTAACTTGAACGAACATTCAAGTTAAACATGAATAGGCGGTTTTGGACTAATCGCAAGGCTGAGCGGTAGATAGTTCCTACACTAGCTCAAGGATTGGTATGACGGCTGGTGATGGCAAAACGTTCAGCGATTATTGAGTGAAAACTTACCCAAAGCTGGAATGCCGTGCACTGTGGGAGCTGGCTTGCCTGCGATAGTGCCGGATCAGACATACCGCCATCGCAGGCAAGCCAGCCCCCACAGGACTCAGTGACAGGCTCTGGCTCAGTCGCTACTTCTGCGCCCCATCCTCATGCTGCAGATTCGCCTGCGTAATGTTCGCCCCCGCCGGCACGCTGCGGGTCAGCCACACATTGCCGCCAATCGTCGAACCTTTGCCGATGGTGATGCGCCCCAGGATCGTCGCCCCGGCATAGATCACCACATCGTCCTCAACAATCGGATGGCGTGGATGGCCCTTCTGCAACTGGCCATCCTCATCCGCCGGGAAGCGCTTGGCGCCCAGCGTCACGGCCTGGTAGATGCGCACGCGCTCGCCGATGATCGCCGTTTCGCCGATCACCACGCCCGTCCCGTGGTCGATAAAGAAGCTCGGGCCAATCTGCGCGCCCGGGTGAATGTCGATACCGGTCGCCGAATGGGCAATTTCCGCGCTGATCCGCGCCAACAACGGCAACCCGGCGCGATACAGGTGGTGGGCCAGGCGATGGTGAATCACCGCCAGAATCCCCGGATAGCACAGCAGCACTTCATCCACACTGCGCGCCGCCGGGTCGCCGTGATAGGCGGCCAGTACGTCGGTGTCCAACAGGCCGCGCAGGGACGGCAACGCCAGGGCGAAATCCTGGATCAGGCGAATGGCCAATGCGTCGACCTCGGCATCGTCTTTGCCGCCTTGGCGAGCGGCATAACGCAACTCCAGGCGTGCCTGGCCGAGCAACGCGTTCAGGGCGACGTCGAGGGTATGGCCGACGTAAAAATCTTCGCTTTCTTCACGCAGGTCCACCGGCCCCAGGCGCATGGGAAACAACGCACCGCACAGCGCTTCAAGAATCTGCGCCACCGCTTCGCGCGACGGCAACTCGCGGCCGCCATGCTCGCCACTCAAGCGGCCATTGCGCGTTCGCCACTGGTCCCGGGCGCTGCGCAGTTGGCTGACGATGGTCTGCAATTGCCAATGACTGGAACGCTCACTCACGGTATTCACTCCTGACGAAATGGCCATCACTTTACGGTATGGACCCTGGCCGCCCTTAAGAACCAATGGTGTGATACTAAGAACTATCCGACATAAGCGATTGACGGGTTGCCCGTTGAAAAGTGCCTGCCTATAGTCGCCCCATCACTTAGCCACTGTGCGTAGCCATGATCAAACAACAGCTCGACCGCTTTAACCGCCTGGAACTGCTGGGCGGCGCCACTGCCCTCGAAAAACTTGAGCGGCTGTCGACCTGGCTGGGCAGGGATATCTACGTCAAACGCGATGACACCACGCCGCTGGCCATGGGCGGCAACAAGCTGCGCAAACTTGAATACCTGGCCGCCGATGCCCTCGCACAGGGTGCCGACACGCTGGTGACTGCCGGCGCCATTCAGTCCAACCATGTCCGCCAAACCGCCGCGCTGGCCGCCAGGCTCGGCCTGGGTTGCGTTGCGCTGCTGGAAAACCCCACCGGCACCGAAGACCCCAATTACCTGGGCAACGGCAATCGCCTGTTGCTGGAGCTGTTCGACGCCAAAGTCGAATTGGTCGAGAACCTCGACCACGCCGACGACCAGCTCAACGCCCTCGCCGCCCGCCTGCGCAGCAACGGCAAGAAGCCGTACCTGGTGCCGATCGGCGGCTCCAATGCCCTGGGTGCCTTGGGTTATGTGCGCGCCGGGCTGGAGCTGGCCGGGCAGATCAAAGACAGCGGGATTGAATTCTCCGCCGTGGTCCTCGCCTCGGGCAGCGCAGGTACTCACAGCGGCCTGGCCCTGGCATTGAGTGAAGTGCTGCCGAATTTGCCCGTGATCGGCGTCACCGTGTCACGCACCGATGAAGCCCAGCGCCCGAAAGTACAAGGCCTGGCCGAACGCACCGCCGAGTTGCTTGGCGTGGACATTCCCACAGCCTTCAACGTGATTCTGTGGGACGAATATTTCGGCCCGCGCTACGGCGAACCGAACGCCGGCACCCTCGCCGCGGTCAAGCTATTGGCCAGCCAGGAAGGCCTGCTGCTGGACCCGGTCTACACGGGCAAGGCCATGGCCGGCTTGCTCGATGGTATCGGGCGTCAGCGGTTCGAGGACGGTCCGATCATTTTCCTGCACACCGGTGGGGCGCCGGCGTTGTTTGCCTATGGCGCCGCGTTTAACTGAACGAATACAGATCGAAAGGTGGGAGCGGGCTGGCCCGCGATAGCGGTGTATCAGTCGACATATTTGCAAACTGACACTGCGCTATCGCGGGCAAGCCCGCTCCCACATTAGATCAGCGTGATATTCCTAAATAGAATATCAAATTAGATTTATATTATTTTCAAGTCTTAAAAACTCGCTTTATAGTCGCGCCGAAGGCGAAGACGCGCTTCGCGCTTTAAGGCAGGATACGACTACCGCGTCACCTGCTTCGCTCAACATAAAAACACAGGGGCTCTTCATGACTATTTCTGTATTGCGTCGCACATTGCTGGTGGGCACATTGGGCCTGACTCTTGGGGCCGGTTGGCTGGGCCAGGCGGTTGCCGGCGAGCAGCTGAGCACCATCAAGAAGGCGGGCGAAATCAAGATCGGCCTGGAAGGCACCTACCCGCCCTTCAGCTTTGTCGATGAAAGCGGCAAGCTCAGCGGTTTCGAAGTCGAGCTGTCCGAAGCGCTGGCCAAGGAGCTGGGCGTCAAGGTCAAGCTGCAAGCCACACCGTGGGACGGCATCCTCGCCGCCCTCGAATCCAAGCGCCTGGACGCGGTGGTCAACCAAGTGACCATCTCCGAAGAGCGCAAGAAAAAGTATGACTTCTCCAAGCCTTACACCGTTTCCGGTATCCAGGCGCTGGTGCTGAAGAAAAACGTCGACACCATCAAAACCGCCGACGACCTGGCCGGCAAGAAAGTCGGTGTAGGCCTGGGCACCAACTACGAGCAATGGCTCAAGGACAACCAACCCAAAGCCATCATCAAGACGTACAACGATGACCCAACCAAGTTCCAGGACCTGCGCATCGGCCGCATCGACGCCATCCTGATCGACCGCCTGGCCGCCCTGGAATACGCCAAAAAAGCCCCGGACACCGCCGCCGCTGGTGATGCCTTCTCCCGCCAGGAAGCCGGTATCGCCCTGCGCAAAGGCGAGCCTGAACTGCTCGACGCCGTGAACAAGGCCCTCGACAAGCTGCGCGCCGACGGCACCTTGAAGAAGCTGTCCGAGAAATACTTCAACGCTGACGTCACTCAATAATGGAAGCAGGTTTCCAACTCGCGCTGGACTCCGCGCCCTTTCTGCTCAAGGGCGCGTACTACACGGTGATTCTTAGCCTGGGCGGAATGTTTTTCGGCTTGCTGCTGGGTTTCGGCCTGGCCTTGATGCGCTTGTCGCGCTTCAAGTTATTGAGCTGGACCGCCCGCGTCTACGTGTCGTTCTTTCGCGGCACGCCCTTGCTGGTGCAGCTGTTCCTGATCTACTACGGCTTACCGCAAGTGGGCATCGAGCTGGACCCGATCCCGGCCGCCATGATCGGCTTTTCGCTGAACATGGCCGCCTATGCCTGTGAAATCCTGCGCGCCGCAATCAGCTCCATCGAGCGCGGCCAGTGGGAAGCGGCTGCCAGTATCGGCATGACCCGCGCGCAGACGTTGCGCCGGGCCATCCTGCCGCAGGCCATGCGCACGGCCTTGCCGCCGCTGGGCAACAGCTTTATTTCGTTGGTCAAGGACACGGCGCTGGCAGCCACCATCCAGGTGCCCGAACTGTTCCGCCAGGCTCAGTTGGTGTCGGCGCGCACTTTCGAAATCTTCACCATGTACCTCTCCGCTGCCCTGATCTACTGGATACTGGCAAGCATCCTGGCGCATTTTCAAAATCGCCTGGAAGACCGGGTCAACCGGCATGACCTGGAGTCTTGAAGCATGATCGTGGTTGAAAAACTGACCAAACAATTCAAGGGTCAGGTGGTGCTCAACGGGATCGACCTTGAGGTCAAGGAAGGCGAAGTCGTCGCCATCATTGGCCCCAGCGGTTCCGGTAAAACCACCTTCCTGCGCTGCCTGAATTTCCTCGAACAACCCACCAGTGGTCGCATCAAGGTGGGTGACATCGAGATCGACAGCAGCAAACCGCTTAACCAGCAACAAAGCCTGGTGCGGCGTTTGCGCCAGCACGTGGGTTTTGTGTTCCAGAACTTCAACCTGTTCCCCCACCGCACCGCGCTGGAAAACGTCATCGAAGGCCCGATCGTGGTCAAGAAGATGCCGCGCGAAGCGGCCGTCGAATTGGGCCGCAAGCTGCTGGCCAGGGTCGGCCTGGCGGGCAAGGAAGACGCGTACCCGCGACGCTTGTCCGGTGGCCAGCAACAGCGCGTGGCGATTGCCCGCGCATTGGCCATGGAGCCGGAGGTGATTCTGTTCGACGAACCCACCTCGGCCCTCGACCCGGAGCTGGTCGGCGAAGTGCTGGCGACTATCCGCAGCCTCGCCGAAGAAAACCGCACCATGGTCATCGTCACCCACGAAATGAGCTTTGCCCGGGATGTGGCCAACCGGGTGATCTTCTTCGACAAAGGCGTGATCGTGGAACAGGGCGACGCCAAGGCATTGTTTGCCAACCCCAAGGAAGAACGCACCCAGCAGTTCCTGAGCAAATTTCTCGCCCACTGACCGTCCGTGTGAGCGCTGGCGTGCCTGCGATAGCATCACCGCAGTGTGACTGATAAACCAGGGTGCCTGCACCGCAGGCACGCCAGCGTCCACAGGACGGTGTTCCTACAAGAAATCCTCATTCCAATCCGTAAAAGTCCACGCAACAGCCTGCTTAAAATCCCCCTGCCCGTCAGCTTGTTCTGAATCTGCTCCAACCCGCCGTTTAGCCCTTTGCCGCCATTGACGGCCGTTGGCCAACCCTCTTATCTAGCGCCCAGAGGATTGGATCCTATCCCGGCTATTCACTGAATCGTTCCTTTCGGCACCCTGCGCACATCCGTGCCACGGGCGCCGGAACGATTGCTGCTGGCTGCATCAAGGAGATTACTTATGACGCGCACTGCAACCTCGACCCTGCTTCCTGCCCCAACCCTGCCCCAGGCTAACCGGCACGGCATCAATGCCCTCGCCGCCGCCCACTTGCAGGTGGATATCGCGCCCTACCCCGGCATGGAGGAAGGCGACCTGATCGAACTGTTCTGGAACCACTGCTTCGCCGACTCGCGTCGGATTACCGCGTGCAAGGTCGGCACAGCGACCCGTCTGCGCGTCCCGGAAAGTTTTATCCAGGATGGCGCGGCACGGGTTCACTACCAGGTCCTGCACGTCGGCCACGGCCCGGCACGCTCGGCCATCGCCCAGGTGGGAGTAAAGACCTGCTATCCGGGTGGCCTGCCGTCTGCACTCTCGGGCGACGAAAATCAGAACCTCGCCCCGGTGGGCCTGCCCGACACCATTCGACGTCACGGCGTCAACAGCAGCCAGGTACGGCGGGGTGTCCCGCTGACCATTGAGCCTTACCTGAACATGGCCATAGGCGACGCGATTACCTTGCGTTGGGGTGACGCGCGCCTCGACCTGCCGCCAATCCAGGCCGAAAGCGTCGGCCTGCCGATGCAGGTGTGGGTGCCGTCAGTGGTGATTGTCGAAGCGGGCGACGACGCCCGCCTGGACGTGACGTACTGCATCCTCGACCGCGTCGGCAATAATTCGCGCTGGGCACCGGTGCGCACCTTGAAGATCGCCGCCTGCGTGCCACAGGCGCCGACCCGCCTGGCCAGGGCCGCGTCGACTTATCAACCGCGCCAGCCCGGTTCGCCCTGCGAGCCTGGGTGACTGCCCTTCTATGCATATTCCTAAAAGTTAGTTTATTAAAAAATTTAACACGCTTAGGGTATATGCACCGGACCACCGGACATCTCTGATTTTTCTGTTTTTATTTCATTGAATGCGAGGTCGGTATGGTCAGAATTACCCCGGTGCATAACGCCAGGGCATTACGTGCAGCCAAGGAGCGGCGCTGATGTCTAACTTGGCTCTAACACCCCCCCAGAATGATCTGGACGTAGCCCCACTGCTGTTGCCGGCCACTGTGCTGCGCAACGATGCCGAGGCGTTGAGCGCCGCGTTTGAGCTGGCCCAGGCTGCGCGCCTGCAAGCGGCCAAACGCGACCAGCAGCGCACGCTGCCATGGGCGCAGCTCGAGCAGTTCACCCGTAGCGGGCTCGGCAGTATTTCCATTCCCCGTGCATACGGCGGCCCAGAGGTATCGTTCGTTACCCTGGCTGAAGTCTTTGCGATCATCAGCGCAGCGGACCCGGCCCTCGGGCAGATCCCACAGAACCATTTCGGCATCCTGTACCTGTTGCAGGGCACCGCCACCGAGCGCCAGAAAAAGCAGCTGTTCCAAAACGTCCTCGACGGTTGGCGCATCGGCAATGGCGGCCCGGAACGCGGCACCAAAAACACCCTGGAGCTCAAGGCGCGCCTCACCGCCGAAGGCGACGGCTATGTGATCAGCGGCCAGAAGTTCTACTCCACCGGCGCCTTGTTCGCCCATTGGGTGGCCATCAAAGCGTTGAATGATGACGGCAAACAGGTCATGGCCTTTGTACGCCGTGGCACTGAAGGGCTGCGCATCGTCGATGACTGGTCAGGGTTTGGCCAGCGCACCACGGCCAGCGGTACTGTAGTGCTGGACAACGTTGCGGTAGACGCGGAGCTGGTCGTCGAAAACTGGCGTATCGGCGAAAGCCCGAATATCCAGGGCGCCGTCTCGCAACTGATCCAGGCAGCCATCGACGCCGGCATCGCCCGTGGCGCCCTCGACGACACCATCGCCTTCGTGCGTGAACGCTCGCGCCCGTGGATCGACGCCAAGGTCGAGCGCGCCAGCGATGACCTGTATGTGATTGCCGATATCGGCAAGCTGAAAATCGAACTGCACGCCGCCGAAGCGCTGCTGCGCAAGGCCGGCAAGGTGCTGGACGAGGTGAGTGCGGCACCCATCACCGCGCAATCCGCCGCACGGGCCTCGATTGCCGTGGCCGAGGCGAAAGTGCTGACCACCGAAGTGTCGCTGCTGGTCAGCGAAAAGCTCTTCGAACTGGCCGGCAGCCGCGCCACCCTCGCCGAGTTCAACCTCGACCGCCATTGGCGCAACGCCCGCGTGCACACCCTGCACGACCCGGTGCGCTGGAAGTATCACGCCGTCGGCGCCTATCGATTGAACGGCACGTTGCCTGCTCGTCACTCCTGGATTTAACCGACCAGAACACTTTCTCTACAAGCTTCTGGAGCAAACATGACTTTTTCTACAAACGTCGCGGTTATCACCAGCGACGAACAAGCGCTCATTGTCGCCAGCGACCTGGCCGAAGACTTGCGCCGCGACAGCGCCCAGCGCGACCGCGAGCGCCGCCTGCCCTTGCCCGAACTGGAGGTGTTCTCCCGCTCCGGTCTGTGGGGCATCAGCGTGCCGAAGGAACACGGCGGTGCCGGCGTCTCCACTGTCACCCTGGCCAAGGTCATTGCACTGATCGCCCAGGCTGACGCCTCATTGGGCCAGATCCCGCAAAACCACTTCTACGCCCTTGAAGTGTTGCGCGTGAACGGCAGCCCCGCGCAGCAACACCGCCTGTACGCCGAAGTGCTCGCCGGCCAGCGTTTCGGCAACGCCCTGGCGGAACTGGGCACCAAAACCGCCCACGACCGCGTGACCGCCCTCACCCGTGACGGCGATGGTTTTCGCATCAACGGCCGCAAGTTCTACGCCACCGGCGCGATCTACGCGCAACGCATCCCGACGTCGGTGGTGGATGAGCACGGCGTGCAGCAACTGGCGTTTGTGCCCCGCGACAGCGAAGGCCTGACGGTGATCGACGACTGGAGTGGCTTCGGCCAGCGCACCACCGGCAGCGGCTCCGTCGTGTTCGATAATGTGTGGGTCGCCGCGCAGGACGTGGTCCCGTTCCAGAGCGCTTTCGAGCGCCCGACCACCGTCGGCCCGCTGGCACAGATTCTTCACGCCGCCATCGACACCGGCATCGCGCGCGCCGCCTTCGAAGATGCGTTGCACTTTGTGCGCACCAAGACCCGCCCGTGGATCGACGCCGGCAACGACAAGGCCACCGAAGACCCGCTCACCCTGAAAAGCTTCGGCCACCTGAGCATTCGGCTGCATGCCACCGAGGCCTTGCTGGAGCGCTCCGGCGAATTTCTCGACCGCGCCCAGGCCGACAGCACGGCCGAGAACGTCGCGGCGGCCTCCATCGCCGTCGCCGAAGTGCGCGCCCTGAGCACGGAAATTTCCCTGGCCGCCGGCAGCACCCTGTTCGAACTGGCCGGCAGCCAGGCGACCCTGGCCGAACACGGCCTCGACCGCCACTGGCGCAATGCCCGGGTGCACACCCTGCATGACCCGGTGCGCTGGAAGTACCACGCAGTGGGCAATTACTACCTCAACGATGAAAACCCGCCACTGCGGGGGACTATCTGATGAGCCTGCCGGTAAACCCAAAGAAAAAAATCCTGCTCAATGCGTTCAACATGAATTGCATCGGGCATATCAACCACGGTTTGTGGACTCACCCACGGGACACCTCGACGCAGTATAAAACCGTCGAATACTGGACCGAACTGGCGCAGACCCTGGAGCGTGGGCTGTTCGACGGCCTGTTCATCGCCGACATCGTCGGCGTGTACGACGTCTACCAGAATTCCATCGACGTGCCGCTCAAAGAGTCGATCCAACTGCCGGTCAATGACCCGCTGCTGCTCGTCTCGGCCATGGCCGCCGTGACCAAAAACCTCGGCTTCGGCCTCACTGCCAACCTGACCTACGAACCGCCTTATCTGTTCGCCCGGCGCATGTCCACGCTCGACCACCTGAGCCGTGGCCGGGTCGGCTGGAATATCGTCACCGGTTACCTCGACAGCGCCGCCAAGGCCATGGGCCTTACCGAACAGGTCGAGCATGACCGGCGTTACGACCAGGCCGACGAGTACCTGCAGGTGCTGTACAAACTCTGGGAAGGCAGCTGGGAAGACGATGCGGTCATCAATGATCCGCAGCAACGGGTCTACGCGCAGCCGGGCAAGGTGCACAAGGTCGAGCACCATGGCGAGTTCTATCAAGTGGAGGGTTATCACCTCTGCGAGCCGTCGCCACAGCGCACACCGGTGCTGTTCCAGGCCGGCAGTTCAGACCGTGGCCTGCTGTTTGCCGGGCGACATGCCGAGTGTGTGTTCATCAGCGGGCAGAACAAGGCGGCGACCAAAATCCAGGTCGACAAGGTACGCGCCAGCGCCGCCGAAGCCGGACGCAACCCGGATGACATCAAGGTGTTCATGGGCCTCAACGTGATTGTTGGCGCCACGCACGAACTGGCCTGGGCCAAGCACGCCGAGTACTTGAGCTACGCCAGCCCTGAAGCCGGCGTGGCGCATTTTTCCGCGTCGACGGCGATTGATTTTGCCCAATACGACATCGATGAACCGATCCAGTACGTGAAAAGCAACGCGATCCAGTCGGCCACCAAGAACCTGCAAAACAACGACTGGACCCGGCGCAAGTTGCTTGAGCAACACGCCCTCGGCGGGCGCTACATCACCCTGGTCGGTTCACCCGAGCACGTGGCTGATGAACTGGAATCGTGGATCAGCGAAACCGGGCTGGATGGCTTCAACCTGACGCGCATTGTGACGCCGGAAAGCTATGTCGACTTTATCGACCTGGTGGTGCCGGAGTTGCAGCGGCGCGGGTCGTACAAGACCGCCTACGCGCAAGGAACGCTGCGCGAAAAAGTCTTCCAGGGCACGGCGCGGTTACCCGAACAACACACCGGATCGACCTACCGACACTGAACCAAAACTGTGGGAGCGGGCTTGCTCGCGAATGCGGTGATTCCGTCACCAGATTCGTTTGCTGACCCACCGCTTAGGCGAGCAAGCCCGCTCCCGCATTAGAACCTCATTGTTTGACCGACTCTCTTATGACTGGAAACCGATCATGAAAAAGACCCTGCTCACCCACCCAGTCAAAGCACTGGCCCTGACCCTCGGATTATTGAGCTCGGCCGTGTTTGCTGCCGATGCGCCGCTGAAAGTCGGCACCACCGCCGCGTTCGCGATCCCCCTGGAAGCCGCCGTGGCAGAAGCCGGTAAGCAAGGCCTGAAAGTCGAGCTGGTGGAGTTCACCGACTGGATCGCTCCCAACGTGAGCCTGGCGGCCGGCGATATCGACGTGAACTACTTCCAACACATCCCGTTCCTGGAAAACGCCAAGGCCGCCGCCGGCTTCAAGCTGGAGCCGTATGCGCCCGGCATCATCAACAACGTCGGGCTGTATTCGAAGCAGTACAAAAGCTTCAACGACCTGCCTCAAGGCGCCAGCGTGGCGATTGCCAACGACCCGATCAACAGTGGTCGCGGCCTGCAACTGCTGGCCAAAGCGGGCTTGATCACCCTCAAGCCGGGGGTGGGCTACAAGGCCACTGAAGAAGACATCATCGCCAACCCGAAGAAGATCAAAATCCTGCAGGTAGAAGCCGTGCAGCTGGTGCGCGCCTATGACGACGCCGATCTGGTGCAGGGCTACCCGGCGTATATCCGCCTGTCCAAAACCTTCGATGCCGAGTCGGCACTGCTGTTCGACGGCCTCGACCACCCGGAGTACGTGATCCAGTTTGTCGTCCAGCCCAAGAGTAAAACCGATCCGCGCGTGATCAAGTTCGTCGACATCTACCAGCACTCGCCGGTGGTGCGCGCGGCCCTGGATAAATCCCTCGGCAAGCTCTACCAAGTCGGCTGGGAAGGCTGAATATGAGCGCCGCCAACACGCAACTGCGCGACCTGGGCTTACCGCCCAGGCACGCCGAGCAGACAGAACTGCACCCCGACTTGAACCGCGCCCATGTGCGTTTTATCAACCTGGGCAAAACCTATGACGGCACCGTGCAGGCCTTGCAAGGCATTGACCTGGCGATCCAGCGCGGTGAAGTGTTCGGCATCATCGGCCGCAGCGGCGCCGGCAAGTCGTCGCTGATCCGCACCATCAATCGCCTGGAGCAACCCAGCAGCGGCAGGGTGTTGATCGATCAGGTGGACATCGGCGAGTACGACGAAGACCGACTGGTGGCGTTGCGTCGGCGTATCGGCATGATCTTCCAGCACTTCAACCTGATGTCGGCCAAGACCGTGTGGCAAAACGTCGAGTTGCCGCTGAAAGTGGCCGGTGTGCCCAAGCTGCAACGCGAGCAAAAGGTCCGCGAGCTGCTCGAGCTGGTGGGCCTCAAGGACAAGCACAAGGCCTACCCGGCGCAGCTCTCCGGCGGGCAGAAACAGCGCGTGGGCATCGCCCGCTCGCTGGTGCACGACCCGCAGATTCTGCTGTGCGACGAAGCCACCTCGGCGCTCGACCCGGAAACCACGCAATCGATCCTCGGCCTGCTGCGCAAGATCAACCGGCGCCTGGGGCTGACCATTGTGTTGATCACCCATGAAATGGCGGTGATTCGCGAAATCTGCGACCGCGTGGTGGTGCTGGAACACGGCCGCATCGTGGAGCAAGGCCCGGTGTGGCAAGTGTTCGGCAACCCGCAGCACGAGGTCAGCAAAACCCTGTTGGCGCCGCTGCAACACGGGTTGCCGGACGAACTGCAAAGCCGCTTGCAACTGACCCGGCCATCTGCCGACGCGGCACTGGTGCTGCGCTTGCAGTTGACCGGCAGCGCCAGCGACGAACCCGACCTGGCCGCGCTGTTCAACGCCCTCGGCGGGCGTGTGCGCTTGCTGCAAGGCGGTGTGGAACGCATTCAGGGTCATGCCCTCGGGCAGTTGCTGCTGGCGGTGAATGGCTCGCCCCACAACGCTGAAGAATTGCGCAATCGCGCCGGGCGTTGGGCGCAACACGTGGAGGTGCTCGGTTATGTGGTTTGATCGTTTAGTGCAGGGCGCCATCGATACCTTGTTGATGGTCGGCGTGTCGTCACTGATTGCATTGCTGGTGGGCATTCCGCTGGCGGTGTTTCTGGTCACCAGCGACAAGGGCGGGATCTACCAGGCACCCGCGCTGAACCGCGTGCTGGGGGCGTTCGTCAATCTGTTCCGCTCCATTCCGTTTTTGATCCTGATGGTGGCGCTGATCCCGTTTACCCGGCTGATCGTCGGCACCACCTATGGCGTATGGGCGGCCGTGGTGCCGCTGACCATCGCCGCCACGCCATTCTTTGCCCGGATCGCCGAGGTCAGTTTGCGTGAAGTCGACCACGGTTTGATCGAAGCCGCACAAGCCATGGGCTGCCGACGCTGGCATATCATCTGGCACGTGTTGTTGCCGGAAGCGCTGCCAGGAATCGTCGGCGGGTTTACGATTACGCTGGTGACGATGATCAACTCGTCGGCCATGGCTGGCGCGATCGGCGCGGGAGGCCTGGGTGATATTGCCTACCGCTATGGCTATCAGCGGTTTGATACACAGATCATGCTGACGGTGATCGTGCTGCTGGTGATTCTGGTGGCCGTGATTCAGCTGGGGGGCGATCGCCTGGCGCGAGTGCTCAACAAGCGGTGAGGTATAGTCGGGCTATCTCAGTACCCGGTATTCCCCGTCATGACCCTTAAGCCCGACGACCTCGACCAGATCACGTCCACCACGCTCGGCCACTACAACCAGGTGGCCGAGGACTTCCGTGAAGGCACCCGCGATCACGATGTGAGCCAGAACATCGACGCCTTGCTGCGGCATATCCACGGCACGCCACCGTTTACCCTGCTGGATTTCGGCTGCGGGCCGGGGCGCGATCTGCAGACGTTTACCCGCATGGGGCACATTGCAGTGGGGCTGGATGGCTCCGAGCGCTTTGCGCAGATGGCCCGCGATGACAGTGGTTGTGAGGTGTTGCAGCAGGATTTCCTGAAGCTGGATTTGCCTGCCGGGCGATTTGATGGCGTGTTTGCCAACGCGGTGTTGTTTCATATCCCCAAGCAGGAATTACCGCGCATCCTCAAGCAACTACATGGCGCCTTGAAACAGGGCGGCGTGCTGTTCAGCTCCAACCCTCGCGGTGAAAACCAGGAAGGCTGGAATGGGCCTCGGTACGGGTCTTACCACGACCTGGCGGCGTGGCAGGGTTTACTCACGGCGGCCGGGTTTGTGGAGCTGGAGCATTATTACCGGCCCGCCGGGTTGCCACGGGAACAGCAGCCTTGGTTGGCGAGCGTGTGGCGCACGTTATAGATGTTTGTTGCCAGGGCTGACGCCTTCGCGAGCAAGCCCGCTCCCTCCGGTTGAAATGCATTTGCCTGTGGGAGCTGGCGTGCCTGCGATAGCGGTTTGACCGGCAGCGCTACTGCACCTGATACACCAGCGGTTTTTCCCCCACTACCAACGCGGTCACACTGCGGGCGGCATAGCCCTGGTGCTCCTCGGCAGCAAAATTCACCACTAACCGCGTGCCATCGGCAAACGTGGTCTGCTGCACCTGCTTGTCCGCCGTCAACCAACGGAAATCGGTCATCGCCTGAGTCGCCAAGCGCTGATGCAATGGCCGGAAAAACCGGTCCTGCCGCTGGATCACCGGCAGCCGCTGCTTAAGCGTCGCCGCGCTGAGGTGGTACAGCGGCGGCACGTTGTACAGCAGTTGAGTCAGCTCGTTTGCAGCCTGCACATTGCTCAGCTTGAGGCTATCGAACAGCCAGTGGTGGGTGGTGATGACCGACCCGTGGAACACCGCCTGGTACAACGGCAAACGCATCGTCGGCTCGAAGTACACCGTACGAAACGGCTCTTTCAACGGCACGGACTTGAAGAACACCGCGGGTTGCTCCGGCGGGTACCAGTTGCCCACGTAATAGGGCGACTGCTTGTCCTGAGTCATCGCGTGGTCACCCCAGCCGATCACGGGCGTCTGCATCCCGTGGGCGAACAGGATGCCCTGGGCCGTGATGGCGTTGCCGTCTTCGGAGCCGGCGGGCAGCTTGAGCGCGGTGTTGATCCAGCGCGACGCGTCGATATTGCCCTCGGCGTTTTGCGCCTGGGTCATTGGGGCGCCGTTACGATAGCTGTCGAAGACCATGCTGGTGGCGTAGGCATCGAGGAACCAGGCGTTGAACCCTGCCTTGGCCTGCACGGCCTTCACCCGGGCTTCCAGCAATGGCCGAACGCAGCGTGGATCGGTGTAGTGGCCCGATTGCTGGAAGCCGGTCTTGAGCTTGCCGTCCTTCAACACGATGGCACACTCGCGGTAAGCCTTGCTGCCCAGGTGGGCGGTGGTCCAGTCCGGGTTTTCGGTGGTGGATAACGCCGTTTCATAGGAATCGTACGGTGCCATGAGGTAACCGGCGTTGACGCCCGCCTGAATCGCTTCGGGATGCCACAGGCCACCTTCCCAACCGTCGCCCAAGGCCAGCAGCAGGCGCGGGAGCCCAGCGTCTTGCAGGGACTTCAGGGTCTTGGCCGAGAGCGTGCTGCCCCAGGTTTCAGGGCCGTCACGCAGCGCGCCGCTGAACGCCGTCGCCAGCTCACGGCGCAGTGCGCCATAGCCATCAGCGAGCTTGAGCATGTCCGGCTCCTCGGTAGCCTGCCAGGTTTGCCGGGCCTTTTTATTGATTGCCGCGTTGAGGCCACGCAACAGCACCGTCTTTTGATAGCGGTCCAACGCAGCGGACTGCGCCAGCACTTGCGTGGCCTCTTTATCCAGCAAGCCCTTGAGTTCGTGGCCGCGCAGCACTTTCACCAGCAGCGGCCAATCACGCACATCATCCGCCCCCAACAGCTCATTACCCCACAGATAGACTTGGCTGGCCCCCAGCAGCTTTTGCGCTTCAGGCGTTTGCCGCAGCTTGTCCGTCAACGGTTCATAACGCCCCTGCTCCACCAGCCACTGGCGATAGCGCTTGGCACCGGCCAACGGGTCGGCGTCGCCCAGGTGCAGGCGCAGGGTCATCGGCGCGCTGGGCTCCAGTGCGGTGAACGTATGGGATGCCAGCAGCGCCAGGCCTTTTCCGTCGGCTTGCCACACCAGGTGATTGTTATAGGGGTTGGTCAGCAACCAACTCAGCGTAAAGCGCCCGTGATCCACGCCCCATAACGGCAGGCTCAAGTCCTGCGTGGTGTTGAGCTCGCCCTGTTCGAGCAAAAACGCGTTCCATACGGGGTTACCTGCGGGCACGTAGTGCCCTTCGGCCAAGGGCCAGATCAACCCTTGGCCCATGGCCTCGGCGGGTTGGCGCAGCAGCGGCAATGTACCCGGCTCGCGGGCGCTGATGGTCACGGCAAGGTCGCGCTGCTCAAGGCGAGCCGTCAGACGATAGGCGCCGCTGTCCCATTGCCAGGCCGCCTGTTCAGTGCCCGCCTGCATATCGCTGACAACCTGCGCCGCCACGCCGCTGGAGGCTTGCACGGGCGCCTCGCCTGCCGGCGTGACGCGCAGCGCCAACGTGGCGGGGTCGAGTTCGACGCGCCACAAGGCGTTTTCCAGCACCGTCCCCGCGTACGTCAGCGGAGACAGCAACAGGCAACAAACCAACACAAAAGGGCGCATGGCACAGGTCTTCCAAACGGGATCAGGCCCGGAGGGTAAAACACTTGGCGCCCGGCAACTGTAGGGAAAGTGTTTCCAGGAGCCTTCCTACACCCTCGCAGGAAGGCCTCGCGGGTCAGGCCTGATGGTCTTTGGGCTCACGAATTTTGTACCAGGCCACATAAAGCGCCGGCAGGAACAGCAGCGTCAGCAACGTGGCGATAATGATCCCGCCAATCATCGCGTACGCCATCGGCCCCCAGAACACTTCCCGCGCAATCGGGATCATGCCCAGACTCGCCGCCGCCGCCGTCAGCAGGATCGGTCGGCGTCGGTGCTCGGTGGCTTCCACCACGGCATCCCACGGCGTGTAGCCGTCGCGCTCGTAGGCGTCGATCTGCGTCACTAGAATCACCGAGTTGCGGATGATGATGCCGATCAGCGCGAGAATGCCGAGGATCGCCACAAACCCCATGGGCGTGCCGGTGGGAATCAGTGCCAGCACCACACCAATCAGGCCGAGCGGCGCAACACTCGCCACCAGGAACATCTTCTGCACGCTGTGCAACTGGATCATCAGGAAGGTGGCCATCAAAAACAGCATCAACGGCACCACTTTGGCGATCGGGCCCTGGGCCTTGCCGCTTTCTTCCACGGTGCCGCCGGTGGCGACCGTGTAACCCACCGGCAATCCGGCGCTGAATTTTTCGATCGTCGGCGCCAACTGCTTGACCAGGTCGGTCGGCTGCATCTCATCGCGCACCGATGCCTTGATCGTGATCGTCGGCTTGCGGTCGCGGCGCCATACCAACGGTTGCTCAAGCTCATAGCGCACGGTGGCAAAAGCCAGCAATGGAATCGAGGTGCCGTTGGGCGTGACGATCTGCAGGTTCTGCAAGGTTTCCGGCGTGCCGCGTTCGGCATCCTCGGCGCGGCCGACCACGTTGATCAGGTAGATATCGTCGTGCACCTGGGTGACCGAGGCGCCGCTGACCACGCTGTTCATCAACTGCGCCACGTCTTCCGACGACAGCCCGAGTTGCCGCGCCTTGTCCTGGGCGATGTCCACGCGCAGCACTTTGCCGGGCTCGTTCCAGTCGTAGATGATCTCGCCCAAGTGGGTGTTCTGATCCAGCAAGGTTGCCAGTTCAATCGCGTGTTTACGCACCTGGTCAATGTCTTTACCGGAGACCCGATACTGAATGGGCCGGCCTACCGGTGGGCCCATTTCCAATGGCTGCACATAGCTGGAGATACCGACAAAGTCATCACGCAGGCGTTTTTGCAGGCGCGCAATCAAGGCGCCGCGAGCTTCCAGGCCTTTGCTGACGATGACCAACTGGGCGTAGTACGGGTTTTCCAATTGCTGGTCGAGGGGCAGGTAGAAACGAATCGCGCCCTGACCGATATAGGTGCTCCAGCGGGCAATGTCCGGGTCATCCTTGATGATGGCTTCCAGGCGGTCGACCGCTTTGCGCGTTTCGTTGATCGAGGCGTTTTGCGGCAGGTTGAGGTCGACGAGGATTTCCGGGCGGTCCGACGACGGGAAGAACTGGTTCTGCACAAACTGCATGGAGAACACCGACGCCACGAACAGGCCCACGGTGATGCCGATGGCCCACCAGCGGTTGCGCATCGCCCACAGCATGCCGCCATTGAACGCGCGGCCGATGCGCCCTGGCTCGGCGTTATGCGGTTTCACATTGGCACTGAGGATATGCACCCCAATCACCGGCGCAAACAGCACCGCCACCACCCACGACACCAGCATCGCCACGGCAATCACCGCGAACAGGGTGAAGGTGTATTCGCCCGCCGAACTGGCATTGAGGCCGATTGGCACGAAACCGGCCACCGTCACCAACGTGCCGGTAAGCATCGGGAAGGCGGTCGAGGTGTAGGCGTACGTCGCTGCCTGCTCCTTGGTTTCGCCTTTTTCCAGGCGCGTGATCATCATCTCCACGGTAATCATCGCATCGTCCACCAACAGGCCGAGGGCGATGATCAAGGCGCCCAGCGACACCCGCTGCATAGTGATGCCGCTGTACTCCATGAACACGAACACCAGCGCCAGCACCAACGGGATCGAACACGCCACCACCAACCCGGCACGCATACCGAGGCTGATAAAGCTCACCACCAGGACGATGATGACCGCTTCAAACAAGGCGCTGGTAAAGCCGCCAACCGCCTCCTCGACCACTTCCGCCTGGTCGGACACTTTGTGCACGCCGACGCCTACCGGCAGGTCGGCGGTCAGCTCATCCATGCGCGTGTGCAGGGCCTTGCCGAACGACTGGATATTGCCGCCCTTCTGCATGGCGATGGCCAAGCCGATCGCCGGCTGGCCGTTAAAACGGAACAGCGGCCGCGCCGGGTCGACATAGCCACGGCTGATGTCGGCGATATCCGCCAAACGGTAGAAACGGTCATTGAGCCGCAGGTTAACGTCCGCCAAGTCCTTCTCCGAGGCGAACTGGCCCGAGGTGCGCACCGAGATCCGCTCCGGCCCGGCCTCGATGACCCCGGCGGGGGTCACCGCGTTCTGTGATTGCAGGCTTTGCACGACCTGGCGCTGATCAATCCCCAGTGCCGCGAGTTTGCGCGTGGAGAAATTCAGGTAAATCACTTCGTCCTGCTGGCCGATCATCTCGACCTTGCCCAACCCCGGCACCGAACGGATCTCGGCACATACCTGTTCCACGTAGTCGCGCAACTGGCGCATCGACAGGCCATCGCCAGTAAAGGCGTACACCGAACCGAACACGTCACCGAACTCATCGTTGAACGACGGCCCCTGCAAACCCTGGGGGAATGTGCCGCGAATATCGTCGATCTTCTTGCGCACCTGGTACCAGATCTCCGGGATGGCCTTGGCGCTGGTGGTGTCCTTGAGAAACACGAATACCGTGGATTCGCCCGGCCGCGTGTAGCTTTTCACGTAGTCGAGGGCGTCGAGTTCTTCGAGTTTTTTCTCGATGCGGTCGGTGACCTGCTTGAGGGTTTCTTCCTGGGTCGCACCGGGCCAGCGGGTCTGGATCACCATGGTTTTGATGGTGAACGAGGGGTCTTCCTCACGGCCAAGGTTCATGTAGGAGAACACGCCCATCAGCAGCGCGACGAACATCAGGTACCAGACGAAGGACTGATGCTTGAGGGCCCAGTCGGATAAGTTGAAGCTCCCTTTCATCGCGGGCTGTCCTCGTCGATTTTGACTTTTTGCCCGGCTTTCAGGCTGTTCACACCGGCGGTGACGATGCGTTCGCCGGGTTTGACGCCGCCATTGAGCAAGGCGCTGTCGGCGTCCCGGCTGATCACGGTGACGTCACGCGGTTGCACGGTCTGGCTTTGGGTATCGAGCAGCCAGATGCGGGTTTTGCCGCCAACGTCCTGCAACGCGCTGACAGGCAGTTCGATACGTGGCGCAATCGCGCTGCTCAAGGTCACGCTGATCGCGGTTCCCAGGCGAAACGCCGGCGGCGTCTCGGCCAGGGTCAGCCGTGCGCGACGGGTGCGCGTGGCACTTTGGGCCTGAGGCTCGATTTCGCGCACGATGGCGGTGGTGTTGACGTTTGGGTCGAGTTGCCCGGCGACCAGAAACACCACATCGGCGGGCAAGCGCTCGGCGAGGCCGGCGGGCAGGTCGATCACCGCTTCCTTGATATCCGGGCGGGCCAGAGTCACCACCTGCTGGCCGGCGCTGACCACTTGACCGGCCTCGGCATTCCACGCGGTGACAACACCGGCGTGGTCAGTGCGCAGTTCGGCGTAAGTGAGCTGGTCTTTGGCCTGGTTGACCGAGGCCTTGGCCTGGTCGAGCGTGGCCTGGGTGGTTTTAAGGTCGGTCTGGGCCACGTCCAACTGGGCCTGGGCGCCGACGCCACGGTCGAACAACGCTTGTTGGCGGCGGGCGTTGGCCTGGGCATTGATAAATTGCGCCTGCACACGGGCGAGGTCGCCTTGGGCGGCGCGCAACTGGTTCTGCTGGTCGGTGGGGTCGAGAACGGCGAGCAAGGCGCCCTTCTCCACCTCGGCACCGACGTCCACGGCGCGACGGGCAATACGGCCGGGCACGCGGAAACCCAGATTGCTTTCATAACGCGCCTGGATCGTACCGGCGAAGCGCCCGAGGTTTTCCTGGTCTTCGGCTTTGACTTCCATCGATAACACCGGGCGCACCGGTTCGGGCGGCGGTTCTTGCTTGGAGCAGGCGACCAGCAACAGGCTGGTGGCGAGTAGAGCCGTCAGGTGTTTCATGGCTGGGCTCCTGGCTGGGCGATCTCGACAAGCATGCCGGGGTGCAACAATTGCCCGCCGGCCACCACGACTTTTTCGCCGCCTTTAAGGCCCTCGCCGATAATCACTTTGCCGGTCAGGTAACGCGCCACCGTGACCTTGTGCAGTTGCGCCTTGCCGTCGCCATCGACCAGCCACACAGCGGGCTCGTTGAGGTCTTTGGTCAACGCAGACCAGGGCAGCTCGATACTGGCCTTGGCCGGGCCATTCGCAGTGGCGCTCACCACCGAACCCAGCTGCATGTCTTTGGGCAGCGCCTGCAACGCAATCTTGACTTGCACGGTGCCGGTATTGGCCGCGACGGCTGGGGTGACTTCACGGACCTTGCCTTGGACCTTGATGCTCGGGTTATCCAACAGGCTGACCGTGATCGGTGCGTCAGGCGGCGGCTCCACTAACAGCGATTCGTACACGTTGAACACCGCATCGCGCTCACCGTCACGGGCCAGGCTGAAAATCGGCACAGTGGCCTGCACCACCTGGCCGACCTCGGCCTGGCGAGCGGTAATCACGCCGGGCGCATCGGCGATCAACGCGCTATAGCCGAGTTGCTCACGGGCGTTGGCCAGTTGGGCTTGCGCCGCCGCCAGGGCACTTTGACTGCTGCGCAGCGCGGCCTGGGCAGCGTCGTATTCGCTGCGGCTGGTGTAGCCCTTGGGCAGGAGCTTTTCCTGGCGCACGAAGGCGGCGGCGGTCTGCTTGACCCGCGCCTGTTCGGCCACGACCTGGGCCTGGGCGGAATCGACGTTGGTCTGCAAATCCTTGGGGTCGAGCTTGGCCAACACTTGCTTGGCGGTCACGCGGTCGCCCACGTCGACCATGCGCTGGATGATCTTGCCGCCCACCCGAAAGGACAAATCGGTTTGTACGCGGGCCTGGATGTCACCGGTCAGCGTGACCGCTGCGGCAAAATCCGCCGACTGTACGGTCTGCACAAATACCCGTGAATGCGCCTTGGGTTCGGTGTTTTCCTGACCACAGCCACTCAGCAGCGCCAACAGGCCAAGGCTGAGTACAACTCTTGAAGTGCGACCGCCCATGCAGGCTCCTTTTGCGTGACGCGATGTGCCAGTTTGTATGCGACTGTGAGCTTAGATCAGGGTTCCTTATCTGCCGGCAGGAACCCATACTCCAAGGGTTCCCCTGCAGACTGAATGCACATGCTGAAAACCCTCGCAGTAGCCAATTATCGCTCGATCAATAAGTTGGTGGTGCCCCTGGACCGGCTGAACCTGGTCACCGGCCCCAATGGCAGCGGTAAGTCCAACCTGTATCGCGCCCTGCGGCTGCTGGCGGAAACCGCCCAAGGCGGGGTGATCAATGCGCTGGCCCGTGAGGGCGGGTTGGACTCGACCTTCTGGGCCGGGCCGGAAACCATCAGCCGGCGCATGCGCAATGGCGAGGTGCCGGTGGAGCCCATGGTACGCCAAGGCGTCAAACGCCTGCGCCTGGGGTTTGCCGGGGAGGACTTCAGCTATGCGATCTCCCTGGGCCTGCCGGAAAAAACCCAGTCGTATTTTTCCCTGGACCCGGAAGTGAAGAAGGAATGCATCTGGGCTGGCCACCTCTACCGCCCGGCCAGCCTGCTGGTGCAGCGTTCCGGGCCGATGGTGCGAGCACGTGAAGGACGTGCCTGGGACGTGTTGGCTCAGCACACACCGAATTACCACAGCCTGTTCGACCAGGTCGGCAACCTGCGCGGCTCGCCGGAGGTGTTGCTGCTGCGCGAAAGCATCCGGGGCTGGCGGTTTTATGATCACTTTCGCAGCGACGTCGATGCGCCCGTGCGCCAGCCACAACTGGGCACGCGCACGCCGGTGTTGCATCACGACGGGCGCGACCTGGCAGCCGCGTTGCAGACCATTCGAGAGATTGGCGACCCCGAGGCCTTGCAGCGCGCGGTGAGCGATGCGTTCCCCGGAGCGCGCTTGAATATCCAACCGCTGCAAGGCGGGCGTTTCGCGCTTGAATTTTATCAGGAAGGTTTGCTGCGGCCGCTGTCGGCCGCGGAGTTGTCGGACGGCACCTTGCGTTATCTGCTGCTGGTTGCCGCGCTGCTGACGCCCCGGCCGCCCACGATGATGGTGCTGAACGAGCCGGAGACCAGCCTGCACCCGGATTTGCTGCCGGCGCTGGCGCGCTTGATTATCCAGGCGTCACAGCAGTGCCAGGTGTGGGTGGTATCCCATGCCAGTCGGTTGATTGCAGCGCTGCAGCAGGATGAAGGGTGTCATTCGATTGTGCTGGAGAAGGTGCTGGGCGAGACGCGGATTGTGGGGCAAGGGGTTTTGGATGCGCCGGCGTGGCATTGGCCGGAATAGAGGGTGACTGTGGGGGGCGCTGAGTACATATCCGTTGTTTGGGTCACGGCCGCAATGGGTTCCGCCCTTACGGCGGGTCACTTTGGAAAAGCCCCAAAGTAACCAAAGGGCTCTTGCCCCACCACTCGGCACCTAAGATCAAAGTCAAAAGCAAAGCACGGCGGCCTGACAGCCGACCTGAGTGGTTAGATCAAAAGCACAAGCGAAGTGGTGTGTCAGTTGATGGAGTGGGTGACTGACCCACCGCATTCGCGAGCAAGCCCGCTCCCACATTTGGAACTGGGTACATCAGGCAGAGGGTGGGCTGCTCTTCAGACTGTATTGGGTCAATCTGGGAGCTGGCATGGGGTCTGCGACTGGGTTTGCCTGATGTACCGAGGTGTCTGCATCGCAGGCAAGCCAGCTCCCACAGAAAAGCAGAGCACTGCGGTGCAGGCAACTGAACTCGGTCAACATTGTGGGAGCGGGCTTGCTCGCGAAGGCGGTGGGTCAG